>NZ_JBXWRJ010000010.1:0-177738 GCF_059612845.1 Ruegeria sp. YKSE079 | reverse complement strand
CCATCGAAACCCGGCGCTTGCTTCACCGCAAATCCGCCGCTTAATCTGACCAACCAGATGCGCCAGACCCTCTCTTAGATCACGCCGCCAACTGGCCCAAAACCTCTGACGACGGACACTCATACGTAGGTGCCGATGGCCGGTCGGCGCAGCATGTCTTCGACTTCCTCGTCACAAAGAAGGATGGTGAGCGTGTCGCGGTGGCGATCAAACCCATGCAACGTGCCCTGAAGCTGAATTTTGCGTCGGAGCTCGAGGCAGTTGCGGCCGCGGTCCCCAAAACCTTTGCGGACCGCATCTCGCTTGTAACCGATCACCACATCGACAAGAGCGCGGCTGCAGAAGCAGCCCGAACACTCGCTTGGGCACGCCCCTCTCTGACGGAGGTGGCCGCATGACCCTTCGTTTCCGTTTCTCAAAAACTGACATGATCACCACGGCGGGCGTCGCCATGCGCCCCCTGGAGATCAACGATGCAGGCGGCACCTTCGAGCGCGTTGGGCAGCCGGGGATCACTGAGGCTTTCTCCCACCAGGAGCTTGCCGAGATGATGCGCCGGCCCGACACGACCTATTTCGCGGGGTATTTTGACCGGGCGGCGCAGCAAATACGCCGGAGCAAGCCGGTAGAAGTCATCAGCGAACTGCCGGAAAAAGTCAGTCGGCTGGTGATCTGGCGAAAGGCGTTCTGTGACGCTTTCCTCGCTCTCGAAGCCGCGGGCGACATCAAACGCACGCAAGAAGCTTATGACCAAGCCCGAGCACGGCTCGGAGCGGAAACACAGAGGCTTGTCGGCGAAGGTGCCGCTGCTCCCAAGAAAGCACGGCCGGGCGAGGACATCACGATACGAGGCATTCCCGGCAGCCGAACCGCGTTTCAGTGGGTACGCGCCTATCAGGCGTCGAGCTATTCGCCCCTCGCGCTCATCCCTGACACCTACCGCTCTGGAAACCGAGACCGGCGCTGGTGTCCGCACGCCGAAGCCCTGATGAACCAGGTCGTGGAAATCTATGCTGACACGCAGCGCCCAACGCGGGTGCAAGCGATCAAGAAAACCCAGGCCCTCTTCAATGAGGAAAATCGACGACGCGCAGATGCGGGCGCCGCTCCTTTGGCAATTCCGTCTGCTTCGAGCATCCAGCGCCGCCTGGATATGGCAGACCCATTCTACCTCTATGCCAAGCGGCACGGCGCAGCCGCTGCAGCGGCTCATTTCACGCTGTTCAGTAACGGGCCAGACGTTGTCCGCCCGATGGAGCGCGTCGAGATGGACGAGAACCGGCTCGACGTCATCTCTCTTCTGACCCTGACCGGGATTTGGAGCCACCTCCCCCGCGAACGTCAAGAGCGCTTCGAGACCGGACGCCGCTGGCTTTACATCGCAATCGATTGTGCCACGAAATGCGTCGTCTCTATGCGGTTGGCTGAGACCCCCAACTCCGACGACGCGATCCGGGCGCTGCGCGACATCTTCGAGGACAAGTCGCACCTTGCTCAAGCAGCGGCATGCGAAAGCACTTGGCACCATCACGGTGGGATAGGAACACTTGTCTCGGATATGGGGCCGGCCTTCGTTTCCGATGATTTTCAGGGAACAGTGAGCTCACTCGCGATCACCGCCCATCTCCCTCCTGCAGGGCGCCCCTGGCTCAGAGGGTTCATCGAGTCATTCTTTCGCACGCTGGGCCATCAGCTCATGCCATTGCTGGCAGGGCGCACGTTTTTCGATACCGTTGAGCGCGGTGACTATCCCTCAGAAACGCTGGCCTGTCTTTGCGATGACGATCTAATCAAGATTCTGCTGACCTACATCGTTGATATCTATCACAATCAACCGCATGGGTCGCTCAAAGGGGAAACGCCGAATGCAGCCTGGGCACGGCTTGTTTCGGAACATGGTACACCGCCGGTTCCTGACGGACTTACCTTACGCAAAGCATTCGGGCGCCCATTGATCCGCAAATTACGTGGTGATGGGGTCATGTTCGCAGGCCTGACCTATAGTTGCGAAGCACTACGAGAAGCCTTTCTTCACTCACCAACACGAGAGGTCGAGATCAGGGCGGACTTACATGACATTGGGTGGATTGCCGTCCGTGTAGGCGCGACCTGGTATCCCGCCATGGCCAACCAACCGGGCTTTGACGGGATCTCCTTTGAACAGCTCCGCGAAGGCATACGGTCCGTGCGCCACAAGCATAAGCGTGGCGTCGAATTGGATGCCCCCAAGGTTCAGCGCGCCATCAAGAGAATTTCCGAGGCCAACCGACGGGCCTTCGCGCTTCGCGAACTGACGCCGTTCCATGTGACTGATGAAGAGGTAGAGCGGTCTCAAGCTGCACTTCACTACCCAATCCTTTCCGACGAAATGCGATTGGGGCAGATTACGCCTAGCACAGATCTGCTCGATGATGCGATTTCCATTACCCCGCGCAACGGCCAGGACGAAGCGGAAGCGCCGGCCAGCAAACCATCCGATCCGCCAGAACAGCGCGAGCGTCGTAAGCGTTGGAGGTTCGATGATGAGGAGTAATCGCATCACCCAAGCTGCTCAGCGCATTGCAGTGCTAAGAGGCCGCTTCATTCACCACGAACGCTACACCCCGCTCGCCGCTAGCTTCGAAATGCTGGTCGAAAAGCGGCTCGCCGACTTATCGGCTGGCATGGTCAATGAAGCCCACGGGCTCGCTCTCGCGGGGCCATCGGGCGCAGGGAAAAGTGCCGCCATCGAATTTCTGCTAGACGGTCAAATCCGAAGGTTAGCCGACGAAGGCTGTGGGAAGACTACGATCATCAGCTTGCGGGTGCCCTCACCCGCAACACTGAAATTCTTGGGGCAGACCCTGCTGCGTGCACTCGGATACCAGATCAGCACTGAGCGGCAGGCTTGGTACATCTGGGATTTGGTGCGCCACCACCTGAAGGAGCGGCGCGTTCTTTTCGTCCATCTCGACGAGGCCCAGGACCTCGCATCGCGAGGAACCAAACATGAACTCAATGCAGTCGCATCAATGCTCAAGACGTTGATGACGGACAAGGACTGGCCTGTCGGGATCATCCTTTCAGGCACCAACGAATTGGAGGATATCCTGAATCACGATCCCCAGTTGGCAAGGCGGATGAAAACGACACGCTTCGAGAGTCTTTCTCCGGCCGCCCATGGCGAAGACGTCGTCGATCTTCTGGAGAGTTTCTGCGAACGGGCTCAGCTTGGTCCTGAGGAAGATGTTCTTGAGCTGACGCAGGGAGAGCGTCTCGTGCATGCCGCCGCCAACCAGTTTGGCCTCGTCATCGAGCTCATTCTGGCCGCCATCGAAGACGCCTTGCTTCAAGAACAGAAAACACTGAACCGAAACAACTTCGTAAGGGCATACCATCTGCGCACGTCCTGCGATCCGGAATTCAACCCATTCGTCGTGCCGGATTTCCTTCGAATTGACGCACGACAGGTGTTCACACGGGAGAACCGAACATGATGTTCTCAACAATCAAGCCGCTACCGCTGAATGTGAAATTCCATCAGGGGGAAACCGCAACATCACTTGCGTCCCGCCTCGCACGCCGGAATGGCGTGCCAAGCATGGCCCTGTTCGTCTCCGATTTCGGGATCGACTATCTCGGCCTGACCAATGGGTGCCAAGAAGACTGTGCGCGACTGGCCGCACTAGCTGGTATCGAGCCTGCTGCGCTCCAACGGAGCACGCCAGAGCTTGTCTCTCCCGGCTGGTTCCGGCTAGGGCAGGAGGAAATCAAGTTCACGGCCTTCAGCCGGACAGCTCTCATGGGCTGTCCACAATGCCTGCATGACACTATGCACGATACTGATGCTGCGCACTTCGGGTTATGGCAGCTGACTTCGATCCGGACCTGCGCCACGCACAACTGCCACCTTGTTTCGTTGCCCAAGGCGCCTGGAACAAGGGACAGGTTCGATTTCATCCATCTGATTTCCGGCTTTTCCCCGCCCGAACCGCAGGGTGCAAACGAACGCGACCTGGTCTTCGAACGCTATCTGAGGAACAGGATTGAGGAAGGTCCAGGAAACTCGTGGCTAGACCGTCTGCCTTTTCATGTCGCGGCACAAACCTGTGAAGGGTTCGGGCTGCTGCTGACAAGAGGCGCCAAGGCACGGCGGGAAACAACAACCGCCGCCCAATGGACTACTGCTGGCACAGCGGGGTTTGAAGTGCTGCGTCACGGGCCCGATGCTTTCAGGCAGAAACTAAAGGACATCCAGCGCGCCCATCCAATCGACAACACGCTCTACCGGACCCGCTACCGCGTCTTCTTCGAATGGCTGCGCCATCGTGACGACGACCCTCAGTTCGATGAGATCCGCGACCTGGTCCGGGAGTTCATCTTCCGCAACTTCCCGATATCGGAAGGTTCGATCGTCCTGGGCCATCCATGCCCGGAGCAGTACGTTCACTCGCTATCAACTGCACGATCAAGGTACGGCCTGTCTGGCTGGAAGCTTGCCCGGCGATTGGCATCGATGGGTCTGGCGGAACGGAATGCTTCCGGCCAGGGTTTTGTGCTGAACGCCTATGTGCCTACGGCAATCATCAATGACATCGCGACAGACTTCGACACCCTTATGAACGCGACTGACGCAGGCAAATATCTCGGCGTCGAGCGCTTCATGATGGCCAAACTGACGAAGCCAGGGCTGGTCGAGAAGTACTTCGACGAGAAGAATGCCTCGCCGATGTACCACCCCCGCGATCTTGATGGCTTTCTCGGCAAGTTGAGGACGCGTGCCGATCTTTCATGGACGGACGATCTGCTCGACATCGCGACGGCTTCTCACCGGGTTCGGATACCGACCGAACGGGTGATCGAAATCATCCTGAGAAACCAGATTCCGCTGGGCGTTGCCAACCATGCCACAGCACGTTTCCCAGATTTCCGTGTTTCGCTCGACATGCTGCGTGAGGTCATCGCCACGGATCACGAGGGGACCGTTCGCCCGACCCGTGCGGCCAAGATCCTCGGCATCAACATTCGAACGATACGGAGCCTTATGGACACAGGCGTTCTGAAGTCCCGCGAGGTTGAGGAGCTGAAAAGCGGGCGCATAAGGAGGTACGTCTGCGCCAAGTCAATGGAGCGGTTTTCCAAGAGCCATATCTCGGTGGTTGACCTGGCAGCGAAGAACCGGCGGCTGCCAGGCGTCGAGGCTGTGATCCAGCTTGATCGCGGGGCGAAGCCGCTACCGTTGGACCCACGCGCCAACATGATTTTCAGGCGAAGCGACGTTGTCTAAACGTCGCAGCAACACCTCATTGAGAACAGAAAAGAACACTGCTATCTGCATGAATAAATTCAACAATTACGGCTGATCAACAATGGAACACTTCAGGTCGAAATTTTTCGCGGCTAGCAAAACCTTCACAACTTCCCTTCTATGGTTTCTCATCCTTGTCGTTGTCTTCACCACCATTGGGGCAGCACAAGGGGGGCAGCTGGAAGGCTTAAAGAAGGTAGTATCATTCGGTGACCCCAAAACCTTCTTGCCGCTCGCATTTTCATTCTTCTTCGGCGTTGGCCTAAAATTTCTCACACGGTCATCGCCAAGCGCCTTCAACGTCGCGCGCTGGATTTGCAGCTTTGGTCGCGATGGATATCTAGTTTTCTACGCACTAATCTTCGCATTAGTTCTCGGAACATGGGAAACTTCACTTTTTTGGATTCTAGTCATATCCGTCGGCGTCTTGATCGTTTCGATTGTGGTAATGTCGCTTCTTGAAACTCTCGAACAATGCATTAGTGATCGCGGCACCCGGATAGTCTTGGGGCTTGGCTTTCTGTCAGCAGCCGCCCCCCTTCCCGCCATCATCCTCTAGAAGCAGAAGAATCCTTCAATCGAAAAATTGATGCCGGCGTACGCGCCGGCTTTTTCATTTCTCGTGAGAGGCAAGACTATCTGACAAAAAAGGCAGATCAGGTTCGGCATGGAGACTTTGAGGTGCTGAATTCACAGGGAAATTTAGATCACCAGAGGCAGAGCTTCGTGACAGTTCCCACTAGCAGTTCATCATGATAGGCAAACACTAGAGCGGTGTGACACACAGGTGTGACACAAGATGAAGCTGCAGAGTAGACGAATAGTCATTGTCAACTGATGCCCAGACTGCGAGTTCTCCAAAACCTCGCATCTGAGAGTTGAATTCGAGCACTAGGGAGCGCACGTCAACGTGCCTTGTGATTGTCAAGCGATCATTTTAATATGCCGCGATGGGAAGACCGAAGTCATACTCTCGCAACGACGTGGTCGAAAAGGCCATGGGCGTGTTTTGGCAGAAAGGATACGTGGCGACGTCGATCAGCGACATAGTGCATGAAACCGGACTGAATACTGCCAGCATGTACAAGGAGTTCAAAGACAAGGACGGGCTGTTCCTTGAAACTTTGAGCCACTATCGTGGCCATGTGATTGGACCACGATACCAAATCCTGCGCGACAATCCCAACATGGTCGGCGTAGAGACGTTCCTGAAAAACGTCATGCTGGGTGCTGCCAAAACGGAATACAAGGGCTGCCTGATGATGAACCATCTGGCGCAAAAACAT
The DNA here is from genome assembly GCF_059612845.1 of Ruegeria sp. YKSE079. Taxonomy (NCBI): domain Bacteria; kingdom Pseudomonadati; phylum Pseudomonadota; class Alphaproteobacteria; order Rhodobacterales; family Roseobacteraceae; genus Ruegeria; species Ruegeria sp. YKSE079. The sequence goes on along the minus strand of NZ_JBXWRJ010000010.1, from coordinate 171,165 downwards.
GCGATGAGCCCTGATGCCGCCGAACAGGTTGGCGCGTTCTGTGCAGAGATCGAATCATTGATTGAAACCGCCTTGAAAAACGCTCAGACCGACGGACAAATCGGGCCTGACAAAGACCCCAAGCAGCTTGCGAGTTTCATTGTGTTCTGCGTCCACGGCGCTGTTCTCTATGGACGGCATGACAATAAAAAGCGTGATATTTCAAATTTTTACAGCATGATCATGGCAGCGCTGAAGACATAGGGGTGTGGGGCTGATAATTTTAAAGTGTCTTTTTTAAAATAAATGATTTAATAAAAACCCATGCGCCTCCCCGGCGAGCGTGACAAGCCGTTTTCGGCGCGACAGACATGGGAGAGAACAATGACAATTTCCGAATCCGCAATGGCGTTCTTTGATGCTTGTGAAACCGGCAAGGGCTGGCAGGTGTGCAAAGAGTATTGCCACGCCAACGCACCCTTTTCCTGCCAGGCGGACGCGTTGGTCGATATCTCGACGATAGAAGGTTACACTGCATGGACCGCCGGACTGTTGACGCCGGTTCCAGACGGTCACTACGTTCTCAAGTCGTTCTCGACCGACCACGAACGAAATATCGTGGTCGCCACATCGGTTTTCAAAGGGACCCAGACCGGCGAAGGTGGGCCAGTGCCGCCGACAGGTAACACAGTTGCTGCGGAGTATGCGTATGTCATGGAGTTCGAAGGCGACAAGATTGCCCGAATGACCAAGATCTGGAATGATGCTCACTCAATGAAGCAGCTTGGGTGGGGGTAGATGACAGCACACCACACAGGTTATCTGCTGATCGCGGATATAACCGGCTACACCCGGTTTCTGACGTCATCTGAAATGGATCATGCCAATCCGATCCTGCAGTCTCTTTTGGGGGTGCTGTTTGAGCAGATTGGCGATCCGCTACACTTCTGGAAAACAGAAGGTGATGCTGTTTTGGCGTATTCGACGCGTCAGGATTTTCCTTCAGGAGAGACGTTTCTCACCATCTGCGAAAATCTCTACAACGCATTCACGCTCAGGCGGCAAAACATTATCGCCAACACAACATGCCCATGCCGCGCCTGCGCCAATGTTGAGGATCTCGATCTCAAGATCATTGCCCACCATGGCCGGTTCGACGAGATGCAACTGGGCCCCACCCGGGACATCTCCGGGTCGGATGTCATTCTTGTCCACAGATTGACCAAAACGGAAGTAGCCGAACATACCGGCATTCGCAGCTACGCCCTTTTCACTGAAGCGGCTGCAAAGGCCATGGACATCAGTGACATACTGGAACCTTATTCGCAGGAGATTGATCATTTTGGTCACGTCCGCTTGAGAGTCTTCGATCTGGCCAGGTCCTGGGAAAATATGCGCGCCAACCGACAGCGCGACTTTCTCGAAGAAGCGGATGGCGTGTGGACCATGCGGTACCATTTCGACGCACCCATAGGCTTGGTGTGGGAAGCACTGGTCAGTCCTGAACACAAACTGAAGTGGATGAACCGGGTCGGAGAAATCCGGATGGAGAACCCGCTCGGCCGGCTCGGCCCCGGCTCCGGCTATCACTGTGCGCACGAAATGGCTCAGTTCTTCTATCGCGTCACGGATTGGGAACCGTTTGATTATTTCTCAACTCGCATTCTGGATCCTGCGCGTCCGAAAGTGAGCTTTCCGGAGACATATCATCTGACCGAAACGGACACGGGCACGGAACTAAGATACACGATGGGCAAGGCCACGGATGCGGATGGCACCCGTTCGGAGGTCTCCGAACAGGAATGTTCCGCGTTTCTTGCCGATTTTTGGGCGGTGTCATTTGCAGACATGAAAGAGCAACTAGGCCGTTCCAGATAGCAAGGCGCAGCTCAGAACTTGAAAACATGTCCGAACCCTGAAGATCTTTCATATCAATTTCAGCTTTACCCCAAGATTGGTGAGTGTAGCCGCTCTCTTTGTTGCTCACGAAACGATTGACCACAACGCGAGCAGCGGCTGCAGCAATCTGGCCCATGGTCGACTGACCGGTATGGGCCGACTGTCCCTTTTGCGGTATGACAGAATGTAACAACCGCCAATGGTGGAGGGTCATCCTCTCCGCCGCTTTCCTTTCGTGGACCAGCGGGATTTGAACAAGCCAAACGCCCCTGGCCGTCTGGGCGAGGGCGCCGCTCTCCCCCTTGGGCAGACCTATTAGTCAGGGCCGTGTCCTCGGCTGAGCCTGCGGGCCGCACCACCCCTGTCGAATTGCATTGCCTCGCCCCCTCCCGCGTTCGCCACATGGAAGATCGGCAGGAACAGCCAGCTTCGCTGTCTGATCTACAAATCAGCCCTGATTTTCCAAAAGGAAAGCCAGATCAAACGAAACTCGGTGCGGGAGTATGAAATGGGGTCGGCGTGTTAGTTTATGACGCAAAGGTCAAAATCAACTGATGTCCAACATCGGGGAGGCTTTCAAAGTCGAACGTTCACCCCGTTTCTGGTCCAACCATGACGGTTGGGTCAGGTTCGTGTGACGTCCAACAATGTGCAAGTGGCGGACCGAGGAGGATTCGAACCCCCGACCCCTTGATTCGTAGTCAAGTACTCTATCCAGCTGAGCTATCGGTCCACTTGGTGAGGGGCTGTTTAGACGCAGCATCGGGGGGGCGCAAGCCGATTCTGCAAAAAACTTTCAAAAAACCCGATCGCCTCTGGGAAGCCTTATTTCAAAGGTCGTTCCCTCCGTTCCGGTCTCTTTCAGCACCAGCTCGCCGCCATGGCCCCGCACGATTTCGGAAGAAATCGCAAGGCCCAGCCCGGTGCCGCCCTTGCGCACGCCGCCCTGAAACGGCGTGAACAGATTTTCCCGCGCCTTGGGCGGCAGACCGGGGCCGGTGTCGCGCACCTCGATGCACCAGTCCGTTTCATGCTCGCAGGCGGCGATGGTGATGATGCCCGGTTTTTTCGCCGCCTCCAGTGCCTGACGCGCGTTGCGCACAAGGTTCATGATCACGCGGAACATCTGCTCGGGATCGGCGCGGATCACCAGATCGGCGGGCATCTCGTTGACGATCTCGATACAGCCCTCCTCGACCGCCAGCCGCTCGCTGGCGGTGACATCCTCGGCCACGTCGTGAATGCGCACCATGGTCAGGGCGGGCGCCGGTTCTTCCGCCCGGCCAAAGGCCAGCGTGCCCTCGCACAGGGACACTGCCCGGGTGATCGAGTTCACCAGCTTGGGTGCCATGCGCCGCACCAACGGGTCTTCGCTGGCCTCGATCCGGTCGGTGAACAACTGCGCCGAGGTCAGGATATTGCGCAGGTCATGACTGACCTTGGCGACAGCCCCGCCCAACTGCGCCAGCCGCTCACGCTGCTTCAGGGCCTGCGTGATCTGGGTCTGCAGCATCTGCAGCGCTTCTTCGGCTTCGCGCAGTTCGGTCACGCCCGCGTGGGGCTGGATGATGCCACGCACGTCCTCTGGCGCGCGGGCATAGCGCTGCATGTATCCGACAACCCCCTTGATCGGGCGCACGATAAAGGCGCGCACAGCCAGGAACAGGAAAAACGCGGTGATGATCGAAATGACCAGTGACAACCAGAAAATGCGCACGCCGTAATCGATCATCGCCATGCGCAGCGGCTTGGTCTCCATGGTGACTTCGATCAGCAATCCCGCGCCGCGCACTGGTTCGCCGATGACACGGATGATCTCGTTTTCCGGCTGGATCAGGCGGGCCATGGCGTCGCGGATCAAAACCCAGGCCGAAGCCGCCCGCAAATCATAGGTATCCGTGACCTCACTCGGGATCGGCGATGACAGCATCAGTTGCCGCACCTCGTCGCGCCGAAGAACCACGTTGAAAACGCCGGCATTGACCAGCAGTTCCGCCTCAAGCTCTTCGGCCAGCATGTCATCGGCCAGCAGCGCCAGCGAGGCGATTTGCGCGCGCTCCAGCCGGGTGAGCAGGAAATCCTCGCGGAAGCGCGCAATCGACGGGACAAAGATCAGAACTTCGGCCAACATGACGAAGACCGTGGTCAGGATCAGAAACCGGCCGGACAGCGAGTTCAGCATACGCTCCTTTTCCGGTCAGGGCACCCAGCGCTGGACCAGCCCGACCAACCGTTTAACCGTTTGATTCTCAAACAGCCTTGGCGAGAAATAAGCCCCCGCCACCCGTTTGTTAAGCTCTCCGATTGTCGGATAGGGCGAAACCATCGCGGCAACCTGGCTCATTTTCAGGTTATTAGCCAGCGCCAGTGACCACAAGTTAATCAATTCACCGGCCTGGTGTCCGACGATTGTAGCCCCTACAGGACGACCGCCGACAACCATCACCTTGATGAAACCCGTCGTTTTTCGCTCCGCCACCGCCCGGTCATTGTGGCGATAATCAAAGCGGACAACCTCAAGCTTTTCGCCATGAATATCCTTGCCTTGCGTCTCTGTCGGCCCGATCTGCGCCAATTCCGGCTCAGTATACGTCACCCAGGGAATATGGGCCGTCTTCGCCTTGGACGGCAGGCCGAACAGGGCCGAGCGGATGATCACCCCCGCATGATAACCGGCCACATGGGTGAATTGCAGCCCGCCCGCCACATCGCCAATGGCATAGACCCGGCGGTTCGTCGTGCGCAACCCGGCGTCCACTTTGATCCCCGCCCCCTCTGTTTCGATCCCGGCGGCCTCCAGATTCAGCTGCGCGATATTCGCCTTGCGCCCCACCGCCAGCAACAGGTGGGTGCCGCGATGGATGTCCCCCTCCTGCGTGACGACCTCGACCGCGCCCGCCGCGCCCCGGACCTGTGCGACGATGGCCTGTTCGACAATTTCGACCCCCTCGCCCCGCAGCGCCTCCAGCACCACGGCGGCGGCCTCGGGATCATCCTTGCCCAGCGCCCGCAGCCCCTCGATCACCGTCACCTTGCAACCCAGCCGGACATGCGCCTGCGCCATTTCCATGCCGATGGGACCGCCGCCGATGATCAACAGATGGTCGGGTTTCTCGCGCAACTCGAATATGGTCTCGTTGGTATCGTAAGGAACAGCGTCCAGTCCCGGTATCGGCGGCACCAGCGGCGACGACCCCGTCGCGATCACCACCCGCCGGGCCGCGATCACATGGCTGCCCGCCTGCACCTCGGTCCGAGAGATGAACTTCCCGTATTCCCGGATCACCCGAACACCGAATCCCTCGAACCGCTCCTGGCTGTCCATCGGTTCGATTTGCGCAATGACGTCGCGGACGTGATCCTTGGCTGCGGCATAGTCCACCTGTGGCGCCACATCCGCGACCCCAAAGGTCAAGGCATGCGACTGCGCATGGGCGGCCTTGCCGCTGGCAATCAGCGCCTTCGAGGGCACGCAGCCGAAATTCAGGCAATCGCCGCCCATCCGGTGCCCTTCCAGCAGCACCACATCGGCCCCCATCTGCGCCGCGCCTGCCGCCACCGACAACCCGCCCGACCCTGCGCCAATGACCAGCAAGTCGGTCTTGATCCTGTTCATGCCTCAGACCTCTTTGCGGCCACGGACGGCCCTGAACACGATGGGCAGCGCCGCCAGCGCGCACAGTCCCAGAATCGGCCCGATCACGAACGGCTCCCACAACAGCGAGATATCCGGCGTGCCGCCCCGGTCAAAGACACCCCCCAGCCCGACGCCGATCCAAGTATAGACGATCCCGCCGGGGATGATGCCCAGCGCCGTGGTCAACAGGAAATTGCGGAACTTCACGCCCACCAGCGCCGGCACCAGGTTGGCCACGAAAAACGGCACCACCGGAACCAGCCGCAACAGGAACAGCACCGGGATCTCGTTTTCCCGCAACCCGTCCTTGAGCTTTCTGACGGTGCCTTCGGATGCCTCCAGCCGCGCGGTCAGCGCCTGCCCCAGCCCCCACCGGGCCGCCAGAAAGATGGCCGAGGCGCCAATCGTCGCCGCAACGACATTGTAAACCGTCCCGGCAAACAGCCCGAACAGGAACCCGCCGGTCATCGACGCCACCGCCGCCCCCGGCAGCGAAAATGCCACGATCAGGACATAGGCCGCCATGAACGACGCCACCAAGGCCCAGTAATTCGCATCGCGCCACGCCAGCAGCGCCTCGCGGTTGTCGCGCAACGTCTCGAAGGTCAGGAAATCGCCCAGCGCGAAAAAGCCGATGACGGCCACGGCGAGAATCACCAATAGCGGCACATGCCGCACCAGCCCGCGCCGGGGCATCTGGGTTGCATCACTCATCTGATTGTTTTTGCCTTTTTTCATTCGCCCCCAACATGCGCTGCGAAAGTGAAAAGCAACAGGGGCCTCACGCCGCCTTGAACTTTATGGCGGCAAATGTGAGTGTTTCGGGCCTTGTTCGCTGTTTTTGAAACCTCCCGCACCGGTCGCCGCTGATTTTGTTGCAAAAGAGGTCGAAAACACCGCCCAAGGGGTTTGACTTGCCCCCGACTTGCCAGTAGAGGACAGGCTTCGAACACCCGGGCAGGCGAATCCGCGCCGCACCCCGACCGCCAAAGATTGGAGACGGAGCGATGAAACGCACCTATCAGCCTTCGAACCTGGTTCGCAAACGCCGCCACGGTTTCCGCGCACGCATGGCCACCAAGGCAGGCCGCAAGATTCTGAACGCACGCCGCGCGCGTGGCCGCAAGTCGCTGAGCGCATAAGCCCTCAACGACCGACGTTCTGACGCACATGACGCCGCCGGAGGCCCCTGAGGATGGCATCGACCACCCCGGGGAAACGCCCCCGGCGGCGTCCGTTTGCGCGCCCGTCACCCTGACCGTGCTGCGCAACAGATCCGATTTCCTCAAAGCAGCCGGCGCCCGCAGGCAGGGCACCTCGACCATGATGGTGCAGGCCCGCAAACGCAGCCCCGACGAAGGCGGCGAGGGCATTCGCGTGGGCTTCACCTGCTCCAAGAAGGTGGGCAACGCCGTGGCCCGCAACCGCGCCAAGCGACGCCTGCGCGAAGCGGCGCGCGCGGTGCTGCCCGAAACCGGGCGTCCGGGCTGGGACTACGTCCTCATCGGCCGCGCCAACGAGACCGGCACCCAGCCCTTCGAAACACTCCTCGGCGATCTCCGGCGCGCGCTGCGTAAACTGCACAGCCCGCCCAGATAATCCCGCCTATCTGCCGTGGCTGCGGTCATACCCGTTCAGGCCGGGGCTCTGCCATCCCGCCAGCGCGCCATCTGCAGGCGCGAATACCTCGACCAGCATCGGATAGCAGGCGGCAGTGTCCGAGGAATGCTCTGACGAACAATCGCCACCCGGACAGGCGCTCAGATTGCCCAGCACATCGATCTCGGCAAAAAACTCCAGGTAATCGCCGGGCCGCACCGGCGAGGCCTTCATGAAATACTGCCCGGTATCGCGGGTGAACCCGGTGCACATGAACACGTTCAGCACGTCGTGAACATGCAGTTCGGCCTCGGCCAGCGGTATGCCCAGATGATCGGCCAGCGCCCGTGTCAGGTTGGAATGACAGCAATGGTGATACTGCGTCCCGGCCAGCAGATTGCCGGTATAGGGATCGCAGCGCGTGCCGATCACGTCATGCACCGAACCGCCGAATGCGTCGATTCCGTACCAATCCAGCGTGTCCTCGATGATGGTGGCCATCGGACGCATATGGGGCAGGCTCGACCACAACCGCTCTCCGGTGGTGACATGGGTGCCGTGCAACGCGCGGGTCTTGCCCGAAAAAAACCGCTCGGACAGATCGTGCAGATTCCACAGGTTGAAATCCCCCACCTGCGGCCCCTCGATCGAGGTGATGCGAAAGAAATGCCCGGCAGGCACTTCGAAACAGGCGGCATCGCGCGGCGGCACCACCACCTCGGCCGTCTTGGTCGCCGTCGCCCGCGCCGCCCGGTAAAGATCCAGATCGGGCGCGGGCAATGTTTCGGGCGGATAGCAGATCACCGGCGCCACGGCGCGGCGGGCAACGGCATCAGAAGGGGCATTCGTCATGGGGCACCTGTCACGGGTTTTCCGCACATAAAGCCCCAGTCAGACCCCAGAGGCAAGACGGCCCCCGGCTCCAGGTCCGAAAATTCAGATCGCAATCACATCCAGCGGTGGAAACCCGTTGAACCCGACCGACGCATAGGTCGAGGTATAGGCGCCGCAATTGCGGATCGTGATCCGGTCACCGCCACGCAGGCCCAGCGGCAGATGCACCAGTTTCTTTTCATACATCACGTCGGCGCTGTCGCAGGACGGCCCGGCCAGAACACAAGGCCCGGTGGGCTCGTGATCCCGCTCGGTCAGGAACTGATAACAGATCGCCTCGTCCATGGTCTCGGCCAGACCCGAGAACTTGCCGATATCCAGATAGACCCATCGGTGCAGATCGTTGTCCGACTTGCGCGCAACCAGCAGCACCTCGGCGGCAATCGCACCTGCCTCGGCCACCATGCCCCGGCCCGGCTCCGCCATGAGATGCGGAACCTCGCCAAAACGCTCGGTCACCAGCTTGATGACCTCGGCGGCGTACAGCTCGGGCGCATCCACCTCGGTGCCGTAATAGGCCGGAAAGCCGCCGCCGATATTGAGCAGGCTCAGGTCGTGACCCGCCGCGCGGGCGGCGTGCCAGACGGCGGCGACCTGATCCAGAACCGGCACCCACATTTCGGCCCGGCGGGTTTGCGACCCGACATGGAACGACAGACCAATCGCATCCAGACCAAGCGCGCGCGCATGGTCCAGCACCGCAATCGCCTTGTCGGGTGCACAGCCGAACTTGCGGCTTAGCGGCCAATCGGCCTGCGTCGCCTCGACGATCATGCGGATATAGACCCGCGCGCCGGGCGCATGCTCGGCGATCTTGTCCAGTTCGTCTTCGGCGTCGGCAGCAAACAGGGTGATACCCGCGTCATGTGCCCACGCGATGTCGGTCGGCTTCTTGACGGTGTTGCCGAACGAAATCCGCTCAGGCCCTGCACCGGCAGCAAAGCACATTTCGATCTCGGCACGCGAAGCGGCGTCAAAATTGCTTCCTGCGCGGGCAAGCGTTTCCAGGATCGCTGGATGCGGATTGGCCTTGACCGCATAGTGGATCCAGGCCCTGCCCAAACCCTGCGCCAGCGCCGCGAACTGACGGGCAACCGCATCGGTGTCGATCACCAGCGTCGGACGGTCAAATCGGTTGGTCAGAATGAAGGATTCAGCGCGCGACAGAGTCGCATCGCCACGGGCAAAAAGCCCGGTTACGAGAGCGTTCATGGTCATCTCCAACAGGCGCGGCGCGGTGACCGCGAAGCTAAGGTGGAGACGTTACCGTCGCTACGTAACCATAGGGAGCAGCCCTTACGACAGAGGCGCGTGCGTTGGCGTCTTTAATCGCCATATCGGAGTCTTGCGAACTCATTGCAAGAAAAAAGATCGGGTCCAAAATAATTTTTTGCCGCGCCCGCAAATTCCTTGTCGCCCCGGCAACGCATTTGTACAAAACGGAACATGACCCCTTTGAAACCGGTACAATTCGGACAGTTCGAGGCCTAGTCACGCGTCCGCAAACACGCCTTGGGCGCATCCTGACCCGCCACGCGCGCCCCGCAAAACGCGCAGGTCCAGCACCCTTCGGCCCGGTGCTGCCGCCATCGGCAATCACGCGTCAGCGAAGTTGTACGCGCCCGCCAGACGAAATAGGCAAATACCCCAAGGGCAAGAAGCAATAGCAGAACCGGCATACCCCGGACATCTGCCCGGGGCCTCGCCGGAACGCAAGCCTTAGGTTACGCGGCGTTTGCGTATTCGAACAGATCGGGCTCACGCGAAACGGGCGGGATTTCCTTTTCCGGAGTGTAATATGCCCATGCCTGCTCCAACAGTTTCAGGGCCTCGTCTGCCGGGAATTTTCTTTTTTCTTCAACGGCTTTCATGGGTGTCGTCCTTCTCAAGGTCAACCATCCCTCCCCGCTTCGACATTAGGCCCGCGAACGGCGCAAATCACCCCATCTCTTTGCATTCTGGACATGCACAGACCGCAAGGCTGACCTCAATGGATCAGCATATCGCCCGCAAGACCCAGCGCGAAACCCATCACGCCACCAAGGGCCGGCGACCAGCTTCCCTTGCTTCTCGCCTCTGGTGCGATGTCCTGAAACAGCAGGTACAGAATACCGCCAGCGGCAAAGATCATGATCGCGCCCAGAGTTTCCGGATCGTTGGACAGAAAGTGGAAACCAACTGCCGCACATACCGGCCCCAATACCGCAAGGCCCAGAAAAATAACGATAATCTGCACGCTCGACACATGACTGTTTTTCCAGATGTCGCGAAATGCCGAAAACCCCTCGGGCAGGTTTTGAAGGAAGATCATCGCCGCCAGCAGCTTGGCCGTTGCCGCCTCGACGGTCAGCAAAGCGCCCAGCGCCATCGCTTCGGGCAGGAAGTCGAGCAGCATCGCCAGCAACAAGGCACCGGTCCCCCCCTGCCGCTCAAGGTGCTTGTCGACTGCATAGAAGGTCAGCCCACCGCCCAACAGAAGCGGAACGGCAAAAAAGACGGGCAAAGCTTGCGACCCTTTCGGCACCAGTACAAGCGCAACCGCCGATAGCAAAGCACCACCTCCAAAGGCCGTGATGCCATGCAGAACCCGGTCTTTCAGCTGCAGATCGCTGATATGTTCATAGCGCGCCAAAGCTCCGCCCAAAGGCATCGCGAGGCCAGCAAAAAGGGAAAGCAACAATGCGTATGTCAGCGGCGTCATACCGCTGACACTAGGCATCTCAAACGGTGCGTTCCACCATCATTTTCTTGATCTCCGCAATCGCCTTGGCCGGGTTCAGACCCTTGGGACAAGTCTTTGCGCAGTTCATGATCGTATGGCAGCGGTAAAGCTTGAATGGATCTTCCAACTCATCCAGACGCTCCCCCGTTGCCTCATCCCGGCTGTCGATGATCCAACGATAGGCGTGCAAAAGCGCGGCGGGGCCAAGATAACGATCACCGTTCCACCAATAGCTGGGGCACGAGGTCGAGCAGCTGGCGCACATCACGCATTCATACAGCCCGTCCAGTTTCTTGCGGTCCTCTATCGACTGCTTCCACTCCTTGGCCGGACGGTTGGTCTTGGTTTCCAGCCACGGCATGATTGAAGCGTGCTGGGCATAGAAATGCGTCAGATCCGGGATCAGGTCCTTGACCACCGGCATATGCGGCAGCGGATAGATCTTCACATCGCCCTTGATCTCATCCATGCCATAGATGCAGGCCAGAGTGTTTATCCCGTCGATATTCATCGCGCACGAGCCGCAGATGCCTTCACGGCATGACCGGCGGAAAGTCAGCGTCGGATCGATCTCATTCTTGATCTTGATCAGTGCGTCCAGAACCATCGGGCCGCATTCGTCCATATCGACGAAATAGGTATCCACGCGCGGGTTTTGACCGTCATCCGGATTCCAGCGATAGATCTGGAATTTCCGCACATTGGTCGCGCCTTGAGGCTTGGGCCACGTCTTGCCCGTGGTGATCCTGGAGTTCTTGGGGAGGCTGAATTGAACCATGATCTGTCTCCTTAGAACGTCCGCGCCTTGGGCGCGATTTTCTTGAGGCTGATGCCGCCTTCTTCTTCGGTGGTCAGCGGATCAACGATGACGGGACGATAGCTGAGGTCGACCTGGTTGCCTTCAACCCGGCTGACTGTATGCACCCGCCAGTTCTCGTCGTCGCGCGTGGTGAAATCCTCGTGCGCATGCGCGCCGCGGCTTTCCTTGCGCGCCTCGGCACCGACGATGGTGGCCAGCGCGTTGGGCATCAGGTTGGTGAGTTCCAGCGTTTCCATCAGGTCGCTGTTCCAGACCAACGACCGGTCGGTGACTTTCAGGTCGTCCAACTTGGCTGCGATGGCGGTCATCTTCTCGACGCCTTCGGCCATGGTTTTCGAGGTGCGGAACACTGCCGCGTCCGCCTGCATGGTCTTTTGCATCTCAAGCCGCAGGTCGGCGGTTGCGACGCCTCCGCTGGCATTTCGCAGCCCGTCGAACCGATCAAACGCCTTGTCGACCGACGTCTGGTTCAACACCGGGTTCGGCGCCTCGGCATCGACGACCGTGCCAGCGCGAATCGCGGCGGCACGGCCAAAGACCACCAGGTCGATCAGCGAGTTCGAACCCAGGCGATTGGCGCCATGTACCGAAGCGCAACCCGCCTCGCCCACGGCCATCAGGCCAGGCACGACGGCGGTCGGATTGTCGGAGGTCGGGTTCAGCACTTCGCCCCAATAGTTGGTCGGAATGCCGCCCATGTTGTAGTGCACGGTCGGCAGAACCGGGATCGGTTCCTTGGTCACGTCCACTCCGGCAAAGATCTTGGCCGATTCCGAGATACCTGGCAGACGCTCTGCCAGAGCCTCGGGCGGCAGGTGGGAAAGATTCAGGTGGATGTGATCGCCATCCTTGCCCACGCCGCGGCCTTCGCGGATTTCCATGGTCATCGAGCGGCTGACATAGTCACGCGGCGCGAGGTCCTTGTACTGAGGCGCGTAACGCTCCATGAACCGCTCGCCTTCGGAGTTGGTCAGGTATCCACCTTCGCCCCGAGCACCTTCGGTGATCAGGCAGCCCGAACCGTAAATGCCGGTCGGATGGAACTGTACGAACTCCATATCCTGCAGGGCCAGTCCAGCACGTGCCACCATGCCGCCGCCGTCACCGGTGCAGGTATGCGCCGAAGTGGCCGAGAAGTAGGCGCGCCCATAACCGCCGGTCGCCAGCACCACCATCTTGGCATTGAAGACATGCATGGTGCCGTCGTCCAGCTTCCAGCAGACAACCCCCTGACATTGCCCGTCATCGGACATGATCAGATCGATGGCGAAATACTCGATGTAGAACTCGGCGTTGTTCTTGAGGCTCTGGCCATAGAGCGTGTGCAGGATGGCGTGGCCGGTCCGGTCGGCGGCGGCACAAGTCCGTTGCACCGCGGGGCCCTCGCCGAACTCGGTCGTGTGACCGCCAAAGGGGCGCTGATAGATCTTGCCCTCTTCAGTGCGGCTGAAGGGTACGCCGTAATGCTCCAGCTCATAAACCGCCTTGGGCGCGTGGCGGGCCAGGTATTCCATCGCGTCGGTATCGCCCAACCAGTCCGACCCTTTGACGGTGTCGTACATGTGCCATTGCCAGTTGTCCGGCCCCATGTTCGACAGCGAAGCGGCGATCCCACCTTGTGCGGCAACCGTGTGCGAGCGGGTCGGGAAAACCTTGGTCACACAGGCGGTGCGCAGGCCCTGTTCGGCCATGCCCAGCGTCGCCCGCAGACCGGCACCGCCAGCGCCGACAACGACCACGTCATATTCATGCGTTTCGTATTCGTAAGCAGCCATGTTCTTTCAGCTCCGGTCGTTAGAGGGCGATGCGCGCGATAGCAAAAAGGCCGGTCGCGGCGGCGGCATAGGACAAGCAGATCACGCCGATGATCAGAATTTTCTGCGTCAGGCCATGGACGTAATCTTCAAGCATCACCTGCGCGCCGTCAGCAAAGTGCTTGAAGCCGACGAGCAGCGTCAACGCCGCGACGATGGCCGGGAACGGGCGCGAGAAGTAGTCCAGCACTGCATCATGTGGCTGACCCAACATCGGGCCAAAGGTAAAGACGAACAGTGGCACAAGGATCAGCAGAGCCACCGAGCTGACTTTCATGGCCCAGAAATGAGCGGTTCCGGCTTTCGCGGCCCCCATGCCAACGGCACGTTTGCGGTCGGTAAGATAACGCATCATCGGCCTCCGTTATGCGATGACCAGAAGGGTCAGGATGGTCAGGACGAACGAGCCGATCACCACAGCCCATCCCAGCTTGTAGGCGGTCGGGATGTCCAGGCCGATTGCGTTGTCCCAAACCAGATGCCGGACGCCGGCCAGAGTGTGATACCACAGCCCCCAAAGCGACAGCGCCATGACTATGTCACCCAGCAAAGACGTGATCACGGCATTGGCGAATGCGTAGTACTCGGGCGAGGTCGCGGCGGCGAGGAACCACCAGACGATCAGCAGCGCCGCAACGATGAGTGCGTTTCCGGTGATGCGCGTCAGAATGGACGTCACCGACGTCAGCTGCGGCCGGTAAATGCTCAGGTGCGGTGAAAGCGGGCGGTTGCCCCGATTGACATCGGCCATTGTGGCTCCTTTCAGGTTGGTTGAGAGAGTTTTTACCCGATTTTCCGAATCTGTCACGCGCTGCAGGTGCAAAAAGATCAGAAAAAGCGATCAATTCTGCGGATATTGCATGTTTGTGATCACGCGGACAATCTGTGTGATCACGTTGCCCCCGCCGGAGCGGGAATGTGAGCGATATCAAGCAACCGCCATTGTGATCACGAATCTTGTCTTGTCACCGAAACGCGGTTTGTTGGGTAACTTCGCGCAGCAATTTCTTCCGGATGCGCTCGGGATAATCCCGAAAGCCCCCGGCTGTGACGACAAAAGCACCTTCGCCAATAATGACGTTTTCGTAAAAGTAAGCGGTCAAGTCTGGCTCGCTTTCCTCAATGGCAATTGCATTGACCGTAATGCCCAATTCGCGCAAACCCTCATGCGTTTTTGTCGGTTCAATCCCTTCGTTGGAAACCCCATCCCCCGAAACATCAATCAACAGCCGCGAGCAATCCCGAACTTCGGCAAAGGTCGCCATCGTCGCTTCCAGCGCCTCACCGATCGCGGTCGAAAAATTTCGCCAGATGCGGGGATCGTTTTCCACATTCCGCGCAAACGCCTCAAGGGCTTCGAAACTGTCAACGCTGGTCCAGGGGATCGTGACCTGCTGGCGGGACGCGCCTGTCCACTGGATCAGCATCAGTTGCGCCTCGGCCCGCACCAGCGCCTCGGACACTACCGGGTCGCGCAAGCCTTCGGCCAAGCCGTCCATCTGAAGGCGGTATTCCCGAGAATCAACGGAACCAGAAACATCCACAGCCAAGGCCAACGCCAGATCGCAGGCCGCCGCTGGCGGCGCTGGCGGCGCCAGAACAACACTGAAAGCAATGCAGCGCAGAACGTTCATGCCCCCAGCCTAGCACGGAAAATCCGCGTTGGGATCACATGACTGTCAGGTTCCCGATGTTACTTTGGCATCAACGCCCAATAGTCCAGATCCAACAGCACCTCGGGGCGGTATTTACCCTCGTCGGTTTTCAGCGCAAACGCCTCGCCACCCTTGGTCGCCACCAGCCGCAGACGGATTGCACCAACGCCGGGCGCGCCAGTGTCCGCCTTGTCCAGAACTTCGGTCCAGGCTTTTACCGTGTCCCCGGCAAAACACGGATTGGCGTGCGCGCCGCCGTTCAGACCCACAATCATCTGGGCATTGGCCAGACCGTTGAAAGACAAGGCGCGCGCCATCGAGATGACGTGACCGCCATAAATCAGGCGGCCTTCGGGACGGAAAGTCAGGTCAAAATGCACCTTGGCGGTGTTCTGCCACAACCGGGTGGCGATCATGTGTTCGGCTTCTTCGATGGTCACGCCATCAACATGGTCGATTTTTTCCCCGACTTCATAGTCGCCCCAGCGATGCGGTTCGCCCGCCAGGTCGAAATCGTAGGTCGAGAAATCCAGCCCTTCTGGGATCACCAGCCGGTCGGCAGGCACGACCTTGTCAAGCTCCGGTACCACGGTATCCGGTGCGGGGGCGTCAAGGTTCGATTTGCGCACCATCACCCAGCGGACATATTCCATGACCACCTCGTCGCGCTGGTTCAGCCCGCGCGTGCGCACCCAAACTACCCCGGTTTTGCCGTTCGAGTTCTGCTTGAGCCCGATCACTTCGGACACAGAACGCAGCGTGTCGCCGGGCCAGACCGGTTTCAGCCAACGCCCCTCGGCATATCCCAGATTGGCGACCGCGTTCAGCGACACATCTGGTACTGTCTTGCCAAAAACCACATGGAACGCCGCCAGATCATCGATCGGGCTTTGCGGCAGACCGCAGGACTGTGCAAATGTGTCCGACGAGTAAAGCGCGTGGCGTGCTGGGTAAAGCGCGTGGTACAATGCGCGCTCCCCCCCCGATACCGTGCGTGGAACCGCGTGGATCAGGGTTTGCCCGACGGAATAATCCTCGAAAAAGCGGCCCGGGTTGGTCTTCGCCATCATTGCTGCCCCAGTTTCATTGCCGGAGAATAGTCGGCCTCGACATCCTTGGTTACGGCCTGCGCGCAACGCATGACGTTGTTTGCAGGGTCAAAGGCATAGGATGGAGACCCATGCAATTCCCACCCCTTGGCCAATGCATCCGAAACCTTGTGACAGAATGCTGACGTGTCCTCCTCGGTCAGGAGGCGATAGAGCTTCGACATGCTGTTTCCTTATGTCGGGAAGGGTGACGGGCCGACGAGCCCATGAACATAGCCGATGACGACCAGCAGAACGATCGAGGCCACAAAGAACATACCGTCCTTGCCCAGCGTGCCCGGCTGCGACGGGGTCCAGTTTGGCTCTGCCCGGTTGATCGCGACAACCTCGACCATACCCCACAGGAAGAGGCCACCGAACAGGATGATCGACGCAAGATCGCCGTTTACCAGCAGATGCGCCACGGCCCATGCCCGGAAACCCGCCAGCATCGGATGGCGCATTTTGTTCAGGATCAGGCCCTTGGTGCCCGCAGGGCTCATCATCCAGATCGCGATCAACACCAGCAGGTTGTTGATATGCACCATGAAGGTCGGCGGTGACCAGACATGGATGAAATCGGTCATGCGATAGCCGATGACCATCAAAACGATGGACACCAGCAGTGCTGCGGCAACCGACCCTTTGCCAGACTCGCCCATCGCGGCGCGTCGCTCGGGCATAATACGTTTGAACAGATGGGCGGCCCACCAAAGCGCCACACCCAAGATCAGAAGAACGAAGCCCATTGCCGGCCTACCCCGCTTGCAAAATCAAAATCGCCTCTGCTTTTGCCAGAATTTCGCGGGCCGTTGCAACGTGAAGATTTTCGACGATCTTGCCATCCACCACGGCAACCCCCTGCCCCCGCGCTGTGACTTCTTCGAAAGCGGCAATCTGGCGACGGGCCAGGTCGACTTCGCTATCCGACGGAGCAAAGGCGGCGTTGGCGATATCCACCTGCGCCGGGTGGATCAGGGTCTTGCCATCAAAACCCATATCCCGGCCCTGTTCACATTCGGAGGCCAGCCCCTCGACATCCTTGAAGGCGTTGTAGACGCCGTCGATGATGATCAGGCCCTCGGCCTTGGCCGCCAGAACACACAGGCCCAGTGAGGTCATCAGGGGCGT
Organism: Ruegeria sp. YKSE079; assembly: GCF_059612845.1. Lineage (NCBI taxonomy): Bacteria > Pseudomonadati > Pseudomonadota > Alphaproteobacteria > Rhodobacterales > Roseobacteraceae > Ruegeria > Ruegeria sp. YKSE079. The sequence continues at coordinate 153,927 of NZ_JBXWRJ010000010.1, read as the reverse complement.
GCGGTCAGGGCGGAAACGGGTCTGAAGCTCCTTGGCAAGGTCGTTCGTGCCCATGACGAAGCCCGCCATCAGCGGATGCGCCGCGATTTCCGCCGCGTTCAGCATGCCGCGCGGTGTTTCCATCATCGCCCAAATCGGCAGATCGCCGGTGATCGCAGCGAGCGCCTCTACATCCGCGGCGCTGTTCACCTTGGGCAACAGAACGACATCCGCCGCCATCTCGCGCACTGCTTCGGCATCGGCCCGCCCCCAAGGGGTGTCGAGGCCGTTGATTCGCACGATCCGCACCCGATCGCCATAACCGCCCGCCGCCAGAGCCGCCTTGAGCGTCTCGCGGGCGTTGTCCTTTTCATTCGCGGCAACCGCATCCTCGAGATCAAAGATGATGGCATCGACAGGCAAGGTTCTGGCCTTTTCCAGAGCCCGCTCCCGGGATCCCGGAATGTAAAGTACTGAGCGATAGGGGCGCAGGCGTTGATCCATGGTTTTCCCTCAAGAAATAAAGTTGCGCAAAACTGCCCCCTTTTTTCCGGAAAGTTCAAGAGCTAAAACGCCGCATTGCAGCATTATCGCCGCGTAGCAACGCACCGCGCGCGCATTTCATCACTCTGTCAGCCTCTCTGACGCAGCCTTTCCTTACAAACATGCAAGGGTGATACGATGAACAAAATAGCATTGGCGATGAGCTTTGGTATACTGGCGCTGGCGGCTCAGCAGTTGCAGGCACAGGGGCAAAACTGTGCGCCGCGTGAAGCGGTTCTGGAAAGACTTTCGGAAACCTTTGGTGAAACCCGTCGAGGGATCGGGTTGGCCCAGCAGGGGGTGGTGATGGAGGTTTTTGCCTCGGACGAGACCGGTTCCTGGACAATCACCGTCACGTTGCCCAACGGTGTGACCTGTCTGGTGGCATCGGGTCAATCTTATGAAGCCCTGGCCGACAACCTGCCCGCATCCGGACAGGACGCCTAGGTCAGGGCGTCCCAGATCAATTTGCATCCCGTGACCATCAACAAAACATAGGCGATGCCGAAAAACACCCGCTCGGACACCATCCAATGCGCGCGGACGCCAAGCCATGCGCCCAGCAACGCGAAAGGGGCCAACAGCAGATCCGCCACTGCGGTCTGGAGTGTGAACATCCCAAGAAAAGCATACGGGACGAATTTGGCAATGTTGATGGCCCAGAAAACAAGAACTGTCGTCGCCTGAAACTGCGTCTTCGAAAGCCGTTGTGACAGCAGATAGACGGCCGCAGGCGGGCCTCCGGCATGGCTGACAAAGCTGGTGAACCCGGCAACCACGCCCGACAGCAACCCGACCGAAGCAGGCAGCCGGTTGGCAAGTGATGGCGCCCAACCCCGCGACTGGCCAAGGTGCCATATCACGAAAAGTACCGAAATCCCGCCGATCAGCAGGCGCAGCACATCTGCATCGGTGACCTGATACAGGCAGGCCCCCAATGCGACGCCGGGCAGGCCTCCGAGGATCAGCAACCTGGCATCTGGCAGGCTCCACCGCTTCCAATAGGGGCGCAAGGTCGCCAGATCGATCAACATCAAAAGCGGCAGCATCAGCGCAAGCGCCTGGCCCGGTTCCAGTATCAGCGCCAGAATCGAGGCTGATGCAAAGGCCACGCCTGAACCGAAACCGCCCTTGGAAATGCCTGCAAAGACCACCGCCGGGATCGCAACGACGAAAAACAAGACGTTGATTTCCAACACGTCAGCGCCCCCGAAACCCCTGTTCCCCAAGTCCTTTAGCGCAATCAGAAGGCCGTGCGCAATCTGTATGCGGTCGCATGCCGCGTTGCAGAACCCTTGCGCGATGCCGTTTTAACGACTAGCAAAACCGCGATTTCAAACCCGACCGGAGATATTCCAAATGGCCAGACCCAAGATCGCGCTGATCGGCGCAGGTCAGATCGGCGGCACGCTCGCCCACCTCGTCGCACTGAAAGAACTCGGCGACGTCGTTCTCTTTGACATTGCCGAGGGTATCCCCGAAGGCAAGGCATTGGACATCGCTGAATCCGGCCCGGCCGAAGGATTCGACGCCAAACTCAAAGGTACCCAGTCCTACGAGGATATCGCAGGCGCGGACGTCTGCATCGTCACCGCCGGTGTGCCCCGCAAGCCGGGCATGAGCCGCGACGACCTGCTGGGCATCAACCTCAAGGTCATGAAATCGGTTGGCGAAGGCATCGCCGCCAATGCGCCCGACGCATTCGTGATCTGCATCACCAACCCGCTCGACGCCATGGTCTGGGCGCTGCGCGAGTTCTCGGGCCTGCCCCACAACAAGGTCTGCGGCATGGCCGGGGTGCTGGATTCGGCCCGCTTCCGCCACTTCCTGGCGGAAGAGTTCAACGTGTCGATGAAAGACGTGACCGCATTTGTTCTGGGCGGCCACGGTGACACGATGGTGCCTTCGGTGCGCTATTCGACTGTCGCCGGCATTCCGCTGCCCGATCTGGTTGAAATGGGCTGGACCACGCAAGAGCGCCTTGATGCCATCGTGCAGCGCACCCGCGACGGTGGCGCCGAGATCGTCGGCCTGCTGAAGACCGGTTCGGCCTACTATGCGCCCGCCACCAGCGCCATCGAAATGGCCGAAGCTTACCTCAAGGACCAAAAACGCGTCCTGCCCTGTGCCGCCTATTGCGATGGCGAACTGGGCGTGAGCGGCATGTATGTCGGTGTTCCGACCGTGATCGGCGCAGGCGGCATCGAGAAGATCGTGAACATCAAGCTCAACGCTGTCGAACAGGAAGGCTTCGACAATTCGGTCAACGCCGTCAAGGGCTTGATCGAAGCGTGCAAGGGCATCGACGGCTCGCTGGCCTGACGAGTCGCATTCCGCAAAATCAGGATCGGCTCGTATCGGGCCGATCCTTTGCTGATGTCACCACCCGCAATCGGCGACATTGCAAGGCCGCACGACCCGGCCGGTTGATATTAGAGTCGGTTTTCAGCTTCTTGCTGGCGTTCCCACGTTTCGATCATACGGTAGTCAACAGCATAGAAGCGTTCGATGTCCCCCCGGATCGCGTCCGATACCGCAACCTTCAGTTTCGCCGATCTGTTTTCCCAGATACCGTGGTCGGCCGGTTCGGTGCCGGTTGCCTCGTCAACCCAATCAAATACCTGCGCCAAACCATCCTCGAACCTGAACAGCTTTGTATCAGGCACGACGAAGTCGGCCTGAGGTTTGATATGGTTGTCGAACGTGTATTCATCCCGTCCATACCGGTCAAAAGCCGCCTTGACCCAATCATCAAAGGGCTTCGGGTTCGCCTTGCCTGCGGCACGGTATCTATACTCGCTGACTATCCGGGACACCGGGTCGCGGAATACGGCAAAGGAGTGATCATAAAACTCGCGCGGAACCAATTTGGAGTGAATATGCGAATCCATGTGCTGAGCAACCGTGGCTGACCATCCCATTCTACGACCATGCCGCAGGGCAAGCGGGCCTTTCAGCGCCAGATATCTCTCAATGCTGGTCCCACCCGTTTTGGGAATGTGCACAAAAAACAGTATAGATTGAGATATCCGCGCAAGAGGCATGATCCACCAGTATGAAGCTCCGGCCTTGGAATCCGGCCTTGTTTGTCTTACCCCGACATTGCACAGGTCGGGATCTCTCTCAACACCATCGTTTGCAAGACAGCCAAGCCGAGTCGCACAGAGCGCTGTTTCCCAAGCCAACCATTTCCGTATGTGATCACACCTAAAAAACCTGTGATCACAAAACATAAAAATCTTCGTGAAAATCCCCCATTTCGGCAAAAAACCCTTTAAATCCGGATGCCGAACACGCCTATATCGGTGAAATCGCAGTCACACGGGACAGTTTCGATGAACATTCACGAATACCAAGCCAAGGCTCTTCTTCGCAGTTACGGTGCGCCGGTTTCCGACGGGCGTGTCGTTCTGCGCGCGGAAGAGGCGAAAACCGCCGCCGGTGCGCTCGACGGCCCGATGTGGGTGGTAAAAGCCCAGATTCACGCAGGCGGGCGCGGCAAAGGGCACTTCAAAGAATCCGACGCCGGCGAAAAGGGGGGCGTGCGCCTGACCAAGTCGGTCGAGGAAGCTGCCGAGGAAGCCAAGAAGATGCTGGGCCGCACTCTGGTGACGCATCAGACCGGCCCGGTCGGCAAGCAGGTGAACCGCATCTATATCGAGGACGGCTCGGGCATTCAGACAGAGATGTACCTGGCCCTGCTGGTGGACCGTGGCACCAGCCGCATTTCCTTTGTCTGCTCGACCGAGGGCGGTATGGACATCGAAGAGGTCGCCGCCGAGACACCTGAAAAGATCCTGTCCTTCTCGGTCGACCCGGCAACCGGCTATCAGCCCTATCATGGACGCCGCATCGCATTCATGCTGGGCCTCGAAGGCAAACAGGTGAAACAGTGTGTCGCGCTGATGGGTACGCTGTACAAGATGTTCGTCGACAAAGACATGGAGATGCTGGAAATCAACCCGCTGATCGTGACCGACGCGGGCGATCTGAAATGCCTCGACGCAAAGATGGGCTTTGACGGCAACGCTGTCTATCGCCACCCCGACATCGCCGAACTGCGCGACACGACCGAGGAAGACCCCAAGGAACTGGAAGCCTCCAAGTACGACCTCAACTACATCGCGCTGGATGGTGAGATCGGCTGCATGGTGAACGGTGCCGGTCTGGCCATGGCCACCATGGACATCATCAAGCTCTACGGGGCCGAGCCTGCCAACTTCCTCGACGTGGGCGGCGGTGCGACCAAAGAGAAAGTGACCGAGGCGTTCAAGATCATCACCTCGGACCCGAACGTCAAAGGCATCCTGGTCAACATCTTCGGCGGCATCATGCGCTGTGACGTCATCGCCGAGGGCGTTGTCGCCGCGGTGAAAGAGGTCGGCCTGCAGGTTCCGCTGGTCGTGCGTCTGGAAGGCACGAATGTCGAGAAAGGCAAAGAGATCATCAACACCTCTGGCCTGGACGTGATCGCGGCGGACAACCTGAAAGACGGTGCCGAGAAGATCGTTAAGGCGGTGAAGGGCTGAGACGGATGAAGGCTCGACTAACATCGGCTCTCTTTGCTTTGCTTTTTGCGACTGCTTGCCAAACTACGAACGAAACAAGCAGTGCGCAGAAAGCATGGGAAGAACAGCCGACAGTGGCATCAGCCATTGCTGATGAAATACCGTTGGCAAAAGAGTTCGTTGCCGCGGGTGCAAATGCTTGTGCGTCTTTCTTTCTGAAAGGAACACCTCTGTCGTCTTTGACCGATAGAGGTTTTAAAAAAACCATGTTCGGCTGGACCAAAGACCTTGGCAGGCCAAGTTTCCTTCTTCAGCGCAATTACGTTTCCGTACGCACTGTCGGAACGTCCGAATGTAGCGTGAACATTGGGGGAATGTCTTCGAACAACATTTACGCTTTTCGTGACATAGCCGACTCCACATGGTCCAAACGCGGCTTCAAGAGAGAGACGCGGCATTTTCAGAATGGCCGCAAGATCGACTTTTTGGTCAACGGCGGCACCGAGTTTGCTGCCTACACGAAATATGCAACCAGCAACCAGGGAAACGTCATCATTCTACAGTTCAACAGGTAGCACGATTGCGCCAACGGACATTCCCTTCCGGAACACCCAGCAGGATAGGACCACCTCCAAAACAGGTGGTCCCATCCTAGGATCAAGACAAGGAGACACCTAAAATGGCAGTCCTCATCGACGAAAATACCAAAGTGATCTGTCAGGGCTTTACCGGCTCGCAGGGCACATTCCACTCTGAACAGGCCATCGCCTATGGCACCAAGATGGTCGGCGGCGTGACCCCCGGCAAAGGCGGGATGGAACACCTGGGTTTGCCCGTGTTCAACTCGGTCCACGAGGCCAAGCATGTGACCGAAGCCAATGCCAGCGTGATCTATGTCCCGCCGCCTTTTGCGGCCGACTCGATCCTCGAAGCGATTGATGCCGAGATGGAAGTGATCGTCTGCATCACCGAAGGCATCCCGGTTCTGGACATGATGAAGGTGAAGCGCGCGCTGGAAGGCAGCAAGTCGCGCCTGATCGGGCCGAACTGCCCCGGTGTCATCACGCCTGACGCCTGCAAGATCGGCATCATGCCCGGCCACATTCACAAACGCGGGAGCGTGGGTGTCGTTTCCCGCTCGGGTACGCTTACTTATGAAGCTGTGAAACAGACAACTGACGTAGGACTGGGCCAATCCACCTGTGTGGGCATTGGCGGCGACCCGATCAAGGGCACCGAACATATCGACGTGCTGGAATGGTTCCTGGCCGATGACGAAACCACTTCGATCATCATGATCGGCGAAATCGGCGGCTCGGCCGAGGAAGAAGCCGCACAGTTCCTGGCAGATGAGGCCAGGAAGGGCCGCAAAAAGCCGGTCGCCGGTTTCATCGCAGGCCGCACGGCCCCTCCGGGCCGCCGCATGGGCCACGCGGGCGCGATTGTCGCCGGCGGCAAGGGCGGTGCCGAGGACAAGATCGAAGCCATGCGCTCGGCCGGGATCGTCGTGGCCGAAAGCCCGGCGCAGCTGGGTGAGGCTGTGCTGGAAGCGATTGGGTAAGCTGTGACTTGGGGCGGGAAATTTCTGTTTGGCCTTGTGGCTGCCATCTTGGCGGCCACAACCGTCCCTGCGGCTGCGAATGAAAAAAACTTTGCATCGGAAACCATCGCCGCCTGCCAGTCGACCACTGATTTGGCAAGTTTGACCGACACCCTCACAAAACTCGGCTGGATCGTTAGCGCGCCCGCGGATCTCGATGACCGCGCGATACGGTCATATGCGGCGACTTTTTTGTATAATCATCTTGGCTTCGGGGACGTTCCGAACCCCCGAATTGCGAGCACATGGGAGCAAGCAATCAAGAATGCGGCCGGTGTACGCAATCTAAAGCAGATCGAAACCTCGCAAAAGAAAGATCGTTGGTTTGTTCGGGAACAATCCGGTAGCGTCTTGCGTGTCGACAGTTTCGAGCACGAAGTCCACGGTCAATTATCCTGCCTGCTCGCGCTCAAAGATGAAGACTCTCCATTTACATTTCAGCAATTGCTGGGAGACACTGGGCGGGATCCACAAACGCTTCCACCTGTCTACCATCTTCGCCCGCAATCATCCGAGGGCAACGGACTCAAACGAAGTCTTAATGGGGCCATCCTGAACACAGAGCGTATTTCAACAGTGTCAGAATCTCACATAGATGTTGCAACTGTTTACTCAACGTTCACCTCAAAACACATGGAGAAGTCAGAATGACCTTCTCCGACGCCATCCGCACCTGTTTCTCCAAGTTCTTCACCTTCTCGGGTCGTGCCTCGCGACCCGAATACTGGTTCTTTTTCCTGTTCATCATGATCTGGAACATGATCGCCGGGATCATCGACTGGCAGTTCTTCACTCAGGTTGTAGTGACTGAAACCGAGACTTCCAAATCCGTCACGGCCATCTCAACAGGTCCGGTGCAGACCATGGTCAGCTTGATCATCTTTTTCCCGCATCTGGCCGTCGTGTGGCGACGCATGCATGATACCGGACGCAGTGGGCTTTATGCTTTGCTGCCAATCCTGCTGATCCTCGGTGCGCTGGCCGTTCTGGTTTTTGGTATCGGCCTAGCCAGCCAGTTCCACGGCGGCACGCTGGATATCCTGTTCACGCGGGCAACCCTGCTCATCGTTCTTCCGACACTGCTGGTTCTGGTTGTGTCGCCCCTCCTGGTCCTGTGGTGGTTGACCCGCCCCAGCCAGCCAGGCACCAATCAATACGGTCCCAACCCATATGAGGTAGCCCCATGACCGAACATACGCCCAACGACGTCTTTCACGCCTCCAGTTTCATGCAGGGGCACAATGCGGAATATCTGGAGCAGCTCTATGCCCAATACGCCAACGACCCCGGTGCCGTGGACGCGGCCTGGGGCGAGTTCTTTCGTCAGATGGGCGACGCCGATCTGGACGTGAAGAAAGAGGCGCAAGGCCCCTCCTGGGCGCGAACAGACTGGCCGCCGATGCCTGCCGACGACCTGACCGGCGCGTTGACGGGCGAATGGGCCGAGATCGACGCCAAGGCGGCGGGCAACAAGATCAAGGACAAGGCCGTCGCCACCGGCGTTGAGGTCAGCGAAGACCAGATCAAACGTGCGGTGCTGGATTCGATCCGGGCGCTGATGCTGATCCGGGCCTATCGCATCCGGGGCCATCTCGTGGCTGATCTGGACCCGCTGGGCATGCGCGCCAACACCCCGCATCCCGAGCTTGATCCCAAGACCTATGGGTTCACAGATGCCGACATGGACCGGCCGATTTTCATCGACAACGTACTGGGCCTGCAAATGGCCTCGATGCGGCAGATCGTTGAAATCGTAAAGCGTACCTATTGCGGCACCTTCGCGATGCAGTACATGCATATATCCGACCCGGCGCAGGCCGCATGGCTGAAAGAGCGGATCGAAGGGTATGGCAAGGAAATCTCGTTCACCCGCGAAGGGCGCAAGGCCATCCTCAACAAGATGGTCGAAGCCGAAGGGTTCGAAAAATTCCTGCACGTCAAATACATGGGCACCAAGCGGTTCGGTCTGGACGGCGGCGAAAGCCTGATCCCGGCGATGGAGCAGATCATCAAGCGTGGTGGTGCCCTTGGCCTCAGCGACATCGTCATCGGCATGCCGCACCGTGGCCGCCTGAACATTCTGGCCAACGTGATGGGCAAGCCCTATCGCGCGATCTTCAACGAGTTCCAGGGCGGCAGTTTCAAGCCCGAGGACGTCGACGGCTCGGGCGACGTGAAATACCATCTGGGCGCGTCCAGCGACCGCGAGTTCGACGGCAACACCGTACACCTGTCGCTGACCGCCAACCCATCGCACCTCGAGGCGGTGAACCCGGTGGTGCTGGGCAAGGTCCGCGCCAAACAGGATCAATTGGGCGATGTCGAACGCACCAAGGTCATGGGCATATTGCTGCACGGCGATGCTGCCTTTGCCGGTCAGGGGGTCGTGGCCGAGGGCTTCGGCCTTTCCGGGCTCAAGGGGCACCGAACCGGCGGCACCATGCATATCATTGTCAACAACCAGATCGGGTTCACCACCGCGCCGCACTTCTCGCGATCCAGCCCCTATCCGACCGACATCGCGCTGATGGTCGAGGCGCCGATCTTTCACGTCAACGGCGACGACCCCGAGGCGGTTGTGCATGCGGCCAAGGTGGCGACCGAGTTCCGGCAAAAATTCCACAAGGACGTGGTCATCGACATCTTCTGCTATCGCCGGTTCGGTCACAACGAGGGCGACGAGCCCATGTTCACCAACCCGATCATGTACAAGAAGATCAAGACGCATAAGACCACTCTCAGCCTTTACACAGAGCGGTTGGTCAAGGACGGCCTGATCCCCGAGGGCGAGATCGAGGACATGAAGGCCGCCTTCCAGGCGCATCTGAACGACGAGTTTGAATCGGGCAAAGATTACAAACCCAACAAGGCCGACTGGCTGGATGGGCGCTGGTCGCATCTGGACAAGAACAAGGATGACTATGTCCGTGGCGAAACGGCCATTTCCCCAGAAACTCTTGCCGAGGTCGGCGCGGCGCTGACCCGTGCGCCCGAAGGTTACGCGCTACACAAGACAGTCGGGCGTCTTCTGGAAGCCAAGGCGCAGATGTTCGAGACCGGCAAGGGGTTCGACTGGGCCACCGGCGAGGCGCTGGCATTCGGCTCGTTGCTGACCGAGGGCTACCCGGTACGTCTGGCCGGTCAGGACGCAACGCGCGGCACCTTCAGCCAGCGCCATTCGGGCTTCATCCACCAGGAAACCGAAGAACGTTATTACCCGCTGAACAACATCCGGACGGGACAAGCGCAATACGATGTGATCGACTCGATGCTCAGCGAATACGCCGTGCTGGGCTTCGAGTATGGCTATTCGCTGGCCGAACCCAACGCGCTGGTCCTGTGGGAGGCCCAGTTCGGCGATTTCGCAAACGGTGCGCAAATCATGTTCGACCAGTTCATCAGCTCAGGCGAAAGCAAATGGCTGCGCATGTCCGGTCTGGTCTGCCTGCTGCCACACGGCTTCGAGGGTCAAGGCCCCGAACACTCGTCCGCGCGGCTCGAGCGGTATCTGCAGATGTGCGGCCAGGACAACTGGATCGTGGCCAACTGCACCACGCCCGCGAACTATTTCCACATCCTGCGCCGCCAGTTGCACCGCACCTTCCGCAAACCGCTGATCCTGGTGACGCCGAAATCCCTGTTGCGCCACAAGCTGGCGATCAGCGAAGCCGAGGATTTCACCACCGGTTCCAGCTTTCACCGGGTGCTGTGGGATGACGCGCAAAAAGGCAACTCGGACACCAAACTGGTCGCCGACGACAAGATCAAGCGGGTTGTCATGTGTTCGGGCAAGGTCTATTTCGACCTGCTGGAAGAGCGCGACGCGCGCGGCATCGACGACGTTTATCTAATGCGGATCGAACAGTTCTATCCCTTCCCCGCCCATTCGCTGATCAACGAACTGGAGCGGTTCAAGCAGGCCGAAATGGTCTGGTGCCAGGAAGAACCCAAGAACCAGGGCGCATGGACCTTTATTGAACCCAATATCGAATGGGTCCTGACCCGCATTGGCGCGAAACACCCCCGACCGGCCTATGTGGGCCGCGCAACCTCGGCCTCGCCCGCGACCGGTCTGGCCAGCCAACACAAAGCCCAACAAGAGGCGCTCGTGAACGAAGCGCTGAGCATCGAAGGAAAGTAAGCGATGACGATTGAAGTTCGAGTACCCACGCTTGGCGAATCCGTGACCGAAGCCACCGTTGCCACCTGGTTCAAGAAACCTGGCGATGCCGTGGCAGTGGACGAGATGCTGTGCGAACTGGAAACCGACAAGGTGACCGTCGAAGTACCGTCGCCCTCGGCCGGCGTGTTGGGAGAGATCGTGGCCGCCGAAGGCGAAACCGTTGGCGTGAACGCCCTGCTGGCGACCCTTGCGTCCGGTGAAGGTGCGGCCCCGGCGCCTGCCGCGGCGGCAGAACCCGCAGAGGCCCCTGCAGCTTCGGGTGGCGGCGTTGATGTGATGGTGCCGACGCTGGGTGAATCCGTGACCGAGGCGACGGTTTCCACCTGGTTCAAGAAGGTCGGCGATACCGTCGCACAGGATGAAATGCTGTGCGAACTGGAAACCGACAAGGTGTCGGTCGAGGTTCCTGCCCCTACCTCGGGTGTGCTTGCAGAGATTGTTGCTCCCGAAGGCTCCACCGTCGAAGCCTCGGCCAAGCTGGCGGTAATCTCCAGCGCGGCCTCGGGCACATCGCGCGCACCCGCCGCCCCGGCAGCAGCAGTCACCCCGGCGGTTGCGACAAGCGGATCAAAGGACGTGGCCAACGCGCCTTCGGCCGAAAAAGCCATGTCCGAGGCCGGATTGACCGCCGGTCAGGTTCAGGGAACCGGCCGTGACGGACGCATAATGAAAGAGGATGTGGCCCGTGCGGTGGCAGCGGCCGCCGCCCCGGCGCCTGCGGCGGACGCACCTGCTCCGGCGGCACCAGCCCCACGCGCGCCTGTGGCCGCCGAGGATGCGGTGCGCGAAGAACGCGTGCGCATGACCCGTCTGCGCCAGACCATCGCCAAGCGCCTGAAGGATGCCCAAAACACCGCCGCGATCCTGACCACCTATAACGAGGTGGACATGACCGAAGTGATGGCCCTGCGGAACCAGTATAAAGACGAGTTCGAAAAGAAACACGGCGCACGCTTGGGCTTCATGTCCTTTTTCACCAAGGCGTGTTGCCATGCCCTGAAAGAAGTGCCGGAAGTGAACGCCGAAATCGACGGCAACGACATCGTCTACAAGAACTATGTTCATATGGGCGTGGCTGCAGGCACGCCGCAGGGTCTGGTGGTGCCGGTGATCCGGGACGCTGATACCATGTCCTTCGCCGCCATCGAAAAGGCAATTGCCGAAAAGGGCAAGCGCGCCCGCGACGGCAAGCTGAGCATGGCCGAGATGCAGGGCGGCACCTTTACCATCTCGAACGGTGGCGTCTATGGCTCGCTGATGTCCTCGCCCATTCTGAATCCCCCACAATCGGGCATTCTGGGCATGCACAAGATCCAGGACCGCCCAATGGTGATCAATGGTGAGATCAAGATCCGCCCGATGATGTATCTGGCCCTGTCCTATGACCACCGGATCGTCGACGGCAAGGGCGCGGTGACCTTCCTTGTGCGGGTGAAGGAGGCGCTGGAGGACCCGCGCCGCTTGCTGATGGATCTGTAATCATGGCAACGCACGTACTCTGGCAGGCGGATGTCGCCAATTTCGACGCCTGGCTCAAGGTGTTCCGCGAGGACAAGGCGATGCGTAAATCGGCGGGCATCCGTGACCTGCATGTCTGGCGCGACCCCGAACAAAAGGATCATGCGGTCGCTTTGTTCGAGGTCACCAATCTGGACAAGGCCAGGGCTTTCTTCGAGTCCGAGGAACTGGCCATGCACCACGAACGCGGCGGCATCGCGCATATCACGGTCAAGCTGTTGGAACCGGTTTGAATTTTCACGCAGCGGCCCGCCTTGGCGAGCCGGGCGAACACCGGGAGCACCCGGTCGAATTAGGAGAATGTAATGGCAAACTATGACGTCATCGTAATCGGCGCCGGACCCGGCGGATATGTCTGCGCCATCCGCTGCGCGCAGCTGGGGCTGAAAACCGCCGTGGTCGAAGGACGTGAAACCCTCGGCGGCACGTGCCTGAACGTTGGCTGCATCCCCTCCAAGGCGCTTTTGCACGCCAGTCACAGCCTGCACGAGGCGCAGCACAACTTCGCCAAGATGGGGCTGAAGGGCAAAAGCCCGTCCGTCGACTGGAAACAGATGCTGGCCTACAAGCAAGAGGTCATCGACGGCAACACCAAGGGTATCGAGTTTCTGTTCAAGAAGAACAAGATCGACTGGCTGAAAGGCTGGGGCAGCATTCCCGAGGCCGGCAAGGTCAAGGTTGGCGACGACGTTCACGAAGCCAGGAACATCATCATCGCATCCGGGTCCGAGCCGTCTTCGCTACCCGGTGTCGAGGTGGATGAAAAGGTCGTCGTGACCTCGACCGGCGCGCTGGAACTGGGCAAGATCCCGAAAAAGATGGTGGTGATAGGCGCAGGTGTAATTGGGCTGGAACTCGGCTCGGTCTATCAGCGTCTGGGGGCCGAGGTCACGGTGATCGAATTCCTCAACGTGGTCACCCCGGGCATGGATGGCGAGATCCAGAAAACCTTCCAGCGCACGCTCAAGAAACAGGGGCTGAAATTCGTCATGGGCGCCGCGGTGCAAAAGACCGAAGCCACCAAGACCAAGGCCAAGGTTACCTACAAGCTGCGAAAGGATGACAGCGAGCATGTCATCGAGGCCGACACCGTGCTGGTCGCGACCGGGCGCAAACCCTTTACCGAGGGACTGGGGCTCGACACGCTGGGCATCGAAATGACGCCGCGCGGCCAGATCAAGGTGGGCAAGGACTGGCAGACCAACATCAAGGGCATCTACGCCATTGGCGACGCCATCGAAGGCCCGATGCTGGCGCACAAGGCCGAGGATGAAGGCATGGCCGCCGCCGAGCAGGTTGCGGGCAAGCATGGGCACGTCAACTATGGCGTCATTCCGGGCGTGATCTATACCACCCCCGAGGTCGCCAGCGTCGGCGAAACCGAAGAAACGCTCAAGGAACAGGGTCGCGCTTATAAGGTCGGCAAGTTCATGTTCATGGGCAATGGCCGCGCCAAGGCGAACTTTGCCAGCGACGGGTTCGTAAAAATCCTTGCCGACAAGGAAACCGACCGAATCCTCGGCGCCCATATCATGGGACCGGCGGCCGGTGAATTGATCCACGAGGTCTGCGTCGCGATGGAATTCGGCGCATCCGCCGAGGATCTGGCGCTGACCTGCCACGCGCACCCGACCTATTCAGAAGCCGTGCGCGAGGCCGCCCTTGCCTGCGGCGACGGGCCTATACATAGCTGAACCTGACCTTGGGCGACCCGTGTTGCGCCGGGTCGCCTGCACCGGCCAGACAACAACTATTCGGCAGGGTGCCGATCTGCCTGATCCGAACCGGCAGTTTGTCGTTTCTTGCGGTTCATGACACGCCAGGCATCTTTGAACGGCACGAAATAAAGCTTCATACACGTGTCCAACTCGTGCCCGCGATCCTTGTCGGTGACCCCGAATTTCACATCTCTGTTGTCTTCGGGCATCACATAGGTGCCGAACAGAACATCCCAGACCGGAAACATGAAAGCGAAGTTCTTGTCGAGATGATCGGGATGACAACTGTGGTGCACGTGATGGTGCGCCGGTGACGGGAACACTTTCGACCACACTCCGGGCCACCGCAGCCAGATATGAGAATGGCGCAGATTGTACCCCACGATATTGAAAAGGAACATCAAAAGCGGCACACCCAGCAATGTTGGCAGGCTCGGTGTATAGCCCAAAAAGTTGAAACAGAACCCGGTAACAGCACCACTGCCCAAACCAATCGCGATCTTGTAGAAAAAGTTGTCAACCGGATGTTCGCGAAAATTGGACAGCGGGTGCATGACCTCGGCACTGTGATGCACCTTGTGGAACTGCCACAAGACCGGAATCTTGTGCTGAAGGTAATGAATGTAGAAGCCGATGAAATCCACAACCAGAAAAAACACCGTCATATAGACGATGGTTGCCGCAACGCCTTTCCATCCCTCAAGCGGCTGGACGGAGGTCGGGTCCAGTGCATTCACATCACCGATTGTCCAGTGATACGCCATGGCCGCCGCTCCGGCGAACAGCCCAAGCATCAGGAAATGCCCGATCAACTGGTGAAAGAAAAAGTACCGGACATCCAGCCAGGCCGAAGGGTGATTCCATACCTTTTTTGGAAAAAGAAACCTTAGAAAGCTGCGTTCGCCCTCGACTTCCAAAGTGGTCCGCCGCTTCAAAGTATAGACCAGAAACGCAATCAGGGCTGAACTCGCCAGATAGACGAAATAGATGCGGTTGCCTGGATCCAAAGGAAACAGGGCGACGTTACCTGCATGGTCCAGAAATGACCCCAGAAAGGATTTCAACTGCTGCATCGACGCCTCTGGTTTTTGTTAGTCTATCCATGATCTTCAAATTGTCCACCAGCGTGAAATTCACGTGACCAATTCAAGGCGACATGCGCAGCTACCACAATGTTCGCTCTGCCCGCGTTTTCCATGCGGAATCGTAGGGTGTGCCCCCCTCCTCACCGTTTGTCATTTCGGCCAGGATGTCACCCATGGTCGGCAACGCGCCGCTTTCGTCGCCGCCAGTCCAGGTTCTCGCGCGCATCAGGGCGCGGGCGCACTGGGTATATATTTCACTAATTTCGATAACGATGACTGTCGCAGGCAGGATTCCCTTCTTTTCGAACCGCGCCCGCAGCGCCTCATCCGAGGTCACGCGAGCATGGCCGTTCACGCGCACCACGTTGTTCGAACCGGGAACCAGAAACATCAGCGACACGCGCGGGTCCGTTACGATGTTGCGCAACGAATCCAAACGGTTGTTGCCGCGCCAATCGGGCATCGCCAGCGTACCGGGGTCCAATTCCATTGCCACCGGGCCGTCATCCCCACGCGGACTGCCATCGGTTCCATCCAGGCCCACCGTACTGAGCACACACAGGCGCGAAGCCATGATCCACTTGCGATAAAGCGGCGTCATCTGGCGCGCCACCTTTCGCAGCGACGGAGCGGCGGGAGTGCCGTAAAGCGCCTCGAGCGCCGCAATATCCTCAATGAACTCCATCTGGATCAAACCCCACTTCGCGCATCAATGCGTTCGACCGGCTTTCGATGGCCTCTTCCAGCTGAGCCATGAAATCACCACGTTCGACACCGGGTTGGATCGGAGTGAGAAACTCCACGATCGCATGGCCAGGTTTGCGCAGGATGCCCGTGCGCGGCCAGAACACACCCACATTGGTCGCCGCAGGCACGCAAGGATTGTTCAGTCCCTCATACAGCACCGCCGTACCCACCTTGTAGGGCTTGTGCACGCCGGGTGCCACGCGGGTGCCCTGCGGATAGATGATCAGCTGCCCGGGCTCTTCGAACTCTTTGGCGACATCCTTGACCATCCTGGCAATTGCGGCACCCTTCTTTCCCCGGTTTACCGGAATGCAACCCAGCCTTTTTGCATAAAGGCCGATCACTGGCGTCCACAGCAACTCGCGTTTCATGATGAATTTTGCATGTGGAACCGCGTCGAAGATCAGCAGGATGTCGAAAAAGGACTGGTGCTTGGCGGCGATCATCACCTCACCGGTCGGCACCATGCCACGCACTTCGCCGCGCAAACCCACCATCCAGCGCGACATCCAGATTGTCGAACGCGCATAGAGCTTGCAGGCCCTCAACGCCCCTCTTTTTGAGAACAGGGCATAAGGCGAAAAGAGAATGCCCAGAATCCCCATCCAGGCATAGATCACGATCACAAAGATCAAAGAGCGAAGCCATTGGAACGCAAATGCCACTACGAAAGCTCCTTCAACCTGCGATGCGCCGCGGCCCAGGTGGCGACAAAGGCGACAATCGCCCCCATAAGCGGGATCAGCAAGGGCAATAACCAGTCAACCCCACGAAAGCCCAGACCCGTAAGAAACCCACCGGCATCGGAGGCATCGGGCAAAAGCAGCACACCACTAATGCCCAGAAGAACACCGGCAGTCGATCCGATCAAGGCGCGAACAGCGAAGCGGCGCACGAAAGCACCCGCGATGAACCGGTCACGGGCCCCGATCAGACGCAGGACCTCGATCACCTGAGCATTGGCCGAAAGTGCCGCATTTGCCGCCAGCGTGATCATCGCTGCGGTCGCCCCGCCAATCAACAAAACGGAAACCAGTGCAAGCCGACGCAGCGCATTTGCCGCATCCACCAGGGGTTCCCGCCAGCGTGTGTGATCGTCCAGCACGGCGCCGGGCACTTCAGCGCTGAGCCTCAGGCGCAATCCGGCCGCATCATAGCCGTTTTCGTCCTTCAGTATCTCTATCAGTTGTGGAACCGGCAGGCTATCCAGCGGCAGGTCAGGCCCGAACCAGGGTGACAACAGCGCGGTTTGTTCCTCGGCCGACAATGCCCGCGCCGAGCCGACGCCGGGCGTCTGCCGCAGCACTTTCAGCGCCATTTCGGTCTGCGCTGCTCGTTGCTCTGACGGAGCGTTGATGCGCAGAGTGGCTGCACTCGCCAGTTCCGAAGCCCAGCGGTCGGCCAGCCGCCCGGCCGCCAGCGACAACGCCAGTGCGAACACCGCCAGAAAGGCCATTGCGGCAGAGACAAACACCGTCAGCCTCGCGGTAATGCCGGTCGGCGGTACAACGCGGTCAGCGCGCTTGTCGCCGCGCAGCATGTTTCGGATCGTTCCCTTGCTCACAGATCCGCCCCCGCAAGTTGCAGTCGTCGTTTGGAAATCCGCAATACGCGCGCCTGAATCTGTTTCTTTGCCGCGCGGATCAGGCTCAGATCGTGGGTCGCGATGACCACGGTCTTGCCCATCCGGTTCAGCTCGACCAACAGGTGCAGCAATCGTTGGGACATGTCCCAATCGACGTTGCCGGTTGGCTCATCAGCCAGCACCACGTCGGGAGACATGATTACCGCCCGCGCCAGGGCCACCCGCTGCCGCTCACCTCCCGACAGCTCCGGAGGGTGGGCATCCGCGTGTTCCCCCAACCCGACCCAATGCAGCAATTCGCGCAAGTTGGTTTCGTCTGCCTTAGGATCCTGACCGGACACCAGCAACGGAAGCGAGACATTCTCGCTTACCGACAAATGATCCAGAAACCGGCAGTCCTGATGCACCACGCCGACCCGCCTGCGCAAGACCGCCATCTGATCGCGGTCCAGATTGCGGATGTTCTGTCCGAAAACGCTCAATGACCCGGCGGTCGGAATTAGCGCCCCATAGCAAAGTTTCAGAAATGTCGTTTTCCCCGAACCGGAAGGGCCGGTCAGAAAATGAAACGAGCCCGGCGATAGCTGCACGGAAACTTCGCGCAGTAATTCGCGGCCACCGTAGCCGTAGCTTACATCTTCAAGCTCGATCAAGACCCGCTCCCGTTAATATTTTGGCCTTCTTGCCTCAGGCAGGTGTTGGTTTCAATGCCCGTACCGGTTAGGATTTGGTTCAGTTGCGGAATGAATCTGAAAACGCCCTTTGCCTACAGGTTGTAAATGACTATCATTCAGCAAAAAACCACACACACGCCACGAGCAAGGCCTGGAGGCAGTATGCGTCTTACATGTCCGAAATGCAGTGCCAAATATGAGGTGCCGGACGAGGTTATCCCGACCAACGGTCGTGACGTGCAATGCTCGAATTGCGACGAGATCTGGTTTCAGAATCATCCGGATCATCCCAGGGTTGAAATTCCCGGTGGCTCACCGGAACCGGCGAGACAGGAACCCTCGACCCCATCGCCGGTAGAAACCGCCTTGCGAGAGACCAAAGGACCAGCTCCCGAAAAACCCCAGGCGCCGCAAGCCGAACGAAGTGCTACGGCCACTACTGAACCCGAGCCAAAGCGTGAGCGCAGCCTGGACCCTGCCGTTGCCGACATCCTCCGGCAAGAGGCGGCTCGGGAATCAGAGCTTCGCGCCAAAGAGGCCGAGGCGCTGGAGACTCAGACAGAACTTGGGCTTGAAACAACTGTCAGCAGCCGACCGCCAAAAACCGAATCGAAAAAACCTGCACCCCCGATGCCACGCAGCAGCGCGTTGCCTGATGTCGAGGAAATCAATTCATCGCTCCGCAGCAGTGAAAGCGACAGAACCAGCGGAACAACCTCTGGGACAGGCACCAGCAACCGTGGGTCAACGGGTTTCTTACGCGGCTTTGCCCTGATTGTCATTCTGGGTGTGGGGATGATGATGGTCTATGGCAACGCCAGACAGATATCACAATCCATTCCCCAAGCCGACCCAATGTTGCAGGCTTATGTGACCATGGTCGATCAGGCACGCATTTGGCTTGAGGGCAAGGCCGCAGCCATTCAGCCCTGAGCCCGCTTCAATCCGGGCTCAGAATCGTTCCAGCAACCGCTTGAGATAGTCCAGTTCGATTTTCGGACGGTCGGTTTCCCCACTGCGTCTGCGGATCTCATCCAGCAGCTCACGGGCGCGGCGATAGACGTCATCACCATGCAGCAGGTTTTCTTCGGTCGAAATCGATCCACCCGCGCCCTGATTGCGCCCCAGTGGATCCCGTCTGCGGGCCTGCATCTCGCCAGCTTCGGTGCCTTGGCCCGGCTGACCCTGCTGTTCCTGCGCCAATGCCTCACCCAAGGCTCGCATGCCCTCGCGCAATGCGTCGATTGCCTCGGACTGGTTGTCGATCGCATCGGCAAACTCGTCGTTTCGCAGCGCCTCTTCGGCCTCTTCCATCGCGCGCCCAGCGCGCCCCAGCGCATCCCGCGCCTCGTCACCTTCGGGGGTCCCAAGGCCTGGCAGGTTCTGCTCTTGCCGACGCAACTCATCGCGCAAGGCCTGCTGCCGGTCTGCCAGCGAACCCTGACCCGGCTGGCCTTCTCCGGCCTGGTCACCCTGCCCTTGACCACCTTGGCCTTCGTGGCTTTGACCACGCCCCTGCCCGCCTGACTGGCCCTGATTGTTCTGGCTTTCGCCGGACTGGGCGCCGGGGTTGAACTGCTCCTGCAAATCACGGAACGCCTGATCGCTCAGCCCCTGTTGGTTGCGCAGGGTCTCTGCCAGCCCCTCCATCGCCTGCTGCCCCTCG
The DNA here is from genome assembly GCF_059612845.1 of Ruegeria sp. YKSE079. Taxonomy (NCBI): domain Bacteria; kingdom Pseudomonadati; phylum Pseudomonadota; class Alphaproteobacteria; order Rhodobacterales; family Roseobacteraceae; genus Ruegeria; species Ruegeria sp. YKSE079. The sequence goes on along the minus strand of NZ_JBXWRJ010000010.1, from coordinate 134,121 downwards.
GATTGTCCGTTCTGGCCCTGACTTTGAGTGACGCGCATGTTTTCCATCATCTGCTGGAATTCCTGCAACGCCTGCTGCGCCTCGGCCATGCGGCCCTGTTCCATCAACTCCTGAATGCGATCCATCATGCGTTGCAGGTCATCCTGCGTCATCTGCAAGGTTTCGCCATTTTGACCCTGTGGAGGTTGAGTGCCATCCTGCTGCGCCTGCCGCTGCAACTGACGCAGATAGTCATCCGTGGCCTCGCGCAGTTCTTGCATCAATTCCGCAATTTCCTGATCAGACGCGCCGTTTTTCATCGCTTCTGACAAACGCTCCTGTGCGCGGCGCATCCGCTCGAGCGCGTCGCTCAGCGTGCCTTCCTCGATGAGGATCGCCAGATCCCACAATGCCTGTGCAATCTCGGCCTGCTGCTCGGGCTGCAAGCCGAACTTGGTAAAGGTTTCAAGCCGTCGCAGCACCACCCGCAAACGCAGATAGGCAGTCTCGGAACGGAAAATATCCTCGGGCCGGTGTGAGATCGCACGCAATAATTGCGCCACCCGCGTGGCATTGGACTTTGCCCACAACAAATCCCGCCGTTGTTCGATCACCGCTGCCGCCAACGGATCGAAAAAGCGGCGGGCGGGCAGATCGGTCGAATATGGCACGGCAGTGGTTTGCTGTTCTGATGCATCCTGCGCCGAAAGTGTGATCTTCACCGGCAGATGGGCCCAAGGATGTTGCGAGAAGTCTTCGATCAGGTCTTCTTCGAAATCGCTGCGATCCCCGGCTATCGGCAAGGGCAACTGCACCGTTATCCTGTCCCGTGGTTCGGGATCGGCGCTCAATCCGTATCGGCGGTCGACCGCGGCCAGATCAAGCTCGATCACGGCCTCACCGCCAGTGACGCCAAAATCATCCTTGGCGGCAAAAGGCAGGATCATCTGCCCGCCGGCTTCCGACTCGGCAGCGCCCGTCACCTTGATCCAGGGGGCCCGGTCCGGCACCACGTCGATGACCCATTCCCGGCCACCCGGCCCCTCAACCTTCAAAACACCGGATCGGTTCGAAAGAAACTCCTGTTCGGGTTCGCTTGCATCCTGCGTCCCCGTCTCCGACACCGTCTCGGTCAAAGACAGCACTCCGACCTGCCCGTAAAACCGCAATGTCACGCGGCTTCCTTCGGGCACTTCGACTGCTTCCTTCGGCAGATCAGCCAGATAGAGCGTCGGCCGCCCGGTATAGCGCGGCGGCTCGATCCAGCCTTCCCAGGTCGGCCCTTGCGCCGCCGTCGCCGCGCCCGGCGTCATTTCGGCGATCGAGCCGGCACGCCAAAGCGACCCGAACAGCACCGCAACCACCAGGGCCACCAGCGCCGAGTATCTCAGGGCATAAGGGTCGCGCGCGGCCAGATTCAGATCAGGCCTGACCGGCGCCGCCCGCGACGCGCGTGCTGCCATCCTCTCCTGATGGGCACGCCACAACACGACCGAAGCCCGATCAAGTGTCCCGATCGCCTGATCATCCAAAAGCGCCTGAATCGGGCGGCCCGGAAGCGTTTCGTCCAACCGGCTTAGGACATCGACGTATCGCGGCCAGCAAAACCGCCTGATCCCCAGTACCAGCGCAACCAACAAGCCCAGACCGGCAATCGCAGCCGCGACCCACACCGTCTCGGTCGATACAAGGTCATGAATACCCAGCATCAGAAACGCAAGCGCGGCCATCACGATGGAAATCGCCGGCCAGAACGACCGCAACACCTGTTCGGCCACCATGCCCCCGCGCGTCAGCCACAGGGTCAGTCTGGGAACCGGTAATGGAGTTCTGGCGTTCACGACGGGCCTCCTGCCAGGGCCCGCGCGGTCATCGCGTCAAAGCCACTCGGGTATGGTATCGCGGTTTATGATTTCGTCAAAGGTCGGACGCGCACGAATAACCGCGAATTGATCCCCATTGACCATAACCTCCGGGATCAATGGGCGCGTGTTGTACTCGCTCGCCATCACCGCCCCATAAGCCCCGGCGCTGCGAAACGCGATCAGGTCACCCGGAGACAGCGGCGGAAGATCGCGTTGCTTGGCAAATGTATCGCCGGTTTCGCAGACTGGCCCGACGATGTCATATCGCTGTTTTTCCAAACCCGGCTCAGGCTCCGACACCGGATCGATATCGTGATGCGCCTCGTACATCGCGGGGCGGATCAAATCGTTCATTGCACCGTCGATGATCAGGAAATCGCGCCCCTCTCCGGACTTTACATAGATGACCTTGCTGACCATCAACCCGGCATTGCCCGCGATCAGGCGACCGGGCTCGATCTCGATCTCACAACCCAGATGGCCCAGTTTTTCCTTGATCAGCGCGCCGTATTCCAACGGCAGCGGCGGTGCCGCGTTCGAACGGGTATAGGGAATGCCAAGCCCGCCGCCCAGGTCCAGCCGCCGGATATCATGCCCCTCGCCGCGCAGGCGCTCGGTCAGCTCTGCCACTTTCTGATAGGCCTGTGCAAACGGTTCCAGATCGGTCAGCTGCGAGCCGATGTGAACGTCAATGCCAACCACTTCCAGACCGGGCAATCCGGCGGCATGGGCATAAACTTCGGACGCACGCGAAATCGGTATGCCGAACTTGTTCTCGGACTTGCCGGTCGCAATCTTGGCATGGGTCTTGGCGTCCACGTCCGGATTCACCCGCACGGTGATCGGCGCAACCTTGCCAAGCTCCAGCGCAATCGCGTTGATCACCTCCATCTCGGGCTCGGACTCGACATTGAATTGTCGAATGCCACCGCTCAGCGCGATCCGGATCTCGTCCGCTGTCTTGCCGACGCCCGAAAACACGATCCGCTCACCCGGCACACCAGCCGCTTTGGCACGCAGGTATTCACCGACTGAAACCACGTCCATCCCCGCGCCCGCCTGCGCCAGCGTTTTCAGGATCGCCTGATTGCTGGCTGCCTTCATCGCATAGCAGACAAGGTGGTCGGTGCCCCCCAGCGCCTCATCGAACAGCCGGAAATGCCGCAGCAGCGTGGCCGTCGAATAGACATAGAACGGGGTACCCACCGAAGCGGCGATTTCGGTTATCGGAACGTCCTCGGCGTAAAGCGCGCCGTCGCGGTACAGAAAGTGATCCATGTGCCCGCGCTTAGACCAAAAGAGGCATAAGGATCAAATGATTCCGCTTAAAGCTCGCCTCAGAACCTGTGCGAGCCGCCGACCCGCGCATAGCCGGATATCCGGATGCCTGGTTGCGACGGTTCCCCCTGCGCCTGAGACGTCGAGGGCGGTTTTGATGCCGTGCTCGGCTCACACGCAGCCAGAGCAAGAAGTGACATGATCAGAGCGATGAATTTCATAACGTCTTCAGAACCCGAACAGAACGCTGACCGGCCCCTTCTGCAGGCCGACAGCCCCCGCTGTATAGATTCCGCTGTTCGAAATGCCCACGCCCGCGTTCAGTGTCGGCTGCACCGGTTCACCATCCGCACCGCAGCCTGCGAAAAGCAACGTCAAAACGAGCAACGGAATGGTTCGGATCAGGGTCATGCAATTGCCGCCTTCCACCGTTCGATCTGGCTACGCACCTGCGACGGAGCGGTGCCGCCATAGGACTGACGCGAGTTTACCGAATTTTCCACGCCAAGGACAGAATAGACGTCGCCGGTGATCCCGGCATGGGCCGACTGCATCTCGTCCAGCGACAGGTCCGGCAAGTCGCAGCCTTTCTTTTCCGCCTGGGCCACCAACGCGCCGGTGACGTGGTGGGCATCGCGGAACGGCAGGCCCAGCACCCGCACCAGCCAGTCGGCAAGATCGGTGGCCGTCGAAAATCCCGACCCGGCAGCAGCCGCAAGACTATCGCGGTTGGCTGTCATGTCCCTGACCATGCCCTCCATCGCCGCAAGCGCCAGCATCCAGTTGTCGGCGGCATCAAAGACCTGTTCCTTGTCTTCCTGCATGTCCTTGGAATAGGCCAGTGGCAGCCCCTTCATCACCATCATCAGCGCGGTGTTGGCGCCAAATATCCGGCCCACCTTGGCCCGGATCAGCTCGGCTGCGTCGGGGTTCTTTTTCTGCGGCATGATCGACGACCCGGTCGAGAACCGGTCGCTGAGGATCACAAAGCGGAACTGGGCCGACGACCAGATCACCAGTTCCTCGGCAAACCGCGACAGATGCACGGCGCTGATCGAAGCCACCGACAGGAATTCCAGCGCAAAGTCACGATCGCTGACGGCATCCAGCGAATTCGCGGCGGGACGGTCAAAGCCCAACGCCTCGGCCGTCATGTGCCGATCAATCGGGAAAGAGGTACCCGCCAGCGCCGCTGCTCCCAACGGCGATTCGTTCATCCGCGCGCGGGCATCGCGGACGCGGCTCAGGTCACGGCCAAACATCTCGACATAGGCCATCATGTGATGACCCCATGTCACCGGCTGTGCGGTTTGCAGGTGGGTGAAGCCGGGCATGACCCAATCGGCCCCGGCCTCGGCCTGCGCCAAAAGCGCGCGGATCAGGGCCAGAAGACCGGATTCGGCGGCATCCAGCTGGTCCCGAACCCAGAGTTTGAAATCTGTCGCCACCTGGTCATTGCGCGAGCGACCCGTGTGCAAACGACCCGCCGGTTCGCCGATGATCTCCTTCAGCCGCGCCTCGACATTCATGTGAATGTCTTCCAGCGCGGTGGAAAACTGAAACTCTCCGTCCTGAATTTCTGACAAAACGGTGAGCAGCCCTTCCCGAATGGCCTTGGCGTCACTATCACTAATTACGCCCGTCGCGGCCAGCATGGCGGCATGGGCCCGAGAACCGGCAATGTCTTGCGCCGCCATCCGCTTGTCGAACCCGATCGAAGCATTGATTGCTTCCATGATCGCGTCAGGACCGGCGGCAAAGCGGCCGCCCCACATCTGGTTCGAGGATTGATCGGTCATGCTGGAAAACCCGGAGTTGATATGCGCCTATTTCGTCTGATCCCCCTTTATATGGCCCTCGCGCTGGGTGCAAACACCGCAATGGGCGCGGATGTCGCAACGCTCGAAGCGCTGCGCGACGGCAGCCTCAAGCGTCTGATCGTGCATTCCCAGCCCAAACCGGTCGAGGTGGTCGAATTCCAGCTGGAGGATGACAAGGGTACCGGCTCAATCGCCGATTATCGCGGCAAATATGTCCTGCTGAACTTCTGGGCCACCTGGTGCGCGCCCTGCCGCAAGGAAATGCCCCAGATCGCCGAGTTGCAGGAAGAATTCGGCGGCGACAAGTTCGAGGTCCTGACACTTGCCACGGGTCGCAATTCGCCCGCGGGCATCAAGAAATTTTTCGAAGAAAATGGCATCACCAACCTTCCGCGCCATCAGGATCCGAAACAGGCGGTCGCACGCGAGATGGGCGTCATCGGATTGCCGATCACGGTGATTCTCGATCCCGAAGGCAACGAGATCGCCCGCCTGATCGGTGACGCCGAATGGAATTCAGACAGCGCCAAGGCGATCGTTTCCGAGTTGATTGGCGCCAATAGCTAAACAATCAGGCCAAAAACGACCGAATCGTTTTATTCTCCGAGCGTTTTTTTAAAGGAGAATAGCTATGAGAATTGTTTCGCACTTGGCCGTTGCGGCCAGCATCGTTCTGTTTGCGGCGACTGGCGCCAACGCCAAGGAGATCAAAAAGAAGCAACAATTCATGGATGCGGTCGTTGGCAAGAAACTTGTCAGCGGGAACACTTGGGTAATGGTATCGGCAGACGGAAAGATCTCGGGCGTTGGCAAAGACAATGCCAAGGTCGTGGGTGCCTGGGTGTGGAACAAACGCTACTGGTGCCGAAATGTAGTGGTTGGCGACAAGGCCCTTCCCGAGGATTGCCAAAAGGTTTCAATCGACGGCAATCAGGTCACTTTTACGCGCAACAAGGGCAAGGGTGAATCGGGAACCTTCACAATTTCCAACTAAGAACACTTCTTTCCTGTTTTGTGCTAAACTGAAACCGGCTCCATCCGAGCCGGTTTTTGCGTGCAGCCGGGGAAAGGAGGTAGCGATGAAACCCGTGGTTTTGCTGATAGGACGCCTGCCGAACGTGATCGGCGACGTGGCGCGTCAACTGGAACATCTGCCCATCGAATGGCTGGGCGCCCATGATCAGGCCGAAGTGATCCGTCAGTTGGAAACCGAACCCCGCATTGCCTGCGCAATCATGGGGGCCGGGCTTGACGATGCCACACGCGGTGCCCTTGTCGGGATCATCGCATCGCGGCGTCCCGACATCTCCATCCACCTCAAGGACCGTGCCTCGGGGCCAAGCGGGCTCGGGCCGTTCGTCGAACGCGTCGTCCGGCACGAGGTTCTGAACCGGATGCAGCCAAGCTGACGCCACGCCACCTTTGACAGTTTCCCGCCGCCTTTGCAGATTGTCGCCGGGAGGCACCGATGCCGCTGGAAATACTGTTACTCTTGGTCGTTGGCGGCATCGCAGGGATCGCCGTGGTTCTGCACCTGTCGGGTCGCTCGAACCTGCGCGTTCTGACACCCGACAGCGTACGCGCGGAATGGGCGCGCCACTTTCCCGAAGACCGCATCATCGACGCAACGCTCAACCATTGCGGCCACGCCGCGCTGGTGCGCACCGACACGGGCCCCGGGCTGCTGTGGTCCTTCGGGGCCGACACGGTGGGCCGGCGCCTTTTTGACTTTGACTGGCTGGATCATCCGCAAGGGGTGCATTTCTTCTTCCACGATTTCGGCGCGCCACAGACCCTCGTCCGGCTGGACGAAACCGAACGCCCGCACTGGAAAAACCTGTTGAGACAGCCATGACAGACCAGATCACCTATCCCGATGTCGTCCAATGGGCGGTGCCGTTCTTCATCGCCGCGATCATGGTCGAGTTTCTGTGGACCGCCCTCAAAGGCCGGGGCGGGCGGTATGAAACCCGCGACGCCGTGACCTCGCTGATCATGGGGGCGGGCAATGTCGCCTCGGGGCTTTTGCTGGGCTTCATCGCCTGGGCTTTCTTCATGTGGCTGTGGCGCCTGACCCCGCTTGATCTGGGTGCCTCCCTCCCTGTTGTTCTATTGTGCTTTGTCCTCGACGACCTGCGCTACTATTGGGTGCACCGCTTCGGCCACCGCATCCGATGGGTCTGGGCCAGCCATGTGAACCACCACAGCTCGCAGCACTACAATCTCACCACCGCCCTGCGACAGACCTGGACCTATACGTTCACCTTCATGATGGTGGTACGCGCGCCGCTCATCCTGCTGGGCTTTCACCCGGCGATGGTGCTGTTCTGCGGCGGCCTGAACCTGATCTATCAGTTCTGGATCCACACCGAGGCCATCGGCAAGATGCCCCGCTGGTTCGAGGCGGTGATGAACACCCCCAGCCATCACCGGGTGCATCACGGGCGCAACGCGCGCTATCTGGATTGCAACTATGCCGGCGTGTTCATCATATGGGACCGGATGTTCGGCACCTTTGTCCCCGAACAGGCGAGCGAAAAGGTGGACTATGGGCTGGTCCACAACATTGGCACCTTCAATCCCCTTCGCGTGGCCTTTCACGAATGGGTGGCCATATTCCGGGACATCGCACAACCTGGGCTGAATCTGCGGCAACGCCTGGCCTATGCCTTTGGCCCCCCGGGCTACAGCCATGACGGCAGCCGCGACACCTCGGACCGGATCAAGGCAAAGCACCTTGCCCGCCATCCCCACTTGCAGGGCACGCCGGGATTTGAAGGGTCCGGCGACCCAGCCATTTCCGGCTCACAGCAGGCTTCCTGACCGGGGGTCGCTTGCGGCCGTGCTTGAAATCCGGACCGCCAAACCCCCATATGAAGGCGATGCAGTTCAGGTGCCCGTCGGAGTCGAGTATGAGCAGAGTATTGGTTTTTTCGGTCGCAATCGGGCTGATCGGGCTGGCCCTGACAATGATCGCCGCTCTGGGCGCTTTCCCTGCCGCAATTATCCTCGCCGGGTACGGCCTGATAAGCCTCGGAACCCTCGGAGCGGTGACGAGCGCGGTTCTGGCGCACCTGTCGACGCGCTGAACCTCCACAACATTTTCATAAAAAGCGAAAGTTAACCGATACTTCACCACTCGGCCCCGAGACTGCTGCCGTGTGTTGGCAGGATTCGGTTGGCGGAATGCAAAAACGCAGGTTCAAAAAGGCGGTATCCGACGGGACGGAAACCCCCCTGAGTGCAGCGGTGGCGGGTCGGGACCGGTCGGTTCTGCAAATGGTGACCGAGGCGGTCAAGCACAAGCAATGCATGCTCGCCTATCAGCCCGCCGTTCAGGCCACGCCGCCCAATACACCGGCGTTTTACGAAGCATTCATAAGGGTTCTGGACGAAACCGGCCGGATCATCCCGGCAAAGGAGTTCATGCCACAGGTCGAAGACACCGAAGTTGGCCGGGAACTGGACTGTATCGCGCTGGAAATCGGGCTGCGCCAGATGGCGCACAATCCCGATATTCGGCTGTCGATCAACATGTCGGCCCGCTCAATCGGGTATTCCCGTTGGTCTGCGGTGCTGGATAGATTCCTGACCAAGAACCCGACGCTGGGTGAGCGGCTGATTCTGGAAATCACGGAAAAATCAGCCATGCAGGTTCCCGAACTGGTCATCGATTTCATGGATCGGTTGCAGGCCCGTGGGATTGCCTTTGCACTGGACGACTACGGGTCCAGCACTTTCAGCTTTCGCCATTTCCGCGACTTCCTGTTCGACGCGGCCAAAATCGATGGCCAATTCGTTCGCGGCGTCGACCAGAATCCTGACAATCAAACCCTGATCCGGGCTTTGATCGCCGTCGCCCGCGAATTCGACATACTCGTCACGGCCGAATCGGTCGAAACCCGGGAAGAGGCCGAGTTTCTGGTGCGCCACGGTGTCGATTGCCTGCAGGGATTCCTGTATGGCGCCCCCTCCGTCGCACCGCCCTGGAAGACAAAAAATGATGAACGGGCCAGCGCTTAAGGCCTTGCCGCAACAGCGAAACACCGCCTGAAATATCGAACTGAGACAAGCTGACCGTTGCTGCAACTGCAGCATTGCGCTATGGCAATGGGTGTTAGAGCGGGGGATAACGAGGCGCTCTGCATTCTGAGGGATGCCGTCCCGATGACCTGCGCCGTCAAATTTCCCGAAAGACTATGACGGTAAAGGATTGACTGAATGACCAACGTAGTAATCGCATCCGCCGCACGGACCGGCGTCGGCAGTTTTGGCGGCTCATTTGCGAACACCCCCGCACATGACCTTGGCGCAGCCGTTCTCGAAGCGGTCGTTGAACGCGCCGGTGTCGACAAGGGCGAAATCAGCGAAACCATCATGGGTCAGGTCCTGACCGCCGCCCAAGGCCAGAACCCTGCCCGCCAGGCCCACATCAACGCTGGCCTGCCACAGGAAAGCGCCGCCTGGGGCATCAACCAGGTGTGCGGCTCGGGTCTGCGCGCCGTGGCGCTGGGCGCGCAGCACATCATGCTGGGCGATGCCGAAATCGTCTGTGCAGGCGGCCAGGAAAACATGACCCTTTCGCCTCACGCCGCCGCTCTGCGCGCCGGTCACAAGATGGGCGACATGAAATACATCGACACCATGATCCGCGATGGTCTGTGGGATGCCTTCAACGGCTATCACATGGGCCAGACCGCCGAGAATGTTGCGGAAAAATGGCAGATCAGCCGCGACATGCAGGACGAGTTCGCCGTCGCCTCGCAAAACAAGGCCGAAGCGGCGCAGAAGGCAGGCAAATTCAAGGACGAAATCACGCCGTTTACCATCAAGACCCGCAAGGGCGACATCGTGATGGACAGCGACGAATACATTCGTCACGGCGCAACGATGGAAGCCATGGCAAAGCTGCGCCCCGCCTTTACCAAGGACGGCTCGGTCACAGCCGCAAACGCTTCGGGTCTGAACGACGGCGCTGCGGCCACGCTGCTGATGTCGGCTGAAAACGCCGAAAAGCGCGGCATCCAGCCTCTGGCCCGTATCGCCTCTTATGCGACCGCCGGACTGGACCCGTCGATCATGGGCGTCGGCCCGATCTATGCCTCGCGCAAGGCGCTGGAGAAAGCCGGCTGGTCGGTTGACGATCTGGATCTGGTCGAGGCGAACGAAGCCTTTGCCGCGCAGGCCTGCGCCGTGAACAAGGACATGGGCTGGGATCCGGCCATCGTGAATGTCAACGGCGGCGCAATTGCCATCGGCCACCCGATCGGCGCTTCGGGCTGTCGCGTTCTGAATACGCTGCTGTTCGAGATGAAGCGCCGCGACGCCAAGAAAGGTCTTGCGACCCTCTGCATCGGCGGCGGCATGGGCGTTGCCCTGTGCGTGGAGCGCGACTGAGTGCTCTGTCACCGCAAATAGTCAAAGGCGCTTTCGGGCGCCTTTTTCTTTGACACCGCGATTTTTTGCTGCACCTGCGACAATATTTGCACGAAAGCCCTGAATTTCTTCGCGAAACAATATTGCGCATCTGCGGCATAGTTTGTAGCAAGATTACCAAGACAACTCTAATCGGAGGAATTCTCTATGGCACGTACAGCACTCGTCACCGGCGGCTCCCGCGGTATCGGCGCAGCAATTTCCAAGGCGCTCAAAGCCGAAGGGTACAACGTCGCAGCCACCTATGCAGGCAATGACGAAGCTGCGGCAAAGTTCACCGAAGAAACCGGCATCGCCACCTACAAGTGGAATGTCGCCGATTACGATGAATCCAAGGCGGGCATCGCCAAGGTCGAGGCCGAGGTCGGCCCGATCGACATCGTGGTCGCCAACGCCGGCATTACCCGCGATGCGCCGTTCCACAAGATGACCCCGGAACAGTGGCACCAGGTGATCGACACGAACCTGACCGGCGTGTTCAACACCGTGCACCCGATCTGGCCCGGCATGCGCGAACGCAAGTTCGGCCGCATCATCGTGATCAGCTCGATCAACGGTCAAAAAGGTCAGTTCGCACAGGTGAACTATGCCGCCACCAAGGCCGGCGATCTGGGTATCGTCAAATCTCTGGCTCAGGAAGGCGCACGCGCAGGCATCACCGCCAACGCGATCTGCCCCGGCTATATCGCCACCGAAATGGTGATGGCCGTGCCAGAGAAGGTGCGCGAGGCGATCATCGGCCAGATCCCCGCAGGCCGTCTGGGTGAACCCGAAGAAATCGCACGCTGCGTGACGTTCCTGGCATCCGACGATTCGCAGTTCATCAATGGCTCGACCATCTCGGCCAACGGCGCGCAGTTCTTCGTCTGAACACGAGCACCGGAAATGAAATCGGGCCGGTCCCAACGGACCGGCCCTTTTTTATCCCGTAAGAACGCGCGCGCTGCGTTCAGCGGGAACCCATGAACCATGCAATAACCCGTCTGACCGTTTTGCCTCGCTCTTCATGCGCGCGTCGAAACGCACACCGGGTCGCGGCCATAGCTGTCATCTCGATCATGTCTGGCATCCTTTCGATTCATTATACTTTGACTTGCTATCAGCATGCGGCACTGTTTCATCTTCCACAAACGAGACTTTTCAACTCTTCGATTTAGTTTTACTTAACTGAGTATGAGTGACCGCCTTCCCCCTCTGACCGCCTTGCGCGCCTTTGATGCCGCCGCGCGTCACATGTCTTTCGCCAAGGCCGCAGACGAGTTGAATGTCACCCCGGCCGCCCTGTCCTTTCAGATAAAATCGCTCGAAGACCACTTGGGCCGGCCGCTGTTTCGCCGCCTCAACCGTGCCGTCGAACTGACCAACGCGGGCAAGGCGCTGGCCCCCGGCGCGGCCGATGGGTTCGCCACCCTGCAATCCGCGTGGACATCCACCCGCCGCCTGCTGGACAACACGACGCTCACGGTGACCGCAGGGCCAGCCCTGACCGCCAAATGGCTCGCGCCCCGCCTATACGAATTCGCCCGCGCGCATCCCGAAATCGATCTGCGGTTTTCGGCCACCCTGCGCAATCTGGACCTGAACCGGGACGACGTCGACGTCGCGATCCGCTTTGGCTATGTACAAGACGACGAGCTGTACTCGGTTCCGGTCAGAAAGGAGTGGCTGACACCGGTCATGACCCCTGATCTGGCCGAACGGTTCCCGACACCACAAAGCCTGACGCAGGCACCGCTGATCCATGACGATTCGATCGGCTTTCTGAAACCGCCCTGCGACTGGCCCACATGGTTTCGCGCCGTCGGAATCGATTTCACCCCGACCCATGGCGCCCATTTTTCGCACGCCGATCACGCCATAGACGCGGCTGTGGCGGGTGTCGGTGTCGCGCTGGGGCGGCGGCCAATGATCCTCAAGGACATGCTCGAGGGCCGGTTGGTCGCCCCTTTCAAGATTGCCATCGAGACCAGAGCCCGATTTCGGTTCCTATGCCTCAAAGGCGCCGAAACCCGCCCTCAAATCGCAGCATTCCGGGACTGGTTTCTTGCAGAGATCGAAAAGACCGCGCATATCTCGGACGAATTCGAAATCATACCGGTCGAGGATATTCCCCCGAAATGACCCGCAATCGCGCCACGACAATCGGCTTTGTCGCTGTCCTCCTTTGGGCACTGCTCGCCCTGTTCACCGTGGGTTCGACCCCGACGCCGCCGCTGCTGCTCAACGCGATCTGTTTCAGCATCGGCGGCACGCTGGGCCTGATCTGGACGGCACGGACCGGCGGGCTGTCGCAACTGAAGGATGTACGCTGGACGGTTTTTCTGTTCGGCGCGATGGGGTTGTTCGGCTATCACGCACTGTATTTTTCGGCGCTGCGCATGGCCCCAGCCGCCGAGGCTGGTCTGATTGCCTATCTCTGGCCCCTGCTCATCGTCCTGTTTTCGGGATTGCTGCCCGGAGAGCGCCTGCACGCTGGTCACCTGATCGGCGCCGTTCTTGGCTTTTCCGGCGCGGCGCTGATCATCACCGGCGGTGGAAGCGCCGGGTTTCAGGCTCAGTACCTTCCCGGCTATCTGCTGGCCCTGCTCTGCGCACTCACCTGGTCGGGCTATTCGGTTCTGTCCAGGCGATTGGGCAAGGTGCCCACAAGTTCGGTTGCGGTTTTCTGCGTTCTGACTGCGTTTGCGTCATGGGGTCTGCATTTCGCGGTCGAAGAAACGGTCTGGCCGCAAACGACACTGGCCTGGGCCTCGTCTGTGGCACTCGGTATCGGCCCCGTCGGGCTGGCCTTCTATGTCTGGGATATCGGGGTAAAACACGGCGACATTCAGATGCTCGGCACCAGTTCTTATGCTGCGCCGCTGTTATCTACCTTAGTGCTGGTTCTGGCCGGTATCGCCGCACCCTCCTGGGTGCTGGCGATCGCAGCTCTGCTGATAACCAGCGGTGCCGCCATCGCGGCACGCGCCAGCCTCAAATCTTAGCTTGAAAGACGTTCGATCTCTTCTTTCAGTTTGAGTTTCTGCTTCTTGAGTTGAGCGATGTGAAGATCATCGATACCTGGGGAGCGCTGGGCTTCTTCTACTTCGACACTGAGGTTAGCATGCTTCCGTTTCAGTTCGGTCAGATGTGCGCTCACGCTCATGGCGATCCTCCTTGTCAGTGATTTGTACAATTCAAGTTGAGCATATCGTATTCTGACTGTCACGCGGGATCAGCACCGAATCTGTCACAAATTCTTCAATTTCGGCCATTGGCCGCTTATCGTGTCTTGGGCCATTGCATAGGTGCCCCTTCGCGCTGAACCGCAGCGATTTCGGGCGTGTAATGATCCTCGTCGCGCAGGTGTTTCTCACCCATGTGAAGAATCACCGGCGCGTGCAGAACAAACGCCGCCCGACCACCCTTTTGCGCCCGCAGGATCAACAACTCCGGTGCCCTGCCCAGACGTGGCGACAGGGGCAGGACCTCGACCGACCCCAACCGCCCCGTACAGGCGGCCAGCATTTCCGGCAGGCGGTCGGCACGCTGGATCATGTGCAAATAGCCGCGCGGCGCCAGACGTTTTGCCGCAACCGCGATCCACGTATCCAACGGCGTCCGCTCACCCATGGCGACATGCCGCCCCGCATCTTTCGAAGGGCTGTGCGCGCCAGCACGGAAATACGGGGGGTTCGCAATGACATGGTCGAACTGGCGCTGGCGCAGATCAATGGGCAACTCGGCAAGATCCGCCTCCACGACGTCCAGGCCGACGCCGTTCTCCTCGCCATTGCGATGCGCCAGTTCCGCATAAGCTGGTTGCAGCTCCACACCGGTCAGGGTCATCCCGCCCACCCGTGCTGCCAGGCACAGGATAGCCGCCCCTGCTCCGCACCCAAGCTCCAGCACCGATTGGCCCGCCCGCGCCGGAACCGATGCCGCCAGATAAACCGGATCGACACCGGCCCGATATCCCTTGTGCGGCTGCCACAGGCGGACACGTCCGCCAAGAAAATCGTTGCGGGTCAGATCGTGTTCCGCGAACCCCGTCATCGGCCCAACGGGATCTCGTTGTCTTTCATCGCCCGGACGGCCCGGTCGAAATCATCGACCCGCACCATCAGTCGGCGCGGGAATATCCCGATCCCGCCTTCAAGTACGCTCATATTTACGTCCATCTCAAAGCAGTCTATATCCTCGCCCCTAAGAAGAGCGGAAGCAAAAGCCATGATGGTCGGATCGGTGGTGCGCAGAAGTTCTTTCATGGGGATGGATGTAAGGGCAAGGTAGGGCGAAAGTCGAGCCTTGTATCAGGAGTGTGATGGACATCAGCACAGTTTCGAAACCGCATGAAAGGCTGGCGGAGCTGCTGGCCGCCGAGATGGACGCCGTGAACGAGTTGATCCGCGTTCGCATGGCCTCGAAACACGCGCCGCGCATCCCCGAGGTGACCGCCCATCTGGTCGAAGCAGGCGGCAAGCGCCTGCGCCCGATGCTGACGCTGGCTGCGGCACGGCTGTTCGGATATTCCGGCGACCATCACATCCGCCTCGCCGCCACGGTCGAATTCATCCACACCGCCACTCTTCTGCATGACGACGTGGTCGACGAAAGCGCCCAGCGGCGTGGGCGCCCCACAGCCAACCTGCTGTGGGACAACAAAAGCTCTGTTCTGGTCGGCGACTACCTGTTTTCCCGCAGTTTCCAGCTGATGGTCGAAACCGGCTCGCTTCGGGTGCTGGACATTCTCGCCAATGCCTCGGCCACGATTGCCGAGGGCGAGGTGCTGCAAATGACCGCCGCGACCGACCTGCGCACCGACGAAAGCGTGTATCTGCAAGTGGCGCGCGGCAAGACGGCGGCCCTGTTTTCGGCGGCAACCGAGGTCGGCGGCGTCATCGCAGGCGCGACCGAGGAACAGGTGCGCGCGCTTTACGATTATGGCGATGCACTGGGCATCGCCTTTCAGATCGCCGACGACCTGCTCGATTATCAAGGCGACAGCGCGGCCACAGGCAAGAACGTGGGCGACGATTTCCGCGAACGCAAGCTGACGCTGCCGGTCATCAAGGCGGTAGCGCAGGCGACGACGGACGAACACGCCTTCTGGCAGCGCACGATCGAAAAGGGTCGCCAGCAGGACGGCGATCTGGAACACGCCCTGAAGCTCATGCACAAATACCGGACGCTGGACGAAACCCGCGCCGATGCCCTCCGTTGGGCGGCCAAGGCCAAGGCGGCGCTGGGCGTGCTTCCCGATCACGAACTTCGCGGCCTGCTGCACGATCTGGCCGATTACGTGGTTTCGCGCCTCAATTAAGCTGCACCGCGCGGCACCACCAATCGGGATAGGCCACGCCGATCTCGTAGGCCGCGAAATGCGCGTCCTTCATCGTGGGGTACAACGCAAAACAGGTTGACCCTGACCCCGACATGCGGGCCAGCAGCGCCCGTGACGTCATCCTCAGTTCGTCAAGAACGCGCTCGATCTCTCGCGCCACACCCATGGCCGGAATTTCCAGATCATTCCGTTGCTGACTTAACCAATCCGCGCAATCGGCGGTTTCACCGAAATCCGGGATGTCATCCGGCATCGCGGCATTGTCGCGCCAGGCAAGCGCACCAAACACCGCACCGGTCGGCACCGCCACACCGGGATTGACCAAAAGCGCCGGCAGGTGGGGCAGGTCGACCGGTGAAACCTGCTCGCCAATCCCCTGCATCCGTGCCGCGCGCGCGGACAAGCAAACAGGCACGTCAGCCCCCAATGACAGCGCCAGTCCCTCGGGGATTTCGATACCCTGTCCGGACAAGGCCCAAAGCGTCGCCGCCGCATCCGACGAACCGCCCCCGATCCCGGCACCGTGCGGCAGAACCTTGTTCAGGCGAACATGGCCGCGCCATCCCATCGCCTCGGCCGCTTGCCAGACCAGATTGCGACTGTCGACCGGGACGCCCTCTGCATGTTCGCCAGTGACGTCCATCGACAAGTCAGACCCAGCGGAAAACTCCAGGCGATCTCCGATATCGGCAAACACCACCAGCGAATCCAGCAGGTGATAGCCATCGTCGCGTCGGCCGGTGACATGAAGGGTCAGGTTGATCTTGGCGGGCGCAAAGGCCTCAACCATCATTGGCCACCTGCAAGGGGTCCGCGCCCTCTTCCTGCAACACCGCATCCAGACCGATATCCAGCTTGCGGCGAATGCGTTCGGGGTCGGCCTCGCCATCGGTGTCTTCGGGATCTATGAACGACAGGGCGCGTTTCCACTGGAACTCGGCCTCGCGCGCGCGGCTGACGGCCCAGTACACATCACCCAGGTGGTCGTTCACGACCGGGTCGATGGGCATCAACTCAACCGCGCGCTCCATATGCCCGACCGCCTCGTCATAGCGCCCAAGCCGGAACAGGACCCAGCCCAGACTGTCCACGATATAGCCGCTGTCAGGCTGCGCCAGCACCGCGCGCTGGATCATCTCCAGCGCTTCGTCCAGCTTTTCCCGCCGCTCGACCAGCGAATAGCCCAGATAGTTCAACACTTGCGGCTGATCCGGGCTTAGCTCCAGCGCCGCGCGGAAATCGGCTTCGGCCGCATCCCAATGTTTCAGGCGCTCATGGCTTATTCCGCGCGCATAGTGCAGGAACCATTGACCGCCCGACCCCTCTTCCAACAGTTCAAGCGCCTTGTCATACGCGGCCACGGCTTCGGAGTACTTTTCCTGCTGCCGCTGCAAATCACCCAGCGCGCTGTGGACAACCGGAAGGTTGGGATAGTGCTGCGCCAGTTGCTCCAGCACCTCGATGGCGGCATCGGGCTTGGCCGACCGGCGCAAGGCCTCGGCCCGCCCCAGTTCCGCCGCATGATAATCCGGCCCGTCGGGTGGCACCATCTTATAGGTCGCAACCGCCAGATCATACTGACCCAACCCATCCAGCAACTCGGCACTCAACAGCAGCGCATCGATGTGATCGGGGCGCAGGAAAGTTGCGGTGCGGGAATAGACCAGAACGTAATCATGCGCCGCCTCGTTATTGAGCGCCGTACCGATGGAAAAGAATACCTCGGCCATCCCGTCAGCCGCTGAGCGCGCATGGGTGAATGGCAGCTTCTCACCGGCCTCAAGCTGTTCCGACACGGCTTGCAACGCAGGGTCGGCACGCCCCGCGAACACCTCGGCCAGATTTGCCAGTGCCTGCTCATTGCGGTCCAGTTGCGAAAGAACTTCGGCGCGCGCCAGAACCGCGCGGCGCGACATCCGCGATACCCGTCCCTCATCGGCGGCAAAGATCGCTTCCGCGCCTTCATAATCACCGACCGAAGCCAGCGCCAAAGCCTTGTGATAACGGGCAAAGTCCCGCAATCCGTTCTGTTCTGAAACCTTGTCGAACTGTTCCAGCGCCTTGGATACGGCCCCGTCGCCCATATATGCCCAGGCCGTCACCAGGCCATCGACCAGCGGTCCGATCCCCATGGTTTCGGGGTCCCGCTCCAGTATCTCCTTGTACCGCCCTTCCGAGATCAGGTTGGCCACGACCACCATATGCGCGACCTGGCTGCGCAAACCCTGCGCCTCCATTTCTTGCGCAACGGCATAGGCGCGTTTCAGGTCCCCCAGCGACAACTGCGCCAGAACCACGTTTTCCATCAAAGCGGGATTGGCCGGATCGATGGCAAGCGCCTGAACAAAATACCGCGCCGCCGCTTCATAATCGTTGCGATACACCGATTGGCGCCCTGCCAGATACGCCCCGGCCCCCGAGTCGGCCAATGCCGTCGTTGGTAGGGCCATCGCAACCGCAAGTGCGGCACCTGCCGCATGTCGTACCAAGGAGAACACCGCAATCCTGCCTTTTGTCGTTATTCCGGACACAAGCTAGGGCCTCGGCGGTAAAGAGGCAATGGCAGAGCTTTCACGTCCCCGCCATTGCCCGGTTTCTTGCTTACATATTGGGATAGTTCGGGCCATCCCCGCCCTGCGGCGTGGTCCAGGTGATGTTCTGGCTGGGATCCTTGATGTCGCAGGTCTTACAGTGGACACAGTTCTGAAAGTTGATCACGAACCGAGGCTCCTTGCCGTCTTCCTCGACCATCTCGTAAACGCCCGCCGGGCAATACCGCTGCGCCGGTTCGGCGAATTTCGGCAGGTTGACCTTGACCGGGATATCCGGATCGGCCAGCCGCAGGTGGCAGGGCTGGCTTTCCTCGTGGTTGGTCATGGCAAAGGACACGTTGGTCAGCCGGTCAAAGGACAGCGTGCCATCGGGCTTGGGATAATCGATGGGCTTGTGCTTGCTAGCTTCTTCGGTCGACTGGGCATCGTTCTTGCCATGCCCCAGCGTACCAAAGAACGAAAAGCCCAATGTGTTGGTCCACATGTCCAGACCACCCAGCACCAGCGAGGGGATCATCCCCCACTTGGACCACATCGGCTTGACGTTGCGCACCTTCTTCAGGTCCTTGCCAATCGCGCCATTGCGCACATCGGCCTCGTAAGCGGTCAGTTCATCGCCCGAACGCTCTGCCTTGATCGCGTCATAGGCCGCCTCGGCGGCTGCCTTGCCCGACAGCATCGCGTTGTGGTTGCCCTTGATGCGCGGCACGTTGACCATGCCCGCCGAACAGCCCAGCAGCGCCACACCAGGCGCGACCAGCTTCGGCATCGATTGCAGACCGCCTTCGGTGATCGCCCGCGCGCCATAGGCCACGCGCTTGCCGCCCTTCAGCAGCTCGGCCACCATCGGGTGATGCTTGAAGCGCTGGAATTCCATATAGGGGTACAAGTGCGGGTTCTTGTAGTTCAGATGAACCACGAAACCGACATAGACCTGATTGTTTTCAAGGTGATAGATGAACGACCCACCGCCTGCGTTGCCCCCCAGAGGCCAGCCCATCGTGTGGGTCACGGTGCCTTCCTTGTGCTTGGCCGGATCGATCTCCCATATCTCCTTCATGCCGACGCCGTATTTCTGCGGCTCTTTCCCGGCCTGCAGGTCGTACTTGGCGATCACCTCCTTGGACAGCGAGCCGCGCACACCTTCCGACAGGAAGACGTATTTGCCGTGCAGCTCCATGCCCGGCTCGGTATTCGGCCCGTAAGATCCATCAGCCTCAAGACCAAAGACACCGGCCACGACGCCTTTGACTTCGCCATTGTCGCCATAAACCAGCTCGGAACAGGACATGCCGGGGAAGATCTCGACGCCCAGTTCCTCGGCCTGCTCGGCCATCCAGCGACAGACATTGCCCATCGAGACGATGTAGTTGCCGTGGTTGTTCATCAGCGGCGGCATCGGGAAGTTCGGAATGCGGATCTGACCAGCTTCACCCAGCATATAGAAGTTGTCTTCGTGCACCGGTGTGTTCAGCGGCGCACCCTTTTCCTTCCAGTCGGGGATCAGCGCATCCAGACCGCAAGGGTCAAGAACCGCGCCCGACAGGATATGAGCGCCCACTTCCGAGCCTTTTTCCAGAACGACGACGTTCAGGTCCGCATCCAGCTGCTTCAGACGGATGGCCGCCGACAGGCCCGCAGGACCCGCGCCCACGATCACCACGTCATATTCCATCGCTTCGCGTTCAATTTCGGCCATCGTGGGCTCCTTCGCTGACTTTCCGAATTGGCGCTCTCAACGCGTGATCTGCGCAATTTTGTTTCACGCGTGATTACCCGTTGTGAAAGACCTTGGTCAATCGAAACACGGCGTAAAATCGCTGCAATGCGGCAGTTCAGCCCTCTGGTGCGTCGCCCATGAGGTATCTGGGACCGCTACCACGGGATTTTGCCCTGTCATCGGGGTTGTACAGCCTGCATTTCGGCAAGCTCAGACAGCCGCACCCGATGCATCCGTCCAGGTTGTCGCGCAACCGGATCAGGGTATCGATTCGGCTGTCCAGATGTGCCCGCAACCCCTTGCTGATCCGTTTCCAGTCCTGCGGTGTTGGCGTCCGGTTTCCCGGCAGGTCGGCCAGAACCTCGCGGATCTCCGGCAACGACAGGCCGAATTGCTGTGCGATCATCACGAAACTCAGCCTCCGGATATCGGCACGCTGATACCGCCGCTGCCCACCCGCATTGCGCCAGGGCGAAATCAGGTTCTGCGCTTCGTAATAGCGGATCGCCGACACCGCCAGACCGGTCCGCCGCGCCAATGCGCCGATGGAAAGCCCCTCTGACACCGCCATCTCTCAACTCCGGAAAAATTCCTTGACCTAAAGTTAGGTTTAGAAATTAGGGTGAGTCGTGACAAGACCCGAATTCGAAAGGGAGCAATCATGCCTGCAACACTGGAACACACGAATTTCACCGTCAGCGACCCCAAATCGACCGCCGCCTGGATGCAGGATGTGTTCGGCTGGAAAACCCGCTGGGAAGGCTCGGCCAAGGCGGGCGGTTACACGGTTCATGTCGGCAACACGCATACCTATCTGGCGCTATATGCACCCCAATCCCCCAGGCCATCAGGCGAAAGCAGCTATGACATCGTTGGCGGCCTGAATCACGTGGGCGTCGTTGTCGAAGACCTGGACGCCACCGAACAAAAGGTCCGCGCCGCCGGATTCGAACCCCACAACCACGCCGATTACGAACCCGGACGGCGGTTCTACTTTGACGATGACAACGGCATCGAATTCGAGGTGGTCGCCTACGATTAGGCCGTAATCCGCGCGTCGGCGCGTGCTGACCCCTTGCATTCTGCCGTCCATTTGGTTCAGGTATTGACTGAACCTACCAGTCGCCCCGACGCATTGCGCGGCGGGGCGACGCAATTTATGCGTGGAACAGTAACGATGGAAAAGATTCCGATGACGCCTGCGGGCTTCGCCGCGCTTGAGGCCGAGTTGAAAAAACTCAAATCCGAAGAGCGTCCCGCCATCATCAAGGCCATTGCCGAAGCCCGCGAGCATGGCGATCTGTCCGAAAACGCCGAATACCACTCGGCGCGCGAAAAGCAGTCCTTCATCGAGGGCCGCATCAAGGAACTCGAAGGCGTCCTGTCTCTGGCCGACGTGATCGACCCCAAAAGACTGTCCGGCGCCATCAAGTTCGGCGCCCGCGTCACGCTGGTCGACGAGGACACGGACGAAGAAAAGACCTGGCAGATCGTGGGTGAGCACGAGGCCAATATCGAAAGTGGTCTGCTCAACATCAAATCGCCCATCGCCCGTGCCTTGATTGGCAAGGACGAAGGCGACAGCGTCGAGGTCCATACGCCCGGCGGCCTGAGGTCTTACGAAATTCTGACCATCCAGTATTCCTGACGGGGGGCACGGCCATGTCGGGCACCCCACCGGAAAAGGAATCGGACCGCCCGACTTCGCTTGGCATCTACGACCGCCCGCAAAAGCAGTCCATCACCGGGATCGAGATTGCGGCCATCGTGCTCAGTGTACTTTGGCTGGCCTTCGCCGTGGTCTTCATCGTCATGCCCCGCAACGAAGCCGCCAGCGGGCCGCTGGTCGTCATGCTGGCGGTCTTTCTGCCGGTGGCAATGATATGGGTCGCGGCAACCGCCATGCGCGCCAGCCGCATCATGCGCGAGGAAAGCCAGCGCCTGCAAACCGCGATCGACGCGATTCGCAACGCCTATGTCCTGCAACAGCAGCGCGCCGCGATCATTCAGGAACCGACTGTCACCAAAAAGCTCGACCAGATCGTCGCAGCGGCGAAAAAGGCCGAAACCACGCTGGCAACCTTCTCGACCTCGCGGGCAGCCGAAAAGGTCAAACCGGCGACGCAGGTCAAGTCCGGATCATCCAACGGCCAGACCACGCTGGAACTTGGCACCCCTGCCGAAGCGCTCGCACCGCCGCTTGCGACCGAGGATTTCATTCGCGCCCTCAATTTCCCGGAAACCGCCGAAGACACCGACGGGTTCGCCGCGCTGCGCCGCGCATTGAAAGACCGCAAGGCCGCGCAGCTCATTCAGGCCGCGCAGGACGTGCTGACCCTGCTCAGTCAGGAAGGCATCTATATGGATGACCTCAAACCGGATATGGCACGCCCCGAAATCTGGCGCCAGTTCGCCCAGGGTGCCCGTGGCCGCGCAGTGGCTGGTCTGGGCGGCATTCGCGACCGCTCGTCGCTGGCCCTGGCTTCGGGCCGCATGAAACAGGACCCGATCTTTCGCGACGCGGCCCATCATTTCCTGCGCCGTTTCGACCACATGATCGTCGCCTTCGAACCCGAGGCGACGGATGCCGAGATCGCGGCCCTTGGCGAAACCCGAACCGCGCGCGCCTTCATGCTGCTGGGCCGCGTGGCCGGGACGTTCGACTGACCGGCGTCGCAGGGTCTACAACCCGAAACTGCCATAGGGAATGAATCGCACCGGATCGCCGGGGCGGATATGCTGCTCGCCGTCGCCAATCTCGACCAGCCCGTCAGCCCAGCTCAACCCGCTGATACGGCCCGACCCTTCCGAGCGGAACACCTCGACCCGGCCCTCGCGCACCCGCGCCCGCAAGTATTCCCGCCGCCCCGGCTTCTTGCGCTTTTCGAACGCGGCAGGCAGGTCGAACCCCTGCGGCTCCTGCCAGTCTTCACCCGCCAGCAGGCCCATCGCGGGCCGCGCAAAGATCAGCGTGCACACCATCGCCGCCACCGGATTGCCGGGAAGGCCGAAAACCGGGGTTCCGTTCCAGATACCCAAGGCCAAAGGCCGCCCCGGTTTCAGCGCGATGCGCCATTCCTGCATCGCGCCCGCCTCTCGCAGCAGGGCCGACATATGATCCTCGTCCCCGGCAGACGCCCCGCCGCTGGTCAGGATCACATCCGCCTTTTCGGCGGCCTCGTCCAGCCTGGCCCTCAGTGTGGGCCGGTCATCCGGCACCCGCCCGATATCGACCGTTTCGAACCCGAACCGCTCGGCCATCGCCAGCAACATCGGGCGGTTGGCGTCGAATATCTGGCCCGGTCCCGCCTCGTCTCCCGGCTCGACCAGTTCGTCACCGGTCGATACCACCGCCACACGCAGCGGCAGATGCACCGGTGCCACGGCCACGCCCACCGCCGACAACAGCGCCAGATCGGCCGCGTTCAGCTTGCGCCCCCGGCGCAAGACAATATCGCCGGCGGCCACGTCCTCGCCCGCCCTGCGCGTGTTGGCCCCTTGCTTCAACGGACCGTGAAACGCGACATGGCCGTCCTGAACGGTCACGTCCTCCTCCAGAATGACCGTATCGACACCTTCGGGCAGCGCCGCACCCGTCAGAATGCGCAACGCCTGCCCCCCGGCCAGAACCCCGTCGAACGGCACCCCCGCCGCCGCCCGCCCCTCGGCCAGCGGCACCACATGCGCGCCCTCCGGATAGCCCCCGGCAAAGCCATATCCATCGACCGCCGAATTCGGCAGCGGCGGGTTGGAACGCAGCGCCACCACATCTTCGCTCAGCACCCGGCCCAGCGCCCGCATCACCGGCAATCGTTCAGTCCCGGTCACGGCATGCATCCGCTCGCGCAGCATCGCCAGCGCGTCGTCAACCGGCGTCCAGTTCACGCCCGCAGGCAGGGCGAAACAATCGTTTTTCAAAGGCGGCGGCGCGATATCCGGTTTTGCTTGCGTCACACCCATGATCCACCCTTCCTCTGCTGCGCTGACATCCAATTGTTGCGCCAAGTCTTGCCGCGAAAGGCCTGCCAGATTCAATGCGACCTGTTCGACCTGCCAGGCATCCCTGATCCGCCCTTCCGGCGCCGCACCCAGCGTCAGCGACGGCCAGACCTCGACAAACGCCACCGCCCTGTCCAAAGGCTCATAAGGCCAGACGGCGACCTGCCCCGCAAACCTTCGGCGCAACCGTGCCAGAACGGGCAGGCCCATCATCACCTGTCCGCCCACCGCGCCCGCGCCACCCATCTGCCAGCAGGTGAAACTTCCCCTGGCAAGCGCCTCGACCCTGCGGCGATCCGGAAACGGGTTGTGATAGTCATCCTTGCGGCGCGGCAGCCCCTCGATGTCCCGTTGCAACCCGTTCATCCAGAACGGTCCCCTGCCCCCGAACACCCGATTGATCTCACCGGCCAGATCGAACCGGTTGTTCGCCGCCGGATCGTCCTCGATCCGCGCCTCGAACCAGTCCCACAGCTCCAGCGGATCGTCGGTTCCGGTCATCGCGCGGGCAAACCCCCGCGGATAGCCGAACGGAAAATCGAACCCCAGAAACAGACGCCGCCCGGCAGCCACCTCTGCGGCAATCAACTCTGCCAGCCAATCTTCGGCCCGCTGCCGGTTGCGCAGATAGACCGGCTCGTCGGCCTGCCCGCCCCGCACCACACAGACCCAGATCGCATCCCTTCGCGGGCGTGGCCCGGTGTCGTTGCCACCCGACCAGTCCACCATCGCAAAGGTCCTGAATGGGGTCACAAACCGACCTCTTTCAGGATGAAATCCGCAATGGCCACGGTGTCGTTCAGATCGAACACAGGCCGGTCCAGGTCAAGCGCCACATCGCTCGCCACAGCCCGGATGCTGGCATCCCCCGGCGCGATCAGCTCATTGCCCGGCTCGGCACGATAGGCCTCGATCTTGGGGTGACGTTCGCGCTTGTACCCTTCGATCAGCACCAGATCGACCGGCGACAACCGCGTCAGCAACTCCGACAATGCCGGTTCCGGCGCACCGCGCAACTCCTGCATATGCGCCACCCGGTATTTCGAGGCCAACAGCACCTCTGCCGCCCCCGCCTGCCGGTGGCGAAAACTGTCGCGTCCGGGGTGATCCACGTCAAACGAATGATGCGCATGCTTGACAGTTGACACACTGAAACCGCGCCCGGTGATCTCGGCCACCAGACGTTCCATCAGCCCGGTCTTGCCTGCATTCTTCCAACCAGTGACGCCATAAACCTTCATGCCCGCTCCAACAGATTTTCAGCCATCGCCAAATCCTCGGGCGTGTTGACGTTGAAAAACGGGTCGAACTCGCCTACCGGAAACAACGCCTCGCACCCCTCATGCCGGTCGGTCCACAGCACCACCTTGCGCAAGCCCTCGCTCAGCGCGGCGCGCAGATCATCACGCAAAGCCACCGGCCACAGGCCAAAGGTCGGATGACGGTTCACCTTGCCCCGGCCACCCGATTTCAACTCTGCCCCGGTGCGCGGCGTGGTTGCCAGCACCAGAGGATGCGCCTGCCCTTCGGCAGCAGCCATGAGCCGCGCCACCAGATCGCGCGGAAAGAACGGCGTGTCGGCAGCGGCGGTGACAATCGCCTCGGCCCCCTGATCTGCGGCCCAGTCCAGCCCGGCCAGAACCCCGGCCAGGGGCCCTGCAAAGCCTTCGATGGAATCTACAATCACCGGCAAGCCCAGATCGGCAAACCGCGCAGGATCACCGTTGGCATTCAGCGCCAGTCCCGCCACTTGCGGACCCAAACGGCCCATGACATGCGACACCAGCGGCTTGCCGCCCAACAGCAGCCGCCCCTTGTCGCCACCGCCCATCCGGGTGGCCAGACCGCCTGCAAGAATCACGCCCAAAGGCTGCTTCATTGTCACTCCCGCCATGCTCAAGCGAACGAGGCAACACCTTTAAATCATTTCCACCGAGACTCAATTCAATTGAAACGCTGTCGGATAGAGATGGTGGAGAATGAACAACCACGCAATCAAAGTCCCAACCGACAGAAACGATGTCGCCGACACAGTATGCGCCGCCAACTCGGTCTCCTGATCATAGTGCTTGGCCAGTAGAAAGATGTTTTTCGCAGTCGGAACCGCCGCCGATATCGTCGCCGCAATCGTCCAAAGCGGGTCAAGCCCGACCAGGTGTGCCGCAAGCAATACCAGCCCCGGCGCGACAATCAGCTTGGTCAGGGACAAGACCAGAATAAGTGGCCCTGTCTTGACGATGACTCGCACGCTGGTCGTGTACCCGATTGCAAAAAGCGCGACCGCCGCCAGACCCTGGCTTAACACCTCCAGGTAATCCTTGACTGCCGGAGCAAAACCCAAACCAGTGATCGAATATGCAACGCCCAGCAGGGTTCCAAGAATGATCGGGTTTTTCAGAACATTGATGAGCAGCCTTGCAACACCGGTTTTTTTTGCCGCCGATTGCCCGGAAACGCTTTCCAGAATGATCGTCAGCGTCAAAAGCAAAACCGCGACAACCAGATTTGCCAACACTGCAGGCAGTGCGCCGCTCGACCCGAAAATTGCGTGGAGTATCGGCAAGGCGACAAGCGCCGTATTCGATGCCACTGCCGCAAAGGATGCAACTGTCGCCGCACCGGTCGAAAAATGCTGGACGCGCCTCAACACCAGAAAGAGCACGGCAAACAGAATTGCCAGCGCCCCACCATAGGCCATGTAGAAGCCATAGTTGAGCAGATCACCAAATTCCTCCTGCCCGATGAGATAGAACATGATCGCCGGAAGCAGAACATAGACAGCAAACTGTACCAGAGATTCAGAAATCGTATCGGACAGCAATCCAGTCCACGAAAAGACATAACCCGTCAGAATGACCGCAAACACAGGTGCAATAAGGTTGAGCAGTTCCATGCGGTCCCTCGCTGGCTTTTCGAGCGCAAGTCAGATCGCATTTCCAGATCATTGCAGTAACAAAACCCAACGCCCGAGGCTTTATGCTAACCCAAGCGCGGGAAATTTCTCAAATTATTGTGCTCTTTATGAGGAGTTTGAGGCCGAAATCACCCCACAGCGCCAATCGAACTACTCACCCGCACTCTTGCGCCGATGTTTCTTATCCTCGACCGGCACCGTCGCCGGGTCGACATCCCGCACCAGCCGGTCCTCGCCCGACAGACACACGAACCGCTGTCCGCGCATACGCCCGATCAGGGTCAGGCCCACCTCGCGCGCGATCTCGACACCCCAGGCGGTAAAGCCGGCACCCCTTGTCGCCACCGCCCATCCGGGTGGCCAGACCGCCTGCAAGGATCACGCCGAGAGGTCGGGTCATTTGTTGTCGTCTTTCAATTCGATAGGCTTCGAGATCAGCCAGGTAACCGCGAAACAGGCACCCAGATACAGCGTACCCTCAAGTCCAAGCAGAAAAATCGCGAGGAGAAAAAAACCGGCAATGACCAGCAAATAGTTGCGTCGGCACCGGGCCAGCTCTGCACGCAACTCCTCCGGACAATTTACCACTCCCCGAAACAGCACCCGACGCGCCACACCGCGATCAATCGGTGGCAAACCCAGACTGTACATCAGCGGAATCCACTGACGGACATGAATCACAATCCCGCCAATTCCCAAGCTTGCACAGCAAAAAACCAGCAAGGCGACCACATAGCCCAAGGAAATCACCCCGCACTCTTGCGCCGATGTTTCTTATCCTCGAGCGGCACCGTCGCCGGGTCGACATCCCGCACCAACCGGTCCTCGCCCGACAGACACACGAACCGCTGTCCGCGCATACGCCCGATCAGGGTCAGGCCCACCTCGCGCGCGATCTCGACACCCCAGGCGGTAAAGCCGGAACGCGAGGCCAGCACCGGAATACCCATCATCGCCGTCTTGATCACCATCTCGGACGTCAGCCGCCCGGTTGTGTAAAGGATCTTGTCCGCCGCCGTCTCGCCCTCGGACAGCATCCAGCCCGCGATCTTGTCCACCGCGTTGTGACGGCCCACGTCCTCCATATAGACCAGCGGCCGGTTTTCGCGGCACAGCACGGTGCCATGAATTGCCCCCGCCTCCAGATACAGCGACGGGGTCCGGTTTATCCTTGCCGCCAGTTCATACAGCCAAGAGGTCCGCACGCTCACCTGCGGCAGCGTCACGCCCTCCAGCCCCTCCATCATGTCGCCGAACACCGTACCCACGGCACAGCCGCTGGTGCGGGTCTTTTTCTTCAGCTTGTCTTCATACGAGGTTTCCCGCGCCGTACGCACCACGACGGTTTCCAGTTCGTCGTCATAATCGACGCGCACGATCTCGTCATCGGGGCGCAGCATCCCCTGATTGCGCAGAAAGCCCAGCGCAAGGTATTCGGGATAGTCCCCGATGGTCATCGCCGTGACGATTTCCTGCGCGTTGAGAAAGATCGTCAGCGGGCGCTCCTCGACCACCGAAATCCGGCTGAGCTCGCCATTCTGATCCACGCCTTCGACGGCGCGCGTCAGCCGCTCCGCTTCGGGATCGGGGGCGATGATATAGTCCGACAGGTCCGTCTCAATGGCCAATTGCAACCCTTTCCCAAGCCCGTTACTGCTGTCGCGGTCACCATAGGATCTAGGCATGGCATTCACCACATCCAATTCCTACTACTGGAAGGGTTTTCGCGATGGCTTCCCCTTCATCTTCGTGGCCATCCCGTTCGGCACCCTGTTCGGTGTGTTCGCGACCGAGGCCGGGCTGAACATCGTCCAGACCATGACCTTTACCGCAACCGTGTTTGCCGGGGCCGCCCAGTTCGCCGCGTTGCAACTGCTGCAGGACAACGCGCCGACCGTGATCGTGCTCGCCTCTGCGCTGGCGGTGAACCTGCGGGTGGCAATGTACTCGGCCTCGCTGACCCCCTACCTCGGGGCGGCACCTTTGTGGCAGCGCGCCTGTGCCGCGTATTTCGTCGTCGACCAGTCCTATGCCTGCTGCATGGTCCGGTTCGAGCGGGAACCTGATTTGTACATTTCGGACAGGATGGCCTATTTTTTTGGTACAATTTCGCCAATTGCGCCGCTCTGGTATCTGTGCACCTACCTCGGTGCGGTTCTGGGCACGCAGATCCCGGAAAGCTGGGCACTTGATTTTGCGCTCCCGATCACCTTCCTGTCGATGGTCGGCCCCATGCTGCGCACCCTGCCCCATGTCATCGCCGCCCTCGTCGCGATCACCGTTTCGCTGCTGACCGTCTGGGTCCCTTTCAACCTCGGCCTGCTGATTGC
Source organism: Ruegeria sp. YKSE079 (assembly GCF_059612845.1). Classification (NCBI taxonomy): domain Bacteria; kingdom Pseudomonadati; phylum Pseudomonadota; class Alphaproteobacteria; order Rhodobacterales; family Roseobacteraceae; genus Ruegeria; species Ruegeria sp. YKSE079. The sequence continues at coordinate 104,905 of NZ_JBXWRJ010000010.1, read as the reverse complement.
CGGATGCACCGGCATGATGGCCGGAGCACAGGCCGAAGTGATGCTGAAGCGCAGGGAGGCCCGGGCATGACCCAGATCGACCCCGCCACCATGTGGATCGTGATCGCCGGTCTTGCGGTCGGCAGCTTTGCGTTGCGGTTCGTCTTTATCGGGCTGGTCGGCGACCGGCCGATGCCCGAGTGGCTGCTGCGCCACTTGCGCTATACCGCCGTGGCGGTTCTTCCAGCCCTCATTGCACCGCTGGTAGTCTGGCCCTCGGCCACGGATGGACAGCCCGATCTGCCCCGGATGAGTGCCGCCGCTATGGCAATTGTCGTTGGTCTGTTGACCAAGAACGTGCTGGCCGCGATCTTTTCGGGCGCGGCCACGCTTTATGGTTTGCTTTATTTTCTTGGCTGAACGTCAGTTCTGTGCCGGTGCCTGGGCGTTGAGTTGCGCGTTATTCGCCGCGATGCCCTTTTGCAGATCTTCGTCATCGTTTTCATAGTAGCGCTCGGTGATGGCACCCGGCAGATCACCGAACTGATCGGCCAGTTTCACCGGTTGCAGAACCGGCTTTATCCCCTCCAGACCCGGCACTTGCCTGAGCAGCCGCCCGGTATAGTTGGCACAGAATGCCCCGGGCACAGGCCCCATCTGTTTCGCCAGCCGATAGGCCGCCTCGGCCTGTTCCGGCGTCACTTCCAGTTCCTGGATAACCACGTGAAAGGTCGATCGCGCATGCGATCCTCGATAAGCCTTTTCGACCGCCGGTGTGATACCATAGAGCACGTCGTCACGCTCGGGCACACGATCGGCGCGGAACGATCCCGCCGGATCGAAAATCACCCGCTCAGACGCGTTGATCATAAGCGAGGCATGTCCACCCGAACCCGTGCGGTTGTTCACCATCGTGAACAACGTCAACTTGGCCGGCCCCGGATCGCGATAGCGAACGGCCGCAATAGTCTCGAAATCCGCCTGCGGCGCGCTTTGTTTCGTGCAGGCGGACGCCGCGAGCAGCAAAGCGCATGCGATCACCAATCGACGCATGATAGAATTTGCCCGATCAGGAAGCGAAGACCGCCAGGAAAAGCAGAATGAACAGAATGACCGCAACAGTCCAAACCATGAACTTGACGAATCCGTTAAAGGTTTCGGTCTGTACCTTGATGTCCATATCGCCGTGTTTGTATTCAGCCATGTTTTCAGTTCCTATTCGCGTGTTTACCGTTGGATAGTGGATTCGCTCGCCTGTGTCACGACGTCAATCGCGCGCAGGGGACAAAGTATCAAATGGGGTGCAGCCGGGATAGCCATATCCCCAGCGCCATGGCGTACCGGTGCATGGACCGCCCCCGAAACGAACCGCCAGATACATAGCTTCGGAAATCGCGTCATACGCCAGCAGAACCCGTTCGGGGTTGGACTTCAGGCGTTCAGCAATTTGTTCGGCTTGCTCCTCGCCATTTTGCAGCACACAGGCCCGCAACTCCGCATCCGCTGCAAGCCTGGCATCAAAGCTGTCTTCGGCCTGATCGGCGCCACCCGCATCGTGATAGGCCCTGTCATGGGTGACGCAGCAATCTTCCCACGGCGGCGCCTCCTCGTAGGTTCGGGCAAACTCGGGAAAGATATCGGCGGCAAATCCCCAGACCGAGGACATGCCACCTGAACATCCGTCGGTCTCGAATGGCCGCAGCTCTACCGTTTCCCGGGCCAGCATCAATGCGCGGTGTGCCGGTAGCTCGATCGTTCGGATCAGTTCCTGTGCGCCCGCTTGCACCGCCAGACAGCACAAAAGCGCAGATACCTTAGGGACTGTCATCGCGCATCTTCTCGGTCTCGATCTCCATCCCCAGTTCTCCCGCAAGCCACAGCATCAGCCGTTCCGCCGGGCCCAGTTGGGACCGTAATTCCAGAACCCGCCGCGCCAGGGCCGGTTTGTCGGTGATCAGCCCATCGACCCCCATCGATGCCATTTGCGACATCTGGATCGGGTCGTTTATCGTCCAGACATAAAAATCCTTACCGGCCTCGTGGACTGACCGGATCAGCCCGGGTGAAGCCATGTTGGCATTCACGGCAACGAAATCGGCATCCAGCCCGGCAAGGTTGCCGACAGCCGTCGCCGCCAACACGCCTGTTCGCCAGTCAGGTCGCAAGGCGCGCATTTTCTGTACAGCAGGGTATTTCAGCGACATGGTGGCCACATCGTCTTCCATGCCGAGGTCTTCGACAATTTGTACAACCCGGTTTTCCAGATCTTCGTCATGGCCATAATACTTCAACTCGATGATGACCTTGGAATTCCCACGCGCCGCCGCCAGCACATCGCGAAGGGTGGGGGTACGCTCCTCGGCATATTCCGGGTCAAACCAGCTGCCAATATCAATATCGTCCAGATCCGACATGGTGGCATCCCAGACTTTCAGATCGGTCTGCGCCAGTTTCATGAAATCGCTGTCATGCGCGACAACGACGACTCCGTCGGCCGTTTCCTGCACGTCGATTTCAACCCAGTCAGCGCCGTCGTCGATAGCCTTCAGCACCGACGCCATGGTGTTTTCCGGCCGCAACGCAGCGGCCCCGCGGTGGCCGATCACGTCAACCGCATCATTGGCCTGAACATTTGCCAGCAAGCCGTTGCTCAGCCAGAATCCGGCCAGAACCGCCAGACCCGAGATGCCAACAAGGGCGATCAAACGGGTTTTGATGCTACCCTGTTTTCCCGGTACCTGCAGCTTGACTTCGCCCTCATAAAACCCATCCAGCAGAGCGGCCAGAGCACCCAAAGCGATCGCGGCCAAAACCAAGCCTGCCAGGGACCACAGCCCTGCAACGGCCAGAGAAATGGTCAGAGCGAGGCGCAGGTTCGTACCTTGGTCCAGCGGAATGAGGCCAAGAACACCGCTTGCGACTGTGCCAATGATAGCTGCAAACACAATCCGCACGGCCAGCCACAAGACCAGCTTGATCTTGAGTCGGCCCTGATGCCCCGCCATCCGTGTCGCACTTTCGTCGAATGCCGCTTTCGGAGCGATCTTTTCAAACAGTACCAAGTGCAGCGACAGGGCCCAGGCAGACAGGCGCCAGATCAAAATCCACGCCATGACCAGCAGAACCGCACCAATTAGTACCACCGCGACCCAGAAAGCTGGCGGATGGAAAGTCAGGTAATAATTGATGTCGTATTCCGTAAGCGTCCACCAAGCGATCAACCCACTGACAGCAGCAAACGGCAGAACCAAAAGCAGCACGCGCAGAACGAACCGCGCAGCGAATTCCAGCAGGCCAGGCAATCGTGCGGCGACAAGTGTCAGCGCCGAGCGCCCTGCATTCCACAGGTCGGTTTCGTTCATACGCAAACACGCAGCCATGACAGAGAACCCCAGAACCTCGGCCACGAGAAACAGGCTGAGTACGGCCAGCGTAACGACAAACCCGACAGGGGACAGGATGAACATCGCAATGTCCTGATCCGTCAGGGCTGCCTGATCCGAGAGAAGAACCGCAAGGTTGACGGCAATTGCCAAAGCCGGCGCAATCACCGCCAGCGTCATGAGGCGCAGAACCAGGTAAAGCGGCACAAAAATCCGCCGGCGAGACCATGACACCCGATATGCGTTTGTTACTGTTGTAAAATGCGTCACGCGTCGAACTCCTGAACAATGCAGTCATTCAACGACGTGGGCAGATGAAAAGCAAGAAAAGTCAGTCGCCTTCGAGATCTGCGGCCAGACGGAACCCGATGCGTTGGGCCGGTTCATCCTCGACCGTCTTGGGCATTGCCCGCAGCATCACGTTCAGTTGACTGACATGCTGGACAAGCTGGGTTTTGGCCCCGGTGGCATCGGACCCATAGAACGTTACGATATCGGGGTCAAAATAACCCATCCCCTCGATCCGCAGGACACCTGCATCGCCCCCGGTAAAACCCATTGCAACCTCTTGACTGTTGTCGAGCTGCTTTTCGAAATTCTGGATATACAGGATCAACCGCTCATACGCCCACTGCGCCGGACTTTTGGTCTCAATCGGTTTCTGTAGCGGCTTTGGCAATTCTTTGGGACCATTACCCGCAGCAGGGTCGGCGTGAACCTCATGGCAACGCGGTATTGCCATGGCTTCGGCGGCCTCGGCAGAAGTTTCGATCTTGTCGTCCATCTCTCACCCGTTGCGTTGGTACAGCCAGGCCCCGTCCGCGCGGCGCGTCCGGGTCACCGCACCAATGTGGTAGAGATGGTTCACATGCGCAACCGCTTCGACCAAAGCCAACCCATATTCGCCCTCTCCGATGTTTCGCTTGAACAGTGGAACAAAGCAATCTGAGGCCGGCTTTGGTGTGTCCAGGTGCTGCAGCAGGCGTTTCAGCGCCCCATGATGGTTGTCAATCAGTTGCCGCATCCGTGTGGGCAACCCGGTGAAGGGCAGCTTGTGACCACCCAGCGTCAGGTGGTCCGGTCGCGCCAGCGGTTGCAGCCGCTCGCACGCCTCCAGCCACTCGGCCACCGGATCAGCCAGAGGTTCGGTCGCATAGACGCCTATATTGGGACTGATCGAGCTGAGAATCTGATCGCCGGTAATCACCAGGTTGTCGTCTCGGCTCCAGAATGTCGCGTGTTCAGGGGCGTGACCGTTGCCCATGTGAACGTCCCAATTGCGACCGCCCATGCGGAAAACTTCGCCCTGCCGAATACGCGTGAACCCAAGCGGCATCGGATAAACCATGTCGGCAAAGTTGAATGGCCGCTCGGACATGCGCTTTTCCAGCACCTCCGGCGCCATCCCCGCGCTACGGTAGTAGTCGAGCGTTTCCTTGGGCCAGCTTTCCTGCACGTCAAGCGTCAGCATCCGCGCGAACAACCAGGCCGTTCGCGTCGTGACAAGCTCGGCCCCATGGACGGATTGGAACCATCCTGCGTTACCTACATGATCGGGATGGTGGTGCGTGACTACGACGCGCCGCACCGGCTTGCCAACAAGCGGCCCGGCCATCATTTGTTCCCAAATGCCGCGCGTCTTTTTCGAAGAGAACCCGGTATCGATGATTGTCCAGCCATCGCCGTCATCCAGTGCATAGACATTGACGTGATCCAGCTTCATCGGAAGCGGCAGGCGCATCCACAAGACACCTTCGGCCACTTCGATGGCCTCTCCGCTTCGGGGTGGTTCTACCCAAGGATACTGCATGACAGGCGACTGCGCCCCATCCATCAGGCGGCCAAATCGTCAGCGCTGAGCGCATAGAGGTCGGTCGAACCATTTTGTGCCTGTACCAACAGACCCGTGTGTTCCGGCAGCAGTACATTGATATAGAAGCGGGCCAGTTTGGCGCGTGGCCCGTCAGGATCGGCCAAAGCCGCCGACAGGTGATAATGCGCGCCCAGAACTCGGGCAAAAGCACGCAAATATGGTAAAGCCCCGGCAAAGCGTTCAGTCATATCGTCCTGGCCAACAAACCATTCGGTCGCCTCACGCAAAGATTCAGTGGCTTCCCAAACCGGCCCAGCCAGTTCGGGCAACCTGGCGCGTGCGGCTTCGGCCTGCGCCTCGATTTCATCCAGCAACTTCGAGGCCGCCTCGCCGCCGTCCATCATTTTGCGACCGACCAGGTCCATCGCTTGAATACCGTTCGTACCCTCGTAGATCGCGGTCACGCGCACGTCTCGGTAATACTGAGCCGCGCCAGTTTCCTCGATAAAACCCATGCCGCCATGTACCTGTACTCCGGTCTCGGCCACTCGTATTCCAGTTTCAGTGCCAAAAACCTTGGCAATGGGCGTCAGCAACGCAGCCCGCACTGTCCATTCCGCATCTCCGGTGGCCTTGGCCATGTCGATTGCGACGGCGTTTGCTAGCAGGATCGCACGAGACGCAAATACGTCGGCACGCATCTCCATCAGCATCCGGCGCACATCCGCATGGTCTATGATCGTCCCCGAAGGCGTCCTGCCCTGTTTACGCTCCAACGCATAGGCCAAGGAATGCTGATAGGCCCCCTCGGCTACACCGACGCCCTGACCGCCGACACCAAGCCGGGCATTGTTCATCATGGTGAACATCGCCGCCATACCACCATGTTCCGCGCCGACGAGCCATCCCGTCGCCCGGTCGTATTGCATCACACAGGTGGGAGAGCCATGCAGGCCCAGCTTGTGTTCCAGCGATACGACCTTGAGGCTGTTTGCAACGCCGGGGTCTCCGTTTTCATCCGGTATGAACTTGGGCACCAGGAACAGCGAAATCCCCTTGGTTCCGGGCATGCCTTCTGGCAGGCGCGCGAGAACCAGATGGCACACGTTGTCACAAAAATCGTTGTCGCCCCACGAGATGAATATCTTTTGTCCGCTGACAGCATAGGTTCCATCGCCGTTGGGTTCGGCCTTGGATGACAGCGCCCCGACATCCGAGCCTGCCTGCGCTTCGGTCAGGTTCATTGTTCCCGACCATTCGCCCGATATCAGCTTGGGCAGATATAGTGCCTTGATTTCGTCGCTTGCATGATGCTCCAGTGCTTCGATCTGGCCCTGGCTCATCAACGGAGCCAGCTGCAGCGACAGGCAGGCAGCGCTCATCATTTCGTTGACGGCGGTCGCTATAGTTGTCGGCAGGCCCATGCCGCCATGCTCCGGATCGCTACTCATCCCGATCCAACCACCATCAGAAATCGCCTTCCATCCGTCCGCATAACCGGGAGTGGTGCGCAGCACGCCGTTTTCCAGCCGGGCAGGTTCCAGATCACCGGGGCGTTGCAACGGTGACATGACCTCTTCGCACATTTTGCCGGCCTCGGTCAGAATGGCGCTGACAACATCCCGGCTGGCTTCGGCAAACAAATCACTCGCCGCCACCTGATCAAAGCCGACCACGTGATCGAACAGGAACTCATAATCGGAGGTGGGGGCGCGATAGGGCATGGCTTTCCTCGGAGGTTATTCTCGGCTTTCACAAGCGCGGGCTTGGATTCCGCTGCTGGCGTCGGTAAGCATCGGAGCTTGATCGATTACCTAACCAACATGATCTTGCAAGCAACCAAAACGCCGCGTCACTGCCTATGAACTCCTGCGTCACCGAATACCTGACCGCCGATCTTGCGGGGCTAAACCGCGCCGCAGAGTTGCTGCGGGACGGACAACTAGTCGCGTTTCCCACGGAAACGGTCTATGGATTGGGGGGCGACGCCTCGAACGGAGAAGCCGTCGCGGCCATCTATGCTGCCAAAGGCCGGCCCAGCTTCAACCCCCTGATCGCCCACGTGGCGTCAATCGAAGCCGCGCGGCGTTATGTTGAATGGAGCGATGAGGCGCAGAAGTTGGCCGATGCCTTCTGGCCCGGTCCGTTGACACTGGTATTGCCGCTGCGACCGGGGCATGGAGTTTCCTCGCTCGTGACTGCCGGGCTGGATACCTTGGCGGTTCGCGTCCCGGCCCATGCGACGGCGCGCGCGCTATTGACTGCATTCGACGGTCCGGTCGCCGCGCCCTCGGCCAACCCATCGGGGCGCATCAGCCCGACCACAGCACAGCACGTGCGCTTTGGCCTTGACGGAAGGATCGCCGCGGTGCTGGACGACGGCCCCTGTGGTGTGGGATTGGAATCGACCATTGTAGGGCTGGCAGGGGACCCGACGCTATTGCGCCCCGGAGGAATAGCGGCGGAGCAGATCGAGGCGTGTCTTGAAGCACCTTTGCAACACTACGAGACAGGCGGTGCAGTTTCCGCGCCGGGCCAACTGTTGTCGCACTATGCCCCGGACGCACCGGTTCGGTTGAATGTGCGCACCAGGCGCGGGGACGAAATCCTGCTGGGCTTTGGACCCGTCGAATGCGACTTGAACCTTTCGAAGACAGGCAATTTGTCGGAAGCCGCAGCCAACCTGTTTTCGGCCTTGCACCAGTTGAACGAAACCGGTCGCCCGATTGCCGTCACGCGCATTCCGGAAACCGGCCTGGGTGCAGCGATCAACGATCGCCTGCGCCGCGCCGCTGCACCCAGGCTAACCTGATCAGGCGTGACCCGCACTGGCGGAAAGTGTCAGCGGATCGACGCCAAGTGTCGCCAGAGCGGCCTCCCATTTCTCATCATCGGCCACTTGAAAAACCAGCTCGGGCGAGGCATCGGTGGTTAGCCAGCCGTTCATGGAAATCTCGTCTTCCAATTGTCCGGGGCCCCAGCCGGAATACCCCAGCATCAGCATCGCCTCTGCAGGGCCTCGTCCGGCAGCGATGTCTTCGAGAATATCCAGGGTGGCAGTCATGCTGAACCCGCTCTTTACCGGCATTGAGTGCAGGTTCGCCTCGTAGTCCGAGCTGTGCAGCACGAAACCGCGAGACGTTTCTACCGGCCCGCCAAACCGCACGAGCCGTTCACCCACAACCGGGATTTCGCAGGCAATGTTCAACTGCGACAGGAGCGCCTTGATTCGAAGATCGGCGGGCTTGTTGACGATCAGTCCCATCGCCCCGTCGTCGCTATGGCTGCAAAGATAAATCACCGAATGATCGAAGCGCGGATCCCCCATACCAGGCATCGCGATCAACAGTTTTCCGGTTAGATCCATGCGAACACTCTTTCAATGCTTATCTTTAAACAATGGCCCTCCTGCACCGCGGTTTGCAAGGTATGGGGCACCAATTTTCTCAGATTTCACATTCCTGACCTGAACGTGACTTGGCATTTCCCGATTCAAAGCGCATGTATTCACTATGTTGAAGTTGAAAAAACTGGCGTCCTGCGCCCTGACCGCCTGTATTTCGTTCGCAATGCCTGCTTTGGCAGGCGGGCTTGATGATGTGGTGAGGCTTGAAATCCTGGATGGTGGGTCAACAAAGAATGGCACCTATCTGGGGGCTATTCGGCTGACACTTGCCGAGGGATGGAAAACATATTGGCGCGCGCCGGGCGATGCAGGCATTCCGCCCCAGTTCAACTGGAACGGGTCGGACAATATCGGCGAGATTTCGATTACCTGGCCAACCCCGCACGTATTCGATCAGAACGGGCTGCGGTCAATCGGGTACAAGGACCAATTGGTACTGCCGGTCGAGATTACCCCCGCCAAACCAGGTCAGCCCGTACGACTGAGGGGTGAGATGGATTTCGGCGTTTGCAAGGACGTCTGTGTTCCCGGCAACCTTGGCTTTGATCATACGCTGTCAGGGACAGCCGGGCGCAATCCAGCCATTGCCGCTGCGATGGCCCAGCGACCCTATTCCGAGCGTGAAGCAGGTGTACAGTCGGCCAGCTGCCACCTGAAGCCGACTCAGAACGGAATGCGGATAGAAGCGCACATCGCCATGCCCCCGGCGGGCGGGGAAGAGGTCGCAGTTATTGAGTCGGGCGATCCGTCGCTTTGGACATCGGAAACGCAAACGACGCGACAGGGAAACAAACTGGTCGCTAGTTCCGAACTCATCAGCAACTCTTCGTCCGCTTTTGCGCTGGACCGCTCGGAAATCCGGATCACGGTGCTTGGGTCCAATCATGCGGTCGATATTCAGGGTTGCACAGCTGGCTAGAACATGAGCCGGACACCCTCCATCGGAGCGTTGGCTGTCGTCATTCATGACGGTCACGTTCTTTTGGTGCAGCGCGGCAAACAACCGGACGCCGGCCTGTGGGGTTTTCCCGGCGGCCATGTGGAATGGGGTGAGACGGTGATGCAGGCTGCAGCACGGGAATTGCAGGAGGAGGCCGGTGTCATTGCTGAACCGGTGCAGTACCTCGATAACCTGGATTTGCTGCGGCGCGATGACTGCGGGAATGTCGTCAGCCACTATCTGCTTGTCGCGGTTACGTGCCATTATATCAGTGGAGCACCTGTTGCCGGGGATGACGCAATGGATGCCGGGTGGTTTCCTGTCGACAAAATTCGTGGGAACGCTTTGCCGATGAGCGCCCGGGTTCCCGATCTTTTGCTTACGGCACTTGAGCGGGCGAGTAACTAGCCACAGTCATTACGTTTTGGTTCGCGACGCCAACCGTGGATATAGCAGCGCCGATATCACCACCGAGGCAAACAGAATAATCAGCGCACCGAGCACAAATAATCCCAAGCCCGCCTGCGCGAGGCTTGCTGTTTCCAGAACTGGTGCGAATTGGGTCAGAAATCCGGGCAAGCCATTATAGACAAGCGGCCATATCATTGTGATACCCATCCAGATCAGCATCAGAACACCTGTGCCCGCCACCGTTGATCGCACCAAAGGGTCCGGACCACGAATAGCCCGGCGCAGCGCCATCAACGGGCGGGCGAAATCGCGCTGTATCGCGAGAAGCGCTGGAACAACGAACAGAACAAGCATCATACCGAACCCCAGCCCGTATACTAGCGTGATCACCGTGGGTTTTAGAAACTGCGCCTGCTGGGATTGCTCGTAAAGCAAGGGCGCAAGACCCAGAACCGTCGTCATAGTGGTCAACATGACCGGACGAAGACGATCCGCCGCTCCGTCGATGATCGACGGAATCAGCCCCCTGTCCCGCTGATATTCATCAATCGTCGTCACCAGAACGATTGAGTCGTTGATGATGATACCTATCATCCCGAGCAATCCGACAACAGTGAACATGGAGAGCGGCACCTCCCAAATGTAGTGCCCCCAGATCGTTCCCACCAATCCGAAAGGTATGATTGCCATTACCACCAATGGTCGGGTCCAACTCGCGAACACCCATGCCAGCACAAGATAAATTCCTGTCAAACACAGGATCAGACCGGTGCGCGCTTCCTTGAGAAACTCGTCCTCCTGCTCGCTCAATCCGGCCATGCGCCATTCGACCTGACGTTCGCTGGCAATTTTGGGCAGGATCTCGTTTTCGAGCGCGGCTGCGATTTCTGCCGCGCGGGCCGGGTCATCTTCGGCAATATCGCCGATCACTGAAATGACGCGCAGCCCGTTTTCACGACGTACGGTTGAGAACCCGACTTCGCGCCGCACCGAGACCACATCAGCCAGCGGAACATATACACCCATTGGTGTGCGCATGAGCGTGTGCTCCAGAAAATCGGCGGTCAGTTCGTCCTTTGGAAGTTCCACACGTATCTCGGCGCTGCGCGGCCCATCCGGGAAAGTGGCCGCCTCGATCCCGTTAAGACGGTTTCGCAAAGCGCGCCCAAGGGTTTCAATGGTAAAACCAAGCGCCTGCCCTCGGGGCGTCAAATCCAGAATAAATTCTTCCTTGTCATAGGCAAGGTTGTCCTCCAACGCCGAAACTTCGGAGTATCTCATCAGGGCCGCTTGCAAATCTTCTGAAGCGGCCTTGAGCGTTCCGACCTCTGACCCGGAGAACTGCACATCGATTGCATCGCCGGCAGGCCCCGACCGGTAGCCCCGGAAAGTCAAAAACTCGGTCATCGGGTGGCGGTTCACGAAATCCTGCAACTCTCCGACAAATTCAAAGCTGGAATAGGGACGAAGATCAGCGTCGATCAACTCGATCGAAATTCCACCCAGCAGATCAATGTCTTTGCCTTCGGCAGCAGACAGGCCCCATCCCGCGTTGCCCCCGACCTCTGCCAGAACATAGTCTATTGGATTTCGCCCGTGCCGCTCCTCGTAGATCTTCCCAAGCTCTTCGGTTGCACGCTGTAATTCTCGCATCATGGCAAACGTATCTGCACGCGTGGCACCTTCGACCATGATGAAGTTGCCAGTAACGGAACCCCGTTCGGGCGCGTTGAAAAACCGCCAGTTCACGTCGCCCCGAATGAACAGGGCAAGCTGGCTCGCCAGGACGACCACCACTCCGGCCAAAACAACGTATCGCGCCCAGATGACCCACGCGATCAGCGGGCGGAAGAGGTGGTCGCGCACCCATCGAAAGCCCCGGTTGACGACACGGTTGGGCAGATCATACCAGTGCTCTTTCGCAGAGTGAGCGATCGCATGGGACAAGTGGTTCGGCAGGATCAGGAAGCATTCGATCAGGGACGCCAGCAACACCGCGATCACGGTAAAGGGAATGTCATATATCAACTCACCGAACCGACCACCGATAGCCGTCAGGCCGAAGAAGGCGATAACGGTGGTTACCGTGGCGGCAAAGACCGGCATCGCCATACAAGAAGCAGCGCGTTCAGAGGCGGTAACCGGAATTTCACCCAACCGACGCGCCCGAAAATCCGCGTGTTCACCAACCACAATCGCATCATCCACAACAATGCCGAGCGTAATGATCAGGCCGAACAGCGACACCATGTTGAGCGACAATCCAGCCAAATACATGAATGAAATGGCCGCAAACATCGCAACTGGAATACCGGCTGCCACCCAGAACGCGATACGGGCGTTGAGAAACAAAAACAGCAGGCACACTACAAGGGCCAATCCCATGAGGCCATTGTCGACCAGAATGTTGAGGCGATCCGTTATTGCCTGGGCGCGGGTTCGGATCAATTCGACCGTAACCCCATCCGGAAGACTGGCCTGCATCTGGGTCACGACTTCTTCGACAGTGCGCTGGATCGCAATGGCATCACCGCGATCGGATCGATCCACGCGGACGGACATGGCCGGATGTTCGCCCACATAGTAGCTGCGATTGCGTGTCACACCCTCGATCCGCACGTCGGCCACGTCCTCGATTGTCAGCGTGGAGCCATCCGCAAATGTGCGCAAGGCGATGCCACGGATCTCTTCAGGCGTGCGTTTTTCGATACCGGTTCGAATCCGGGCATTCGCCCCACTCACGTCTCCTGCAGGATTCGCATCAACCTCGGCAGCGATGGCCGCTGCAATTTCGGCCATGCTGATGTCGTTGGCAATCAATTGCGCTGTCGGCACCTCGACCACGATACGCGGCGCCGCAATTCCCCGGATCGTGGTGCGCGTAACACCGGCCTTGAAGAGGCGGGTGATCAGTTCGTCGGTGAATAGCGCCAGCCGCCCCGTGTCCACTGGGCCAGTAACGACGACATCCGTGACCCTGTCGCGCCACCCGCCACGCCGGACGCTTGGCTCTTCGGCATCTTCGGGCAGGTTGGTTACACCGTCGATGATGGTTTGGACCTCATCAACGGCGCGCGACATATCCCAACCCGGTTCGAATTCCAGCTCAATCCTCGCATCACCTTCTCGCGATCTGGATTCCGAGCTCTGCACCCCATCCACCGCCAACAGGGCAGGTTCCAAAACTTGCACGATGGCGTTGTCTACATCTTCAGGCCCGGCTCCTTCCCATTCGACTGTGACCTCGACCTGCTCCGTGATGACATCAGGGAAAAATTGAGCCCGCATATTCGGAATCGCGGCGGCCCCCATCACCAACATGATGATCAAAAGCAGGTTTGCGATTGTGCGATGACGCGTGAAATAGCTGATAACTCCACCGGCTGCGCTGGGGATTTCGCGGATCATCGAACTTATCCCCCGGACCGCGCTTCGATACGATGCACCAGCTGTGCGGGTACGCGTGCTTCGGCCAATTGATTCAGGACCCGTGCCTTGTCGTCAGGAGCAAGACGGTCATTTGCTTCGACCGCGGCGACCAAGAGCGCCCGGCGCTCGTCGGTCAGTTCAACCATGCCCGGATCAAGCGCGGTGCTGGCCTCTGTCCGCAACGGACGCACCCGCACGCCCTTTCCGAGCAAAGGTGTCCTGCCAATAACAACCTCGCGCCCCTCCAGCCCTTCGCCTCGCACCAGCACTTCGTCCTTTTGGCGGCGCACCAATTGCACCGGGAGTGTTTCGAGACGTTCGTCACGACCAAGCACCAGCACAGTACCCGACGCGTCCAGTGCCGAAGCCGGAAGACGTGCTACCTGTTCAACAGGGTTTTCCTGTACCGATACCGTCACGAAATCTCCGGGTTTGAATCCGGGGGCCTCGTCAAGGCGGGCAAAGATAAGGCGTCCGGACTGCCCCTCTCCGGCCGAGCCGCTGTCTCGGCTGATCCTGCCAGTTGCCGTGAGATCGGTTCCGGTGACCTCCAGCGAAACGGTCACGGGGGCTTCGATCAGAACACCTTTTGCATCAAGCAATCGTACATATTGCGCAGTCGACACCCGAAAGGCGACTTCCAAAGCATAGGGGTCAACCAATTCGGCCAGCTTTTCATTGGCCGACACCAGTCGTCCTTCTACTAATGTCACACCACTGAGAGTCCCATCGTAACGTGCGCGCACCGTCATATCGTCAAGGTCGCGTTTTACGGCATCAAGCGCAATGCGGGCGCGGGCCAGTCGCGTTTCCGTCTGGTCGACCCGCGCCTCAGCTTGCGCTACTGCGATCCTGCGGGCGAGGGTGGCCTGACGCGCCGATACCGCTGCCAGTTCTGCAGTCTCAACTGCCGTGGCAGAACCAAACCCACGTTCTTCGAGATCGCGCTGACGCTGAAGCGCACGGTCGCGCAAAGCGGACTGTTCCGCCGCTGCCTTCAATTCATCCCGTGCCAAAACCAGTGATCTTTCGGCGTCTCGTTCTTCAACCTGAGCATCCAGAAGATCCGATTCGGCACGATCCAAAGCCGATTGCGCGTCAGCAGGATCCAATTCAACCAGAACCTGCCCTGCAGATACCGCGCCGCCCTCTTCGAAGTTTTCCGACAACCAGATCACCCTGCCTCCGGTTGCAGCCCGCAATTCGAGCCGACGTCGGCTTTGTACTTCGCCAAAAACGTCCAGATAAGGAGTCACCGTTTCCAGTTCGGCAGTCACGACGTTGACCGCAAAGATTCGTTCACGCGACGGCGGAGCCGGGTTTTCCTTGTTTACGAAGTCCTGTACTGCGCCAGTGACCAATTGCGCCGCATATAACAGTAGGGCAAGCGTCATCGAGGCCAAAAATACCCCAATAAGGCTTTGCCGCAAGAATCGCATCGGTCACATTGCTCCGATCATTTCTAAGTGCCCTCACAAGTAAGTAGCCGGACTGCAAAAAATGCCAAGCCACAAAGCGTTTACAGGCAGTGAAACGTATGACCAGTCTACTTCCGTCGCTTGTGTTCGTCCAATCGCGGCATGATCTCGACGAAATTGCATGGCATGTGGCGGTAATCGAGCTGCTTTTCCAGTATCCCGTCCCAACCATCCTTGCAGGCGCCAGGACTGCCCGGCAGGGCAAACAGATAGGTTCCACCCGCCACTCCGCCAGTGGCGCGGGATTGCACGGCCGATGTACCGATCTTTTCTATCGAAATCATCGTGAAGACGGTGCCGAAGGCCTCGATCTCCTTCTCGTACACGTCCCTGTGCGCCTCGACGGTCACGTCTCGCCCGGTCAATCCAGTGCCGCCGGTCGAGATCACAACGTCAATTCCGGGGTCGGCCACCCATACGCGCAGTTGCTCCGCAATCTCGGTTCTTTCGTCTTTCAGAATTTTCCGGTCGACCACTACATGCCCGGCCTTCTCAATGCGATCGACAAGTGTCTTGCCCGATCGGTCCTCCTCGATGGATCTGGTGTCAGAAACGGTGAGAACCGCAATGCGGACAGGAATGAAATCTTTGCTTTCGTCGATGCGGGACATCGGATCAGGACCTTTCCAGGATAGCCAAGCGTAGGGCGAGGGCCGCGAACAGGCACCCTGAAACCCAGCCCAATACGCGTGAAATCGCAGGGTTGTTCGTTAGCTTCCGGCGCATCGCGCCCGCAAAGAAACCAACTCCGGCGTTGATGAAAAACCCCCCGAACGCAAGGACCATGCCAAAGATCAAAAACTGTGGCAGGATTGATCCGGCATTCGGGTTCACAAATTGCGGGATGAAAGCAAGAACAAACAGGATAACCTTGGGGTTTGTCAGATTCACCATTAAACCGTCGCGAAAAGAATGGTTGGCAGGCCTTGTCGCAATGTCCGGCGATACCGTTCCAGATCGTATGGCGCCCCAGGCGAGCCAAAGCAAATAAGAAACGCCAAGCCAGCGGATGGCGTCGAACAGAACCGGTGCCGCCTCGACAACCGCCCCCAACCCTAGCCCGGCCAGCGTGACGTGCACCATCGAACCGGTCGAAATCCCAGCGCTTGCAGCCGCCGCAGCGCGAGGACCTGAACGCAGACCCTGCCCCAAGCAAAACATCATGTCCGCCCCAGGCGTCAGGTTCAGCGCCAGCGCCGCCGGAACGAATGTCCAAAAAACAACTGGGTCGATCATTTCAGTGAAAACCAATTGATAGTCGGGCCGAGATTGGCAATTTCGGTCCGACCCATTTTTCCGCGAGCGCCCCAACTGTCGTGGATATGCCCACAAAAAGCCAATGAGGGCTGAATGCGTTCGATCGCATTGCGCACCGCAACCGATCCCACCGACACCCCTTGCGAGGTTTTGTCCCCGATCCCTTTTGGCGGGGAATGGGTGATGAGGATATCGGTATCCTTGCAGCGGTCCAACAACTCTGTCGCTTCAGCCTCGGTCAGATCGCAAGACCAGTCGCCAAAGGGTGTGACCGGTACGCCATAACCCAGCCCGAACATGCGCACCCCATCCACGGTCATTCCGTGGCCGTGCAATACGTGCGCGCCTTCGTGAGCGGCTGTGTCCAATTCTTCCGCACTTTCCGCGTTTCCCGGCACCAGAACCAGAGGGGCTGATATTCTGGAAAGCATCTCCATCGCTTCATCCAGCCCATGCCGCATATTGCAGTAGTCCCCGGCGCCGATCACCAGATCAGCATCGTTACTGGCCACCACTAAATCGGCGGCTCGCGTCCGCGCCATATGAAGGTCAGAGAACGCAAGAATTTTCATTTCGCTTCCTCAAGCCGTTCCTTGAGCACCAGAAGATCCGCCCAGGCCTGCCTTTTCATATGAGGCTGGCGAAGCAGATATGCAGGGTGAAACATCGGTATGACCGGCAGGTTCATTGCTTGTTCCCACTGCCCTCTCAACCGGGTTATACCGCGCTTTCCCAGTACCGCCTGACAGCTGATATTTCCCATTAGCACCAGAACCGCTGGCTTTGCCAATGCGACATGCCGCTCGAGAAACGGTTTCATCATTCCAATCTCGTCTGGTTTAGGATCGCGGTTTTGCGGAGGCCGCCACGGCAAAACGTTGGTGATATATACGTTCTTGCTGCGGTCTAGTTCGATCGCTGCCAGCATCCGGTCCAGCAAATGACCCGCGCGTCCTACAAATGGGCGGCCCTCCCGGTCTTCATCACGCCCCGGAGCTTCGCCAATGATCATGACGCGCGCGCCTGGTGTTCCGTCTGCAAAGACCAGTTGCCGTGCCCCGCGTTTCAATTCGCACAGATCAAATGCATCCATTGCCGCGCGCAACTCTGGCAATGAGTTTGCACTTCGCGCCGATATTTGCGCAACCTCGGTCGCATCGGCATCCTTCGGTTTTACGTTGACCTCTGGAGTTGGAACAGTTGCCTTGGGCTGTGCCGTCGTGTCGGGTAAAGCATACCGGTCCACCGGATCATCTCCGATGGCTTCGGTTGCGCCCAACTCGATCTGCCATTCCAGCAGAGCGCGAGCCGTGTGATGATCCAGTACCGATTCCATAGCAATCAATCTAACCGCTTGAACGAAGAGGGAAAGCGAATTGCCCTTGTCATCTGCTCAAGACACACCAAACTAATTGTTTATCATGTATATTAAATCGCTGCTCTTCGTGTCGATAATTGCTCTCGTTCTCGCGAGTAACCAATCGGCACTCGCCAACTTCCACAATCAATGTCCGGCAGGGAAATTGCAGTGCGGCCAATCGAATTGTTGCAACCTTTCCGAAAGATGCAGTTGGGATGGTCACTGCATCCCCTCTGGCGGCACATATTGCGGCGGCGGTCGTTCCTGCGGGCCGTTTGAAGAATGCGTCGCGGGTGGAACGCGGTGCGCTCCGAAAGGATCTGGCAAGTGCACCTCCGGCCTGACTTGCGGGCCGGGAATGATCTGTACTGCTACTGGGGAATGCGTGCGCCAGGAGGAACCGAAACTTCAAGCACCGTCAGGCAATACGTGCAAGGATGGTCGCGTGTGCCCCGGCGGATCGACCTGTTTGCCGAATGGTGGCTGCTCTCGTCCGGATTGGTTCTTGTGCCCGGAAACCGGGTCGCAATGCCGCCCCGGTTTCAAGTGCTCGGCTCATCAAGGTTGCGTCCCGGTTCGCGCCATTGATTGCGGCTATGGGAAATGGTGCAAACCGGGCTTTGCTTGCACCCAGGATGGAGGCTGCGAGGAACTGCCGCAAAAGGAAAACGCGAAGGACCGTTAGATCATGTTGCCCGACCGGCGCGTCCTTTCTATAAGCGGCCCGAATGTCTGATCGGAGTTCGCCCCATGAGTTTCGCCCATCGTCACCTTCTTGGCATCGAACAGCTTTCACCCGCTGACATCACCGCCATTCTGGATCTGGCTGAGAAATACGTAGAGCTTAACCGCCAATCGGCCAAACGCGCCGATGTTCTGGCGGGCCTGACGCAGATCAACATGTTCTTTGAAAACTCCACACGAACGCAGGCCAGCTTCGAACTGGCGGGAAAGCGGCTGGGCGCGGATGTGATGAACATGGCGATGCAAGCCAGTTCGATCAAGAAGGGGGAAACACTGATCGACACGGCGATGACCCTGAACGCGATGCATCCCGATCTGCTGGTGGTGCGGCATCCGCATTCCGGCGCGGTGGACCTGTTGTCGCAGAAGGTCAACTGCGCTGTTTTGAACGCAGGCGACGGACGGCACGAGCATCCGACGCAGGCGCTGCTCGATGCTTTGACCATCCGCCGCGCCAAGGGGCGGCTCCACCGGCTGAACGTGGCAATTTGCGGTGATATTGCTCATTCCCGCGTGGCACGCTCGAACTTGATTCTGCTGGGCAAGATGGAAAACCGCATCCGCTTGATCGGTCCGCCGACACTGGTTCCCGGCCATTTCGCCGAATTCGGCGCCGAGGTGTATGATGACATGCGCGAAGGCCTTCAGGACGTGGACGTCGTGATGATGTTGCGGCTTCAGAAAGAGCGGATGGATGGCGGGTTCATCCCATCCGAGAGAGAGTACTATCACCGCTACGGCCTTGATGCAGATAAACTCTCGCTCGCGAAACCGGACGCCATAGTGATGCATCCGGGCCCGATGAACCGGGGCGTCGAGATCGACGGCACACTGGCGGACGACATCAATCGCTCGGTTATTCAGGAGCAGGTGGAAATGGGTGTCGCCGTCCGCATGGCCGCGATGGAGCTTTTGGCCCGCAATTTGCGCGAGGCCGCATGAGTGGATTGACCGTCGCCCCAAGCGAACGAGGCGTTTTACGTTTGTTCACGCTCGACATGCGTGCCGAAGAGGCACGGTTTTTGCGTGAACCGGGCGCGGCGGAACAGGTTCTGAACATACAAGGCTTGGACCATTCACAGATCGAGGTATTCCCCGTTTCCGATCTGGCGGAACTAGGCCTCTATGGATACCTGACCGAGGGTTGCGGCATTTCCGACGGCCAGCTTGATCGGGTAAAACTTGATGCGCTCGCAGGTTGGGTCATGGTTATACGCAGCAAGGCGTTCAATGGGCGCGCTACTGTATTGAACCCTGACCAAAGGGTGCAACTGGCTGGACTTTTCACTGAAGCGACCACGAACTGGGCCGGGCAACCCATCGAAACCGAAAGTGCAAAACCCTACTCCGCGCCGCGCGTCCCACCCCGTCAGGCCCGTGCCCAAGCCCGGCGGATCGGATTTGCGCTGTTCGCCGTGATCATGGCTCTCATTGTCGGAGGTGTTCTGTGGCTGGTGAGGTGACCCGCTTTCCCGCTGACAAACAGGCCTATATCCGCACCAATGCGTGGCTTGCCGCCTTTGCCATGGCTGCAGCAATGGCGGTTCTTTGGCTGATCGGCAACCCCTATATCTGGACCGGCGCGCCAGCCGGGCTGGCCGCAGTCGTCGTGCGCGCCTGGTATCTGGCCTCCGAGGAATTGGCCACCAACTGGGAAATCCGGGACGGCGCCCTCGTCGGACCCGGTCAGCGCAGGATGACGCTCAACCAGATCGAAACCGTGCGCACCTTGGGCAGCTTCGTTCAGATCGTCACCCGAAACGGCGACAAGCATCTGATCAAGTATCAGGCGGATCCTGCCGCCACCAAGGCCGCCATCGAAAGGGCAATCCAGTGAGTGGGAGGGATGAATGGTGGCGCGACAAAATTCCCGAGACAGAAGAGATTTTGTGGATCGGAAAACCGGATCAGGGTTTTTTCCCGCCCCGGGTCGGCTGGGTCTACAAGGCCGGAATTGGTCTGATTGCCTTCGTTTGGCTGGCAAGCCCTTGGATCTTTGCAACCGCCAGAGATTTTTGGATGACTTCTTGTTGCACGATAGGATTTGGGTTTCTGCTTTATGCAGATCGTTACGTTCGTGCGCAAAAAGTTTATGTCGTTACCTCGGAAAATGCGAGACTGCTCAATAAAGACCTCAAGTCTAAAGCTTTGAAAATTGACCGTTTCCTGAACTTCCGAATTGCACGGCGAGCGGTTTTGTTCAGTCGCCACCCTTATTTCTCCTTCGATCATCTATCCGATCCGGATGCCGCATTTCAGGCATTGAACCAAGCCCGAGAGGCCACACAATGACTTCTATTCTCTTCACCAATGCCCGCCTGATCGACCCGGAGGCCAAGACAGACTCGACCGGCTGGCTGCAGGTAGCCGATGGCAGGATCATCGCCCGCGGTGAAGGGAACGCGCCGAGTTCTGATGGGCAGACCGTAGATTGCGGCGGCAAATGCCTCGCGCCCGGTATCGTCGATATTGGTGTCAAGGTTTGCGAACCGGGGGAGCGGCACAAGGAGAGCTACAGGTCCGCCGGCCAGGCGGCGGCGGCGGGCGGCGTGACCACGATCATCACACGCCCGGATACGACACCCGCCATCGACACGCCGGAGACGCTGGAATTCGTTACGCGACGGGCACAGGCAGATACGCCGGTGAACGTTCTGCCGATGGCTGCGCTCACCAAAGGCCGCGAGGGCCGCGAAATGACCGAAATCGGGTTTCTCTTGGATGCCGGTGCGGTCGCTTTCACCGATTGCGATCATGTGGTCGCCAACACCAAGGTTTTCTCGCGCGCGCTGACCTATGCACGTTCATGCGGCGCACTGGTTATCGCCCATCCGCAGGAACCGGGCCTGAGCAATGGCGCCGCCGCGACCAGCGGCAAAATTGCCACGCTATATGGCCTGCCCTCGGTCTCGCCGATGGCAGAACGTATGGGGCTGGACCGTGACATTGCTCTGCTGGAGATGACCGGGGCGGCCTATCATGCCGACCAGATCACCACCGCCCGCGCCCTGCCCGCGCTGGAACGGGCCAAACGCAACGGGCTGGACATCACCGCCGGAACCTCGATCCACCATCTGACCCTGAACGAATTGGACGTGGCCGACTATCGCACCTTCTTCAAGATCAAGCCGCCGTTGCGCTCGGAAGACGACCGGCAAGCCGTGATAGAGGCCGTACGGACAGGGCTGATCGACATTATCAGTTCGATGCACACTCCGCAGGACGAGGAGAGCAAACGTCTGCCCTTCGAAGAGGCCGCCTCGGGTGCGGTCGCGCTTGAAACTCTGTTGCCCGCTGCGCTGCGCCTCTACCACGCCGGACAACTTGATCTGTCGACGTTATTCCGCGCCATGGCGTTGAACCCGGCAAAACGGCTGGGGTTGGAATGCGGCAGGCTTTCCAAAGGTGCACCCGCGGATTTGGTGTTGTTCGATCCGGATGTGCCATTTGTGCTCGATCGTTTCACCCTCAAATCGAAATCGCAAAATACTCCGTTTGACGGCCAGCGTTTGCAAGGTAGGGTTGCGGCAACCTATGTCGCAGGCAAAGAAGTTTACCGGAGAGCGTAATGCCGCCCATCGAAAACACTATGGCCCAACTCCTGATCTGGGCTGTGATTGGATACGGATTGGGGTCCATTCCTTTCGGCATGATCGTGGCCAAGATCATGGGGCTTGGAAACCTGCGTCAGATCGGATCGGGCAATATCGGTGCCACCAACGTCCTGCGCACAGGCAACAAGGCTGCTGCCGCGTTGACATTGCTGTTCGATGCCGGAAAAGGCGCCGCCGCTGTTTTGCTGGCCCGCGCCATTACGGGAGAGGACGCGGCACAGCTTGCCGCATTGAGCGCCTTTGTTGGGCATTGTTTCCCGATCTGGCTTGGCTTCAAGGGTGGCAAGGGGGTGGCGACCTTTTTGGGTATTTGGCTGGCACTTGCCTGGCCAGTGGGACTTGCCTGCTGCCTGACCTGGCTTGTCGCTGCACTGGTGACACGTATTTCATCAATGGGCGCGCTTGCCGCTGCGGCTTCGTCGACGATTTGGCTGCTGGTCCTCGACCACGGGACTGCTTTTTTGCTGGGAATTCTCCTGACGTTGCTTATCTTTTGGCGCCATTCAGCAAATATCTCTCGCATCAAGGCCGGGACCGAACCGAAGATCGGACGCTCTTGAAAGCGCCGCAGGTATTTTTGGACGCCTTCTTTGCGTTACCTTCGGGCAGTTTTCAGGGAAAGTCGCAGGGCCGCAGATATATCGCCAGTCGGACCGAACTGGCTGGGAAACGATCGCACAAGCTTGTCGCTCACGAGTTAGGCGGCACCGACTATATCAGCTTGAACCTTTACATCTTGTCAAACGGCAAGACCCTTCTGCGCCCTTGTGAAATGCCCGAAAAGAAAGTCGTGGACTTTGTGGTCGGTCTGGTTCCAAGTCGTTGATCACAAGCTGGAACCCTCTATTTCCGCACAATCTCATTTCGCTCTCGCACATACACAATTGTTTGTTTTGAACGTGAACAGTGCGCGTCCCAACTCGAGTTGCGTGACGCAGATTTCGCGGCACTTCATGTCTTCACATAGTTGGCTGAGCGAAATTTCGGCGGGTCGGCCAGCGCATAAAAAGGTAAATCCATGAACAAGATCAAAACACTCCTCAGTGGCGTCGCACTGTCGGTCGCGCTGGCAAGTTCGTCACTGGCGGCGGGCGTGGAAATCAATGCATCTTCAACGGGCTTGGCAATGCAAGGCTATGACCCGGTTGCTTATTTCACCGAAGGCGAGGCAACCAAGGGCAACTGGAAAATCACCACGCTGCATGACGATGCCCTGTACCGTTTTGCCTCTGAAGAAAACAAGGCCGCGTTCGAAGCCAACCCCGAAGCGTATCTTCCGGCTTATGGCGGGTATTGCGCCTTTGGCACGGCGATGGGCTTCAAGTTTGACGGCGATCCAAACTACTGGAAGATCGTCGACAACAAGCTCTACCTGAACCTGTCGGAAGAAATTCAACAGAAATGGGAAGGCGATATTCCCGGCTTTATCGAAAAAGCCAGTGTCAACTGGGAAGACATCGCAGACAAAGACCCGGCGGCGTTGCAGCAGCAATAACTTGCCGAGAAAATACGATATTTCGGCGGCAGGTCATACTGCCGCCGCTTGAGATTTGCATCCGTTGATTGAGAAGGATAATCTGTCGATTATCAATGAGTCCTGATTAATGGACCTGCAGGGCCAACAGATTCTGGCACTGCTCATCAAATGTTCGGAATAAGTGGGAATGCAGTGATCCGCTTTGCGGATCGGGGTGTATCGGAGTGGGCCTACCCTTTGAGCCGATGCGCATCCCAAGAATGCATTTGTACGAAAGGACACTGAGATGACGGGAAAATTGGTACTTGTTTCGACCTTGGCAACATTGGCGACGGGGCCGGGGTTGGCGCAATCTTCGGGCAATTGGAGCGGCTTTTATGCGGGGGCGGAGATCGGCTATGCCGACGTCGACACCAGTGTATCTGGGCTGGACGGTGACGGTGTTATTGGCGGTATCATCCTTGGATATGACTATGACTTTGGCACCTGGGTCGCTGGCGCCGGGTTCGACTATGACTGGACCGACGTCGATCTGTCCGGGGCCGCCACTGTCGAGGATGTCTGGCGATTGAAAGCGCGGGCGGGATACAAGATCAACCCCGACAGCCTGCTTTACGGCGTTGCAGGCTATGCCGAAGCCGGAACCGACAACTTTGGAAGTGATGACGGTTGGTTCATCGGCGCAGGATATGAACAGATCATCGTGCCCAACATAAGCCTTGCCGGCGAATTGCTTTATCACGAGTTTGACAATTTCAACTCGACCGGCGTCGATGTGGACGCAACCACGTTCCAAATTCGTCTGGCTTACCGGTTCTGACAGTGAACGAGGGCCGCACTACCGGATTCAGGTAGTGTGGCCACACACGGTTACAGTAACCGCAGAGGTGCTCAGTAGCTGAACGCCCGGTAAATTCGCGTCAGGTCTTCATCCCAATCGCCATTGTAATGCGCCAGCAACTCGTCTGCCGGTACTTTGCCGGTTTCGATGCTGTCCTTCAATGCATTGAGGAAATGGGCCTCATCTGGCACCAGTCCTCCGGCACCGGGTCGAGCGCGCGCCTTGAGACCAGCCTCGGAAATTGCCACGGCTTCGCGCGCCAGATCATGCATTTTGATACCATTCACTTGGGCTTGCAGACCATCTCTACTGGCTGCGATGCGCAACTCCTCGCGGATTTCGGCGTCCCAGCCTTTCA
Source organism: Ruegeria sp. YKSE079 (assembly GCF_059612845.1). Taxonomy (NCBI): domain Bacteria; kingdom Pseudomonadati; phylum Pseudomonadota; class Alphaproteobacteria; order Rhodobacterales; family Roseobacteraceae; genus Ruegeria; species Ruegeria sp. YKSE079. Next base: position 80,415 of record NZ_JBXWRJ010000010.1, on the reverse strand, counting down.
CCAGATCCCACGCCGCATCCAGCGATGATTGTTCATAAGTCAGCCCGACCCAGAATGCGGGTAGCGCACACAAGCGGCGCCACGGACCGCCATCGGCACCGCGCATTTCGATAAACTTCTTGATCCGGGCCTCAGGAAAAAGAGTGGTCAGATGATCCGCCCAATCGGACAATGTCGGCGTCTCTCCCGGTAATGCGGGCAATTCGCCTTTGAGGAAGTCACGGAACGACTGGCCCAGCGCGTCGATGTATTTCCCATCGCGATAGACAAAGTACATCGGAACATCGAGCGCATATTCCACCCAACGTTCGAATCCGAAACCTTCTTCGAAGACAAAAGGTACCATCCCGGTACGGTCGGCATCCAGGTCGCGCCATACCCGCGAACGCCACGATTTGTGACCATTGGGCTTGCCGTCAAGGAACGGCGAGTTGGCGAACAATGCCGTGGCCACCGGTTGCAACGCGATGGCGACGCGCAGTTTCTGGACCATGTCTGCTTCGGAGGCGAAATCAAGATTGACCTGAACCGTACAGGTCCGCCGCATCATGGTGGTGCCCATGGTGCCGACCTTTTGCATATAACTGTCCATCAGCTTGTAGCGGCCCTTGGGCATCAACGGCATGTCCTCGTGCCGCCAGATCGGGGCCGCGCCCAGACCGATAAAGCCCACACCGATCTTGTCAGCGATATCCTTGACGTCACGCAGATGCGCGTTTACCTCGTCACAGGTTTCGTGGATCGTTTCCAGCGGCGCTCCGCTGAGTTCCAGTTGACCACCCGGTTCGAGCGAAACGTTGGCACCGTCCTTGGTCAGCCCGATCAGCTTACCGCCTTCTTCCAATGGTGCCCAACCATGCAAGTCGCGCAACCCTTCAAGCACGGCTTGAATCGAGCGTTCCCCCTCGTATGGGAGCGGCTTGAGCGTGTCCTTGCAATAGCCGAACTTTTCATGCTCGGTTCCGATGCGCCACTCGACCTTGGGCTTGCATCCATCCGCCAGGTATTCGGCCAGTTGTTCATGGCGTTCAATCGGTCCTCCGCCGGACTGAGGGATAGACATAGGCCGCGCTCCGATGCTGGGTCTCTAGAAAATGTAGGGGGAAGTCCTGAGGGTAAACGCCTCCGGTGTCAATGCAACCGCAACCCCTGTGGACGAGAAGGATGACGTTCCCAGATCACGACCGGGTGAACCGCGCGTCCTGAAAGCTCCGACAGCATCTGTTCGGTTTTTATTCCGGGAAGGGACGAAAAGACGTCAAAAAGCGCCTCGGCACCTTCGGCATTAACCGGGATGTGAAGACTGGGTTGATCTGGTTGCTCCAACACCCAATGCGCGGGCCGAGTGGTTGGATCAAGCGCCAAACGCTCCAGTTCACGCGCGGCGACCACTCCGCCAGTCAGAGGACCCAGATAGGAAATCTGGCCTTCGTCAACCGAAACGACACCGGGCCCACCTGCACCGTTGCGAAACCGTCCCCGCTGAATACCTATGACCGTCAACGCGACTGAAACGACAATCAACACCCAACCCAGCCAGCCCAATAACCCGCCCGGACCACCAATCCAGCTGATACCAACCAGCATCATCGCAGCAGCAACCAGAATCTCGCGCCAGCGCCACATGGCCGCCTTGGCTTCGGGACGAACAAAGCTCATGTTTCGGGGCTTCCCTGAACACCCTTGTAGGGCGCCTTGATCGCATCGTAGGTCATGTCAGTGAAATCGTACTTCTGGACACGATCTTCAAGGTCTCCATCATCTGCCAAACGGGCCTGCCACAACACGCCTTTTTCGGCCCATTGTATTTCTCCTTGCCAAAGATCGGCCCATTCCCAACCCGGCAGATCAACAACCGCGTCGGTCCCAGGGCCTATCAGGGCATAATTGCTGGATACCAAAGCCCGGTTCTTTTCCCCAATACGAAACCCGCATTGCAAAGCCCAACCGCTTGATACGGGTTTGCGCAGGATCGTCTCGTACCGGTCGCCACAAACGTGCGTCCAGCCACGAAGGCGCATTTTCTCGGCCACCAGTCCGCCCATGTGAAACCCGTCGGTGGAATGGGAAAACGCATCTGTAGCGGCAGGCCGCAATCCATCTTGCATTTCAGCTGGCGCTTCCGCTCCATTCAGCCACAGTGCGCCGATTTCAGTAAATGCACCTCCTCCATGCCAGCTGTGCGACTGAGGCCAATAGGAAATTGCCCGCAACCAGGGCGCGCGCGACACGGCCGTCCAACACCGCCCCCCGCGCCCGGCGAAATAGACGAGATATTTCCCGTCTGGCGAAATGTCCGAGCGGTACTCGTGAATGCGCCCATTAAGCCATTGACCCAATTCAATGGTGTCTTTTTTTCGGTCCCAAAGAATGGATGCCACCTGATCGCTCGGCCCGCGTCGCAGGACCACTGCACGGTCCGAGTTAATGGCCGTCAGCACATGCAGGCGAGGTGCCGTCACCTCCAGTCCCCCAATACCTGCTGCCATAAGGTCATTGCGGCAACCGCAGCCGTATCTGCACGCAAGATACGAGGGCCAAGGCTGACCACATGGGAAAAGGGCAATGTGGACAACCGGGTGCGCTCCTTTTCTGAAAATCCACCTTCAGGGCCAATGAGAATCGCCCAGGGTTGGCCTTTTTCACTTTTCGTCAGGCGCAAGGCCGATCCGGCCTCGGCCTCGTCGCAGAACATCAGTCGGCGGCCTTCAGGCCATTGATCCAGCAACCGATCCAGTTTTGTCAGGTCGCTGACCTTGGGAACGAATGTTCCGCCGCATTGCTCGGCAGCCTCGATCGCGTGAGCTTGCAGTCGATCCTGACGTATGCGCTCGGAATTGGTGAAATCCGTCTGAACCGGAATGATTTGTGCAGCTCCCATCTCGGCGGCCTTTTCCACGATGAAATCGGTTCGTGCCTTTTTGATGGGCGCGAACAGAAGCCACAAATCCGGGGGCATCTGCAACGTGCGTGTCTGCTGGATGCATCGCAATACGCCACCCTTCTTTCCAGTTTCCAACACCTCGGTCTGCCACTCACCGTCCTGCCCGTTGAACAGGGCAACAGGAGCGCCAATGCCAAGGCGCATCACGCCGAACAGGTAATGCGCCTGTTCGCGCGTCAAAGGAACCGATTGCCCCGCACCCAATCGGTGCTCTACATACAGCCTGATTTTCGCACTCATGAGACCCTACATATGCAAGGCAAAGCCCCAACACCAGACGGACAAGTCGCCGACGCGATCAAGGACAACTGGGTTGACACCCACGCCCCCGCCTTTACCCGGCCCTATCTCCGGTTGTCTCGCGCGGATCGTCCCATTGGAACGTGGCTGTTGCTGATCCCTTGCTGGTGGGGGTTGGCCCTTGCTGTTCTGGATGGTGGGGATCCCGAATGGACGGATTTGTGGATCGGCATCGGATGCGCCCTTGGAGCTTTTCTTATGCGCGGTGCGGGCTGCACTTGGAACGACATTACAGATCGGGATTTCGACGGCAAGGTGGAACGAACACGCTCGCGACCCATTCCCTCAGGGCAGGTCACGGTTCGAAAAGCGGTGATCTGGATGGTGGTACAGTGCCTGCTTGCCTTGATGATTCTTTTGACCTTCAACATGGCAGCAATTGCTATGGGTGTTCTTTCGCTGTTACCCGTCACAATCTATCCCTTTGCCAAACGCTTCACATGGTGGCCACAGGTGTTTCTTGGTCTGGCCTTCAACTGGGGCGCCCTGCTGGCCTGGGCCGCCCACAGTGGCACAGTGGGCTGGCCCGCTATTCTTCTGTATTTGGCCGGCATATCGTGGACCCTTTTTTATGACACGATATATGCGCATCAGGATACTGAAGACGACGAACTTATCGGCATCAAGTCTACAGCCCGCCTGTTTGGCACCGATACCGCGAAATGGCTGAAGTACTTTCTGATTGCCACCGTCAGCCTGATGGGATTGGCCGTGATCGAGGCGGCCCTGCCCGATGCGTCGATCATGGCAATGGTTCTTGCGATTGCGGGGCCTTGGGCGATGGGCTGGCATATGGCGTGGCAACTGCGAGGCCTCGATATCGAGAATAACGCCAAACTGCTGCAGCTTTTTCGCGCCAACCGCGACACCGGCCTTATTCCGCTGATCTTCTTCGGGATTGCACTGCTGCTGTGATTGCACCTTGGGCCGGGCGGTTGTAAGACTCCCGGCCAAAAGCATGACGAGATACCCGATCTGCATATGCGAGTTCCCTTTTCCCTCGTGGTCGCTCTGACATTTGTGATGGCGGCCGGACTGTGTCTGTTTGGCGCTAGCTTTGCCGTAACCGCTGTCGAGCAAAGTTCCGAAGCGTCTATTCGGCGGGCGCTGGACCTGAAGGGGCATAACTGGGCGGAGGTTCAAGCCGACGGGTTACGAGTCATTTTGACTGGAACCGCCGCTGACGAAGGTGCCCGTTTCAATGCCCTAACGGTTGCGGGTGCCGAAGTTGACCCTTCCCGCGTCATCGACGAGTTGGATATTGCGCCGACCGCCGATCTGGCACCACCCAGATTTTCAGCGGAAATTCTGCGCAATGACAGCGGGATATCCGTTATTGGCCTGATCCCCGCAACCGAGGATCGCGAAGGACTCATTTCATCCCTGCAAGCCTTGGACCGGCAAGCACGGGTATCGGATTTGATGGAGACAGCGGACTATCCCAAGCCGAGGGGGTGGGACGATGCGCTTGCTTATGCCATTTCCGCGCTATCCCGGTTACCCCGCGCTAAGGTTTCTGCCAGCGGCGGGCTGGTCAAGGTCACGGCAATCGCGGACAGTCCCAAGGAAAAGGTGCGTCTAGAGCAGGAACTCACAAAGGCCGCACCGCCGAGCTTGCGCATCGGACTTGCGATTTCAGCCCCCCGCCCGGTTATCACCCCTTTCACTCTTCGTTATCTGATCGACGAATCAGGAGGGCGTTTCGACGCGTGTTCGGCACAAGACGAAACAGCAAGGGATCGCATTATCGCCGCCGCACATCGTGTTGGCCTTACCGGCAAGATCAACTGCACTATCGGATTGGGTGTTCCGTCTCCGCGGTGGGCAAGCGCTGCAGAGCTCAGCATCGGCGCCCTGGCCGAGCTTGGACGTGGCAGCGTCACAATAGCGGACGCGGATATCACGCTGGTCGCGCAGCAAGGAACGGATCAGTCGACGTTTGACAGGGTCGTCGGAGAGTTGGAGAACAGCTTGCCCGACGTGTTCGCACTGCACGCCGTTCTGCCCGAACCTGAAGTCAAAACTGCCGCCGAGGTATTGGAGTTTACTGCGACACGTAGCCCCGAGGGTTTGGTGCAACTGCGCGGACGCCTGGGAGACGAATTGCTGAGGGAGATGGTCGACAGTTATGCCAAGGCCGCATTCGGATCAGAAGCCGTACACATGGCCACTCGCGTCGTGCCTGATTTGCCCGCCGACTGGTCAGTCCGAGTTCTTGCCGGTCTCGACGCCTTGTCTCGCCTTCACAATGGATCTCTTTCGGTAACAGTGGAAACAGTCATCATCCGCGGCATGAGTCATGACGAAGATGCAAATGCAGACATATCACGGTTGCTATCCGACAAACTAGGCGAGGCTCAGGACTTCAAGCTGGACATCAGTTTCGAACCCCTGCCCGAACCCGAGGATGCATTGCCGGACCCGGAAGTGTGCGAAGCAGACATAGCCGTTATTCAGCAAGGCAACAAAATCACATTCGAACCCGGCTCTACCACGGTGTCGACCGACTCCTTGGAAACGGTGAACCGAATTGCGAACATCCTGAGAGAATGCGGACCAATCCGGATGGAAATTCAAGGCCACACCGACAGCCAGGGCCGCGAAGAGATGAACCAGAAACTTAGCCAAGCGCGCGCGCAGTCTATTCTCAACGAACTGCGCGCCCGGCGCGTGCCAACGTCGAGTTTCGCCGCGATCGGCTATGGCGAAAGCCAGCCGATCGGGGATAACGGGACCGAAGAAGGCCGCGAAGAGAATCGGCGGATCGATTTCAGGCTGGTTCGCCCTGAACCCGTGACCGAGCGTAAGACCGGGCTGGAGGCGGCGGAACAGGCAAAAGAGCGGCCGACCGGGAAACAGGCGGACAACACATCGCAAGAGCAGGCAGAGGATCAGTGACATGAACAGAACCGAATTCATTATCGCCACCGCGATCATCCTGTTCGTGGCGTTTTCACTGGGCTGGTTCACCAACTGGCTGGTTCACCGGCTGTCCCGTGTTCGCCAAAGCGACGTGGCTGATCTGGACCGTATGAGTCGGGAGTTGCACGAAGCGGAAGAAACCCGCGATCAGGCGATCACGTATCTTCAGCAGCGCGAAGCCGAATTAACCAATCAGTTAACACAGACAGAAGCGGAACTGTCCGCGGCGATGGATGGATTGCGAGCGGCACGGCAAGAAGCCGAAGAGTTAAGGGTACAATTGGCAGGCTAAGCACAAAGGCTAGTTTTACCCAGGGAACAACCGAACTACCAACGGGCCAAAGCGTCTTCGTCTTCATCCTTGGCTGCAACCCAACCAGCGCCACCAGCTGTGATTTCCTTTTTCCAGAACGGTGCCCGAGACTTCAGGTAGTCCATCAAATACTCGGCAGCCTCGAAGGCATCCTTGCGATGGCGGGCCGCAGTGGCGACCATCATGATCCGGTCACCGGGTGCGAGCCGGCCATAACGATGGATGACTAGAACATCACCCAATGCCCAACGTTCTTTCGCTTCCAGAGCGATTTTCGACAATGCTTTCTCGGTCATACCGGGGTAATGCTCGATCTCCATCACGGCGAGATCGTCCTCCGCAAGATCACGCACCACCCCTGTGAACGTCACGATGGCACCGTTTGCCGCTCCTCTGGCAGCGAAAGAACTGACTTCTGTCCCTAGATCGAAGGGTTCTTCCTGAACAGCTACGCGCACGGAAATCACCCTCCGGTCATGGGCGGAAAGAACGCAACCTCTCTGACGCCGGACAAAGAGGCATCAAAATCCGAAAGCTCCTGATCCAGAGCCACCCGAAGCGCCGAGAGGTCGGCAAAAGCCACTTCGTACCGGACCTCGCGCATCCGCAACTCATCGACCAATTCCGAAACAGTCGCCGCATTGGTTTCAACTCTTTCTTTCGGCAATCCGATGCGTTCGCGAACCCAGGCGAAATACAGAATGTCCATGTCTTACGTATCCTTCAGATGCGGCATAGCTTTACGTAGGTAATCATAGCCGGTGATCAACGTCAGACCAGCTGCAATCCACAGCAACCACAGACCAACACGCCCGGCCCAGACCATACCGTGGTATTTCCAGCGCAAGCCGTGAAGGTCTTCCACCTGCCCGGTCATGATCTGCTCGACCAACTGCTGATCCATCCCGAACGAGGACATCACCAGGTAGTGCTCGAATATCCCCTGACCGAACAAAACCGCGATGGCAATCATCTGTGATGTTGTCTTCCACTTGGCAAGCTTAGTCACCTTGAGCGTGCCTGAGACATCGCCAAGATACTCGCGCAAACCGGAAACGAAAACCTCGCGAAACAGGATGAACGTGGCAGGCAGCACCAACCAGGGTGTCCAATGTTCAGCGGAATACCCGACGATAATCATCAATGCGATGACTACCATTGCCTTATCGGCGATCGGGTCCATCATCGCACCCATCTTGGTTTCCTGTTTCCATGCCCGGGCCAAATATCCGTCGAACCAGTCGGTAACTGCGGCGGTCACGAATAGAATCAACGCGAACCAATCCGCATAAGGCCGGGTAAAGTACAAAAACATCACAGCCAGCCCGGGGGCAGCCAAAAGGCGCAGAACAGTCAGGATATTGGGCAAGTTCCATTTCATGCAGCGGACCCTACATCGGCGGTTACGGACAGAAAAGCCAAAGTGCCAAAAAACTCGACTTATCACAGAAGCTTGGTCAAAGCGCCGCAGTCTTGAAGTCTCTGAACGATACGGGTTGGCCTTTGCCAGTATTGCAGTCAGTTTGCGCGACAGAGCCAAGCCAGAAAGCGCATCATGACTACCCAAATCCGAACCGATGCCCGATCGAATTTGGCCGGCAGTCTTTGGATGATTGCCGCGATGGCGGGCTTTGCACTGGAAGACTCGCTGCTGAAGGCGGCCTTTGCCTCTTTGCCAATTTGGCAGGTTTTAGTACTGTTTGGTGCTGGCGGAGCCGTTGTTTTCGCGGGCGTGGCGCAGGTACGCAGGGTTCGTCTGTTTCAACCCGATGTGCTGTCACGCCCGATGAAGGTAAGGGGGGTGTTCGAAGTACTTGGCCGGTTGTTCTATTTTCTGGCCATCGCCCTGACACCCTTGTCCTCGGCTACCGTCATCTTGCAAGCCACGCCTCTTGTCGTGGTCGCGGGGGCGGCGCTGTTTTTTGGCGAAACCGTTCGCTGGCGACAGTGGAGCGCCATTATCGTCGGCATGATCGGTGTCATCCTTTTTTTGCAACCAACTGGTAACAGTTTTTCCGCCCTGTCGATTCTGGCAGTGCTGGGCATGCTGGGCTTTGCCGGACGCGATCTGGCCAGTCGCGCGGCCCCGACCAACTTGGGGGCTGAAGTTCTTGGATTTTATGGCTTTCTTAGCATCATCGTTGCAGGTCTTGTCTATCGATTATGGGAAGTTGCGCCAATTGCACCGCTTAGCTTGCACACATGCCAGCATCTGAGCGGCGCGGTTCTGATGGGGGTAATAGCCTATACCGCACTGATGAAAGCGATGCGCACGGGCGAGGTTTCGGTCGTCACCCCGTTCCGCTACACGCGTTTGCTGTTCGGTATTGTTTTGGGCGTGATAATGTTCGGCGAAAGCCTGGATCGAAACATGTGGATCGGAAGCGCGCTGATCGTGACCTCGGGGCTTTATATACTGTGGCGCGGGCGGCGGGCCTAACCCTTGTCGTGGAAGAAATCATACACCTTTTGCGCCAACCCGGCTGATATCCCTTCGACCGCTTTAAGGTCTGCCAAATTTGCCCGGCTGACAGCCTTGGCACTGCCGAAATGAGTCAGAAGTGCCCGCTTGCGGGCCATACCCACACCGGGAATTTCGTCCAACGGGGTCGCGCCGACGGCTTTGGCCCGTTTGGCACGGTGGGTGCCGATAGCAAACCGGTGTGCTTCATCACGCAAGCGCTGGATGAAATACAGCACCGGGTCATTGCGTTTCAGCGCAAAAGGGCGCTGGCCAATGCGGTGGAACTCCTCTTTGCCGTGGTCGCGGTCTATTCCCTTTGCGACACCTACTATCGGAATATCCTCGACCCCGTGTTGGGACATTATCTCGTGCACAGCACCGACCTGTCCAGAACCACCGTCGATCAGAAGCAAATCCGGCCACAACCCTTTGTCCCGGTCCGGGTCTTCTTTCAGCAACCGGGAAAAGCGGCGGCCTAGAACTTCTTTCATCATTCCAAAATCGTCGCCCGGTGTCAGGTCGTCGCCACGGATATTGAATTTGCGATAGGCGTTTTTCATGAACCCATCCGGCCCGGCCACAATCATGCCGCCGACCGCGCTTGTGCCTTGAATATGTGAGTTGTCATAGACTTCGATCCGGTTCGGCGGCCCGTCCAGTTCAAACGCCTCGGCAATGCCGCGCAACAGCTTGGCTTGCGTAGCACTTTCGGACATGCGGCGGGCAAGAGACTCGCGCGCATTTCTTAGTGCACCGGTCACCAACTCATGCTTCTCGCCACGTTGGGGGACCAGGATTTCGACCTTGCGTCTAACTTTTCCCGTCAAGGCCTCCTGCATCAAGTCAGCGTTTTCAATTTCGTCGGACAGGATCAATTGCCGGGGCGGTTCCTTGTTGTCGTAAAACTGGCCAAGGAAAGCCTCCATCACTTCGGCAGGCGAAACGTCCGGCCCAACACGCGGATAAAAGTCCTTGTTGCCCCAGTTCTGGTTGGCGCGGATAAAGAATACCTGAACACAAGCCTGCCCGCTTTCCATGTAGAGTCCGATGACATCCGCTTCGGTGACACCGCGAGGATTGATACCCTGACTCGTCTGCACCTGCGTCAGTGCCCGTATGCGGTCGCGCAAGCTGGCGGCGCGCTCAAATTCCATCGCCTCCGATGCTGCCATCATCTGTGCTGCCAAATCCTCTTGCACCTTGGTCGACCGACCGGACAAAAACCTTTCGGCATCCTTGACGCTTTCACGGTAGTCCGCTTCGGAGATCAGTCCAACACATGGTCCTGAACAACGTTTGATTTGGTAAAGCAGACAAGGTCGCGTACGGCTATCAAACATCGAATCCGAACAGTTGCGCAGAAGAAAGGCCTTTTGCAGCTGGTTCAGCGTGCGGTTCACGGCTCCCGCACTGGCAAAGGGACCAAAATAGGCGCCCTTTTCCTTCTTCGCGCCACGGTGTTTCTTGATCTGGGAAAAGGGGTGATCCTTGGCCACCAGAATATTGGGAAAGCTTTTGTCGTCGCGCAGCAGCACATTGTATTTGGGCTTAAGTTGCTTGATCAGGTTCTGTTCTAGCAGCAACGCTTCGGTTTCAGTCTTGGTAGTCAGAAACATCATCGAAGCGGTGGCCGCTATCATTCGCTCGATCCGCCCTGAATGACCCGGCCTGGTATAGTTCGAAACCCGTGCCCGCAAGTTCCGCGCCTTGCCGACATAAAGCACCCGACTATCAGCATCGAGCATCCGATATACACCGGGTGAACTGTCCAGAGTTTTCATATATCCCTGAATACAGGCATAGCCTGTCTGTGGGATTGCAGGAATATCGTCGCCGTGGTGCGTCATTGCCTTGAACTATGATTCTCTGGCCATGGCTGCAATCTTGGAGCACCGATTTCAAGAGAAAACAAATCCACGATTTCTGTGGATAAGTGTGCCGATAACTTTTGGGGCATCGGGATTTTTCCTTGTTTACAGGTGCCTTCCTTGAGTTGCACAAAAAATAGGCATTATCATAACTGCTTGATTCTTCGATATATTTTTTTGATGGCCTGACAAGTATATGAAACAAAAGACATTTTTGTAACGTATCGGTAACGCTTTTGAGAGCGGTGCAAAACTTGCAGCGTATACTCGTTATTCGGGTCCCAGAACATCCGGTGTACGCCATCCCAAATGCTGTCCGCCGTCGACGCAAAGTAACTGCCCGGTGACTGCCGGGGCGTCCAGAAAATATCCCAACGCGGCGGTAATGTCAGACGGGTGCGCGCCCCGTTCCAAGATCGTATTCGCTCTTTGGGCAGAAAAATGTGCGTCGCTTTGCCGATGTCCCTGCAACGTGGGTCCGGGACCAATAGCATTCACACGGATGGCTGGCGTCAATGCTTGAGCCGCCGTGCGCGTCAAAGCCCAAAGCCCCATTTTGGCCAATGAGTAAGTCATGAACTCGGGCGTTGGTTTCCTTACCCGCATGTCGACCATGTTGACAATTAGACCCGACGCAACGGGTTCACCAAACTCATCCATCCTGTGGGCCAACCCTTGCCTCGCCATCGCCTGCGTCAGAACAAACGGCGCGCGCAGATTGCTGTCCATGTGACGATCCCAACTCTGCCGAGTCGCGGTATGAATGTTGTCGTATTCAAAGATAGATGCGTTATTGACAAGACAGGTGATCGGCCCTCCCAGTGCTTCTGCTGCACGAGGCAACAAGGCCACTGTCTGTACCTCATCCAAAAGATCCGCCTGCAAGCTTATTGCTGTGCGCCCTTTGGCCGATATCGCCCGCACGGTGTCCTCCGCTTGCTCTTGCGAGCGCGCATAGTGGACGACGACATCGAAACCGCGATCAGCAAGGTACAGGGCCATGGCACGACCCAAACGCAGTCCGGCGCCGGTCACGAGAGCTCGGGTCATGCAAATCTCCCTGTTTCTGAGACCTCAGGTCAGTACGGCAACCACATAAATCCCGTAGAGCCCCGTCAGCGCAAGCCCCCAAAAACGGGTGATGTTCTGCTGGAGAAACACAAAGGGGATCAACAAAAGCGATGCCCCCAGCATGACCCACAGGTCGAATTCCAGAAACTCCGGATCGACTTCGATGTTTCCAAACAGAGTGGCAATCCCGACAATGGCCAACAGGTTGAACATGTTCGAACCAATCACGTTGCCAAGTGCTACGTCGGCCTGACGCCTGAGGGCTGCCATGACAGTCGTCGCCAGTTCAGGCAAAGAAGTGCCAACAGCAATCAAAGTCAGGCCGATCACGGTTTCGCTGACACCGTAGGTTCGGGCGATGATGGCGGCATTGTCCACCAACAGATGCGCCCCCATCGGCAAACCAATCAATCCAAGGATCAAGTAAACAGCGACGCGCCAATACGGCATGTCCGGATCAGCTTCTTCCAGCGTTTCAAGACCTTCCTCGTCCGCACAAGCGCCGTTGCAAGCCTTGCGGTGCGCATGCGCCTGCCGAAAGGCGTTCATCAGGATCAAGAACAATCCCACCAACAGGATGGCCCCACTAGCCAGCGTGAACGTACCGCAGAATGCCAGCGCAATGAACAGTACGGACGCGATCAGCATGAACACATAGTTCCGCCGCGTATTGCACTCGCTAGTGTGAAGGGTGGCAAGCATAGCGGGTATGCCCAGAACCAGCAGGATATTGGCTGTATTCGAACCGACGACGTTGCCTAGTGCAATACCCGGTGCATTTTCCTGCACCGCCTTGATCGCAATCAGGAGTTCCGGCGCAGAAGTCCCGAACGCGACGATGGTCAGGCTCACGATCAACGCGGGAACTCCAAGGCGCAAACTGAGATTTACCGCCCCCCGAACCAGCGCATCGCCAGCCAGCAACAGAATCAACAGGCCCAGCGCTGATAATACCCATGCGGTCATGTCCGCCCCCCTTTTTCGCAGGCACAGGGACCCTTGCCGATCCGAAAACGTCCACAGCGCTTGCACCGCGCTGACGCCAACCGCTTTTGCCCGGGAAACCTGAGTTTTCCGAACATCGCCAGAACGGCCATGCCAATGAGAAAAAGGGTGACAGCCTTGATGATCACGTCAAAGCCCGAAACGCGCGTAGGCTGCGCGTTCCTCTACGCCAGCGATAGCATCCTGCGCCACCTGTGCCCCAAACCGCGTCCAGATCGGGCGGCGCACGCCATAGCGTCGAAACTTGACCTTCTGGCCAAATCGTTCCTGCATCTTGGGCTTCAGATGACCAACTCCGTCGATCAGGCCAAGTTCGGTTGCTCGCTTGGCCAACCAGACCTCACCGGTGAACAAGTCCTCGCCCCGGTTTAATTTGTCTCCGCGGCGATTTCGAACATGAGCGATGAAATTAGCATGAATGTCTTCGAGAAGGACATTGAGTCGTTCGACATCATCCTCTTTTTCCGGCGCGAAAGGATCCAGCATCGATTTGGACTTTCCTGCGGTGTGCACGCGACGTTCAATCCCCTGTCGCGCCAGAAATACATGCGCTCCGAACCCGGCGGAAATCACGCCGATGGACCCCAGAACCGAGCTGTCATCAGCCCAGATTTCATCCGCCGCGACAGCGAGCCAATAACCGCCCGAGGCTGCCACATCCTCGACAAAGGCGAAAACCGGGATTTTCAGTTCTTCACTCAAACGCCGGATGCGGGCGCCGATCAGTGAGCTTTGCACCGGCGAACCACCCGGCGAGTTGATCTCCAGTGCCACCGCAACGGGTTTACCCTTGCGAAATGCCTTCTCCAGCACTGGTGTCAGCGCATTGTCATTCAGCGACGCACGCCCGACCATCCCGATGGCACCGGACAAACGGACCACGGCCACAACTGGCGGTTTTTTTAGAAACGGCAGGCGAAAGTTCATGGATGCCGATGTAGAGTGCGGCCAAGCCGTAAACAAGACGCCCCACGTGACAGAAGCGAAACGTGAACCAAATTCAAACAATCGGAGGGCAAAAATGCAACGCCCCCGTGCGATTTCAGCTACGAAGACGCCAACCTGTTTTGAAGATCCACCAGATGATTCCAAGGCAAATTACGGTAAACACGACTATGGCCAGCAGGCTGAACCCGATGGGTACATCGGCCAATCCATAGAACGACCACCGAAATCCCGAGATCAGATAAACCACCGGGTTGAAGAGTGTAATCGTCTGCCAGACCGGAGGAAGCATAGAAATGGAATAAAACGTGCCGCCAAGAAAAATCAACGGCGTCACCACCAATTGCGGGATAAGAGACATCTGTTCGAAGTTACTTGCCCAGATGCCAACGATAAACCCGAGCAGCGCAAAGCTGAGGCACGACAAAATCAGGAACGCAGCCATGGCCAAGGGATGCTCTACCCGGATATCGACAAAGAAGGTCGATGTGACCAGAATCACCAGCCCGACAAACAACGCCTTTGTCGCGGCCGCTCCGACATAGCCGATAACGATTTCCAAGAAGTTCACGGGCGCGGACAGCAATTCATAAATCGTTCCAAGGAATTTGGGAAAGTAGATGCCAAACGACGCGTTCGAAATCGACAACATGACAACGGATAGCATGATCAGACCGGGAACAATGAACGCGCCATAAGAGACGCCTTCGACTTCCTGAATGCGACTGCCGATAGCTGTTCCAAAAACCACAAAATAGAGCGATGTGGAAATCACCGGCGACAAAAAGCTTTGCGCCAGCGTGCGAAAGAAACGTGCCATCTCGAAGCGGTAGATCGCAGCGATTGCGGCCCAGTTCATTGCATGTCCCCCGACACCAGATTGACAAAGATTTCTTCCAGGCTGGATTGTCGTGTCTGCACATCTCTCAGAACAAGTCCCGCCTCTGCAACGTCGTTCAGCAACGTAGTGATACCGGTCCGCTCGGCATGGGTATCATACGTATAGACCAGCGCTTCGCCATTCCCGCTTAGTGACAGTTTGTGATGGCAAAGACTTTCGGGAACCGCAGTGATCGGCTCAGTCAGCATCACCTCAATCTGCTTTTGGCCCATCTGCGCCATAAGGGTGCTCTTGTCCTGCACCAACAGCAACTCGCCTTTGTTGATGACGCCTACCCTGTCGGCGATTGCCTCGGCCTCTTCGATATAATGTGTGGTCAGGATGATGGTGACGCCGCTCTGCTTCAGTTCAGCTACGATATCCCACATGTCCTTGCGCAGTTCCACATCCACGCCTGCGGTAGGTTCGTCCAGAAAAAGGACACGCGGCTCATGCGCCAGCGCCTTGGCAATAAGCACCCTTCGTTTCATGCCGCCGGACAGTTCCTTGATAGCGTTCTTGCGCTTGTCCCAAAGCGAGAGTTTGCGCAGGATACCCTCGATCTTTGCATCATCCATCCGATGCCCGAACAGCCCGCGCGAGAACCGGACCGTGTTCCAGACCTTTTCGAACGGTTCAAGCGCAATCTCTTGCGGCACCAGGCCAATCATTCGACGGGCCGATCGAAAATCGTTCTGAATGTCATAACCACCAACAGTCACAGTTCCCGACGATGGGGTAGTGATGCCGCAAATCGTGGAAATCAATGTGGTTTTGCCAGCGCCATTTGGCCCGAGCAAGGCAAGAATCTCACCTTCCTCGATGTCGAGCGTGACGCCTTTCAACGCCTCAAAACCGTCAGCATAAGACTTGCGCAGGTTCTTGATGGACAAAATGGTCGACATGCCTGTTCCCCGTTCTGCCGGAGACCCTATCGCGCGCCGGGCTGACAGAACAGGCCATTTGCGCACAGAAGCTTGCGCGATTGCGCAAATTCAGGACGAACCTTTCAGCTTACCAAGCCAGCCTTTCTTTTTGGCAGGCTCGTCTAACTCTTCCACCAGTTCAGCCGGGCCTTCGAGATGTGCCTGAAGGTTCTCGAAAAACTGATCCGCCATTTTCTTGGCAAACCCGTCGATCAGTCGGCTTCCCAACTGTGCAAGTTTTCCGCCAACCTTTGCATCGACATCATAGGACAACACAGTGCCACCACCATCGGCCGGAGCCAATGTCACCGCCGCCTCGCCCTTTGCGAAACCGGCAGCGCCTCCCTTTCCTTCCCCGGCGATGGTAAGACGCTCGTTTTTCAACATGCCGGACATGGTCACGGTGCCTTTGAAGGTTGCCTTGACCGGACCAACCTTTTGAACAACGGTCGCTTCATAACCGTCCTCCGGGTTTCCGGTGACCTCTTGCGCGCCAGACACGCATTCTTTGAGAACGTCAGGGTCCAGTAACGCTGCATAAACTTCCGCAGGAGCCGCCTGGATCTCCCGAGTATCACTCATGTGCATGCCTGCACCTCCTCTGCCGTCGTGCGTATCCGGTCAAAACCTTGCGCCAGAAGGCAGACCTGCGCAACAGGTACAACTCCGATATTGAGATTGGGAACTCCAAAGTCCTTATGATAGCGGTGTTTCTGCTTGGCAAAACATCAAGTCGTTCGCTGGGAGAGCCTACCGTGTCACATGTACAACAAAACCGGTCAGCCGCCGGTATCGCCTTTATCATTTGTGGCATGTTTGCGATTTCTGTCAACGACATGCTGATCAAGCAGTTTTCTGGCAATTATCCCTTGCATGAGATAGTGTTCCTGAGGTCGTCGATCGGCATGGTTCTATCGCTAGCGCTGGTATATTTCGAAGGTGGCGTCGGAATTTTGCGAACACGCCATCCATTTTTGCATACCGTGCGATGTCTTTTGGTCGTGATATCAAACATGACTTTCTTTGTTGCACTCGCCGCAGCACCGCTTGCCGATGCGACAGCGCTATTCTTTGCTGCGCCGCTGTTCATTACCGTCCTTTCTATCCCGGTCCTTGGCGAGAAAGTCGGTCCGTTGCGGATCGGCGCAGTCGTCGTCGGATTTGTTGGCGTCGTCGTCATGCAACGGCCTTGGCACGGTAGCGACACGATGGATGCAAATCGGCTTGTATTGATGCTGCCGGTTCTTTCAGCGCTTGCCTATGCATTGAACCAACTCATGACACGAAAACTCGGCGCAACGACGTCGGCCTCGGCGCTGGCAACCTATATCCAAGGCATGTTCATCCTCGTCTCCGTTGGCTTCTATCTGGTTGCAGGTGATGGGCGCTTCGTAGCGGGGACAGACAACCCCAGTCTAAGTTTTCTTTTGCGTGCCTGGGTATGGCCTGCGAACGAAGATTGGGTTTTTGTGATTTGGCTTGGCTTGAACTCGGGAATCGTTGCCTATTGCCTGGCCCAAGCCTATCGGGTTGCCGACGCAGCAACTGTCGCCCCATTTGAATATGTCGGCCTGCCGATGGCCGTATTCTGGGGCTGGTTAATCTGGGGGCAATTGCCGGGAACAGTGGTTTGGCTGGGCATGTCGATGATCATAGGGGCCGGGCTGTTCGTCTTTTTGCGCGAACGCCAAAAAGCGAAAGAAATTGCGCGCACTGAAATCAAAGCCCGATATTGATCTGTGGTCATTCACCGGCCATTCGCGAACGCTCGAAATGCCTGAAGGCGATATCGGTCGTGGCGATGTGCTGAGAAAAATCCTGAACCCGCCTTGGTATTTCCCTATAGAATGCAGCCAGTCCGGGTTCTACCTTTGAGGCCAGTTGCGCGCAGTCAGACGCCAACGCGGCCATGTCCCGAGTTTGTCCGGCATCTTGCAGTTTTTCCATCATCTTGGAATGGGCCTCTGCCAGCCTTGCGAAGCTCTGTGACGTCAAAACTTCCTGATCGCCAACAACAACAAAAATCGATTCTGGTTCGGATTTTCCCCTGAGGTGAACAGCCCCTGCTTCCAACATGGCAAGCTTGCCTTTAGTCGCTTCGTAAACCGGCTTCGACACAACAATGTCATAGTTGACGTATCGGCAAGCGACCTCGAGACGCGAGGCAACATTTACCACGTCGCCAATGGCCGTGTAGTTGAACCTTTTTCGCGATCCGATATTGCCGACACAAGCGCTGCCAGTGGCGCAGCCAGTTGCCAGCGCCAAAGAGGCCTGCCCGTCCATCTTTTGGGAGGCGTTGAATTCGGCCATTGCCCGCCGCATCGCCAATGCGGCACACACCGCCCGCGCCGGGTGGTCCTCAACCGGCAACGGTGCATTCCAGAACGCCATGATGGCATCACCGATGAACTTGTCGATCGTGCCCTTTTCCGCAAGAATTTGTTCTCCCAGTTTGGAAAACAACGCGTTCAGCAGGGTCACGAGTTCGGACGCGGGTAGTATTTCAGACAACGGGGTGAAACCGCGAATGTCCGAGAACATGACGGTTATGTCCTGCGTTTCACCGCCAAGTTTCAAGGCCTGACCGCTCGCTTCCATTTCGTCCAGAATCTCTGGAGCGACATAGTGGGAAAACGTCTGCCTGATCGCGCGCTTGTCGCGCTCGGTCACGATGTACTGATACCCAGCCAGCAATCCGAAATTCGCCATTCCACCAATTAGTGGAAATGTCACATCAAATAAGATGGAGTTGGCGTGAAAGGCAAACCAGCTCACCCCGACAACCGATGTCGCCGCAATCCCACCCGAGACGAACGATGGGACCGCGCCTGAGCCGGACATGACGCTGGTCACTATCAATCCCAATGCGATGAACGCGATCAATTCCAAGGCGGCCGTAACATCGCTGCGGCGCAGAACCTCTCCGAGAAGGATTTGCTCGATGATCTGGGCATGGATCGATACGCCTGGAACCGACTCTCCCAGAGCGGTTTCGCGGATATCCAGCAGGCCCGCAGCTGATGTACCCACCAATATGATCCGACCTTGGATTTCTTTCTGAAAAGCGGAATCCAGACCCGTCTTGAGGACATCCTTTGCTGAAAGGTAAAGTCCGGGATCATCGCGTCTGTATCGCACCCATATCTCACCGTTTTCCGTTGTCGGCACCTGAAAGCCACCGAAGTCCAGCGAAAGCATGACACCGGGTTCATCCTGGGAACCCTCGACAAAGATATTAGCTACGCCGGTGGCAACACGCAGAACTTCGACATTCAGACTGGGCAAGGCCCCGGTGGGCCCCATCCACAAAAGGGGAACCGTGCGGACCACACCAAGCCCACCGAGCGGCGAGACGTTTACACCGCCAATCCCTAGCGCTGTTTCTCCCAAAGGCGTTGCCAGAGGTGTCCAACTGGATACACGAGGCAACCTTGACGTCGGGCGCTCACCAATCTCGACGATGCCGGTCTTCGGCGCTACTTCGAAACCGTCACTTTGCAGTCTGGCCGCTACACCAAGAACTACCGGCCATTCTGCAATGGTATTTGCAAACCGGATATCGTTGTCTAAGAGGGTTGCCGCAATATCATCCCGCAACAGTTCCTTGAAAGCCGGGTCCCCCGATAATCGCGCGGGGGAATACCTGTCCGGTTCGGCAAACAGCATATCAAACGCAATGGCCGCCGCCCCATATTCTCCAAGCCTTTGGACAAGCTCGGCCAGCTTCGTGCGCGGCCAGGGCCAATGACCGATTTCAGACAATGAGGCTTCGTCGATATCGACGACACGGACCGGCAGTTCAGGATTGAAGTCTCGGGGGGACAACCGCTGCAGATAATCGAAATAGATCATCCGTGCGGCCTGAACCGGATAAGGATCCGATATCCGCAGCAGGCACCCCAAAAGGATCAGCAACAGCCCAATACCCCGAAACGTCCAATTGCGCTGCTTGCTTGCGGTCAGCCAGGCCATGTCACTCAGCTTTCGATCCCGGGCCCATCAACCTCTTCCTCCTTTCTCGCCCGATGACCCGTTTCCACCGCCATTGCTTCCGGCACCGACCTCGCCACGACCGGCAGAGCTTCCGCGCCCGGCGCTTTGTCCCGGCGATCCACCAACCCCAACGCCTTTGCCATTTCCTGAACCGGCGGAAGAAGCACTTCCTTTACCTCCGCCCGGCGCCGACCCTGAATTACCTTGCCCCGCACTTTGACCGGGACCATCGCCGGTTGCTCCTGTATCTGGGCCATTTCCGCCGCGATTGGCGGCACCCTGCCCATTCCCGGCGCCAGTACCATGCTGACCGTCACTCACCGCGTTCCCTTGGCCACGACTGTTGCCCCCGGCTACACCGCTCTGCCCCGGGAAGCCCAGAATGCCTGGTGGCTGAGGCTGAGGCGGCGAAGGCGGTTCGGTCGTCGGAGGGGATGGAGGAGGATCAGAAGGTGGGGTTGCTGTATCGACCACGGGTGGATCTGGCGTAACCGGCGTTTTAGGTACGGGTACAGCGCGAATTGGGATGATGCCCGCCCCAGTTGGCACAACAGCAAAGCTTCCACAACCGCCGACATCTGCCCGAAAGGCAGGATCCAGTTGGCTTTGGGACAGGATGAACGGAAATCCGTTGTTCAACGCACGAACAGCCTGTTGGTTATCGATCGGACGACCGACACCGCCCCCCGGCGTTGTGGCAACCATCGAGCATTGCCCTCGCACGAACGAGCATCTGTTGCGTATGCCGCACATCCGGACGGTGCCTTCGAGGATCACCATCGTGCTTTGTTGTTCACCCAGAACCCAAACATCAAAAATTGTTCCGCGGACACCCATGGTCGCGGTCGGCGTCGTGATCGAATAGGCCGACTTCCGGCTGTTTCCGGATATGAAACGGAAACTACCCCCCAGCGCCTTGACCGCAAAATTCCTGGCGGCCTGATCGCCACGCATCATCGAAACATCCAATACCATGCGTGTATTGGGGCCTATTGCAATCTTGGTTTCGTCGCTGAACAGGATCTGAACGACCCCGCTACCATCCGTTGTAATGACGTCGCCGTTTTCGACGACCATTCCGGCACGCATCACACGATCATCCCCGCCAGATGTCACACTGGCCCCCTGGCGGACGTCTATCACTTTGCCGATTGCAGCAAACACCCGACTGGCCGGGAATAAGACAAGCAGAAAGAGGACAAAAGCTCCAGCAAGACGCAAACAGGTCAACCCACACCCCCTCCATGAGGTACACAACACCCACCCAAAGCTTGGGTGAGGCAGACCCTTGCCGGGCCTGGAGGCGCCTGTATTGGCTCTATAATGCCACTAAATTGACACAACTATGCCGCATAGTCGGAGAGTTTTGCAAGAGTTCGCCTACGTATGCGTTTGTCCATTGCGCACCACGACAGTCACATTTGATTGTCGATATTGAAGCTTGACCGGCGGAAAACCGTGCCAATAATCATCCGTGATCTTTCATCAACCGCTGTTTTTGGCGAGACCAATCGCGTTTCGCCTCGGTTTCACGCTTGTCGTGCAACTTTTTGCCCTTGGCTATTCCAATCTTAATCTTCGCCAGTCCCTTGTGGTTGAAATAGAGCACCAGCGGAACCAAGGTCATTCCCTTGCGTTGGGTAGCGTTCCACAGATCCGACATCTGTTTTCGTGATACCAACAACTTGCGTCGACGGCGTTCTTCGTGCTTGAACACTTTGGCCTGTTCATAGGGCGGGATATAGGAGTTGACCAACCATAATTCACCGTTTTCCACCGCTGCGTAGCTGTCGGCGATGTTCGATCCACCCGCGCGCAGGGCCTTGACCTCGGACCCATCAAGAACAACGCCGCACTCGATATCGTCCTCGATAGCATAATCGAAGCGCGCGCGCCGGTTCTCGGCGATCACCTTGTAATTCGGGTCTGATTTCGGTTTGGCCATAACGCTGTGATTTAGGGGCCTTGCAACACCCATGCAAGCGGTTTGATCGCAAAAGTTGCGAAGGTACGCCATTTGAAAAATCAACAATGGATTGAAAATTACCCAAGCAGAAAAGCCCGCCTAACGGCGAGCTTTGAACTCGATTTCAATGCTCTTACACCGACATGCAAATATACTTCATTTCAAGATAGTCCTCGATCCCATGGTGGCTGCCTTCGCGACCGAGACCAGACTGTTTGACGCCGCCGAATGGCGCGACCTCTGTTGAGATGATGCCGGTATTGACGCCCACGATTCCGTATTCCAGCGCCTCTGCAACCTTGTAAACCCGGCGAAGATCCTTGGCATAGAAATAGGCGGCCAGCCCGAAAATCGTGTCATTGGCCATCGCTATCACATCATCCACGTCATCAAACTTGAAGAGGGGGGCAAGTGGGCCGAAAGTTTCTTCCTGTGCGACTTTCATGTTCTGTGTCACACCTGTCACAATCGTTGGCTGAAAGAATGTACCCCCCAAATCGTGGGGCAGCCCACCAGTCAGAACCGCGCCGCCATGCGAGGTAACATCCTTGATATGCTCGCGCACCTTTTCAACGGCATCAGCATTGATCAATGGCCCGGTCGTTGTGCCTTCGGCCAAACCATCGCCAACCTTGAGGGCCTCAACTGCCGCCTTCAGCCTGGCTGCGAATGCGTCATATACACCGGCTTGGACATAGATCCTGTTGGCACAAACACAAGTCTGGCCGTTATTGCGGAACTTGCACATCATTGCGCCTTCGACGGCTGCATCCAGATCGGCGTCGTCAAACACGATGAATGGCGCGTTCCCACCCAACTCCATAGAGCATTTCATCACCTGATCGGCTGCCTGACGCAGCAGTATACGGCCAACTTCGGTCGAACCGGTAAAGGTCAGCTTGCGAATGCCCGGGTTTTCGCAGAATTCCTTGCCGATCTCGCTGGCGCGTGAGGACGGAACCACGCTAAACACGCCTGCTGGAATACCAGCCTGCTCTGCCAGCACAGCAAGAACCAACGCAGACAACGGCGTTTCTGCGGCAGGGCGCGCGACGAACGCGCAGCCAGCGGCCAGCGCCGGACCCGCTTTGCGGGTAATCATCGCGTTGGGGAAGTTCCACGGAGTGATCGACGCTGCAACACCAATCGGCTGTTTCAGCACCATGATCCGCTTGTCCCGCTGATGCCCCGGTATGGTCTCACCATAGATGCGTTTGGCCTCTTCGCCAAAGAATTCGATGAAGGACGCGCCATATCCGATCTCGCCAATCGCTTCGGCCAGCGGCTTTCCCTGCTCGGCGGTCAGGATTTTACCCAAGTCCTCGGCATTTTCCATCATCAGGTCATACCAGCGACGCAGGATCGCAGCGCGTTCCTTGCCAGTGTATTTCGCCCACTCTTTCTGTGCCGCCTCTGCTTGCGCAATCGCTCCCGCAACCTGTGCCCGGCTGACATCCGCCACCTCGGCCACCACATCGCCGCGTGCAGGATTGGTCACGGCAAACGTCCCGTTTTCGCCATCAACCCATTGACCTCCGATAAAGGCTTTGGTTGCCAGCAGTTCCGGTTTCTTCAGGAGCGATTTGAGATCGGTCGTCGTATCCAGCATGGGTCAGCCTCCGGCTAGAGAATGGTTTCGCCCACTCAATCAAGTGGTCTGGCACTTGTCTATGTCCACTCGGCCCTATGAATCAATCCAGATTTGATCAAATTTTTCATCTGACCAAAACATAACGAAAACTCCCGCTTGATCGACTCTCTGCGATAGTACAGATTGCGCGCGGGCCCTGGCGATGGCGTCGCCTCATGCCGCAATGCATGCGCCCACTTCCCCGTCCTGAACGCCGGGACCTTCTGTCAAGGAGGGTCTTATGACCGCACGTCCGGAATTCTACCGTTATCACAACGGCCAACAAACCCAATTGCAGTTCGAGGACACCGAATACGAGGCCAGACTGAAAGGCTTGCGCGCGCGCATGGCCGATCTAGGTGTTGGTGCCGCCGTTTTCACGTCGATGCACAACATCGCTTATTATTCGGGCTTTCTGTATTGCGCTTTTGGCCGCCCCTATGGCTTGGTCGTCACCGAAACAGAGTCGGTCACAATAAGCGCAGGCATCGATGCTGGCCAGCCATGGCGGCGATGCTATGGCGACAACATCACCTATACCGACTGGCAGCGCGACAATTATTGGCGTGCCATTCTATCGGTTGCCGGCGAAGGCCAGGTGGTCGGTTATGAAAGTGACCACCTGAGCCTGATGCAGCGCGACAAGCTGGAAAACTTTCTCAAGCCCTCGGCCATGGTCGATATGTTCGAAACCACCATGCGCCAACGGATGATGAAATCGCCCGCAGAAATCGCGCTGATCCGCCACGGTGCACAGGTCGCGGACGTGGGTGGTTATGCCATCCGCGATGCTGTCAAGGCTGGTGTGCGAGAGATTGACGTTGCGATGGCGGGCCGTGATGCAATGGAATTGGAAATCGCAAAACGGTTTCCGGATGCCGAGTACCGCGACACTTGGGTCTGGTTCCAGTCCGGCATCAATACCGACGGCGCACACAACCCGGTGACAGGCCGCGTTCTGCAGCGCGGTGATATCCTCTCTTTGAACACCTTTCCCATGATCTCGGGTTACTACACTGCTCTTGAACGGACGATGTTCGTTGAGGAAGTCGACAAAGCCAGCCTGAAAATCTGGCAAGCAAATGTCGCCGCTCATGAATACGGCATGAGCCTGTTGCAGCCCGGTGCAAGCTGCGCCGAGATCACCCACAAGATCAACGACTTTTTCGCCGAACGCGACCTGCTGCAGTATCGCACTTTTGGCTATGGCCACTCGTTCGGCGTGCTGTCGCACTATTACGGCCGCGAGGCTGGGCTGGAACTTCGCGAAGACATCGACACGGTTCTGGAACCGGGCATGGTGATTTCGATGGAACCAATGTTGACGATTGCGGATGGTCAACCCGGCGCTGGGGGCTATCGCGAGCACGACATTCTGGTCATCAACGAAGACGGCAACGAAAACATCACCGGCTATCCTTATGGCCCGGAGTTCAACGTCGTTGGCTAAGCGGGTTTGGCCCTGATGGGCCAAGCCTCCGGCGGGAGTATTGGAAAAAGATGAAGGGGCTGCCCAAGATCAGGCGGCCCTTTTTTGTTTGATAACGGGGCGCGACGTCGCAGGGGCGCCCTGTTCCGCCATATCTCTTTTCTTTTCGGAGAAGGTTTGTCAGAGTTCGCGTGAAAATTGAAAAGGCAGGGATGTAAATTAACTTAACATACCCTATCTCTAGCTTGAATAAGAAAAAACGAGAGGGCAAAATGTCGAACCAGCAATTTGAAGCGTTGATTGAAGATACACAGAAGAAGGTCCGCGAAAGCCAATCGCAGATCGAGGGGCTGACCTCGCGCATCGAAGCGGCACGGGCCAAGATCGGCACCGCCGAGGCCGATATCGACATCGAAAACGCCACGCTTGAGGATGTGCACGCCCATACCGAGGTGATGAACGCCAATATTGCCGAGCTGATCATGGGGCTGGACGACGTCACCAACGCGTTTTCCAAGGATTTCGACGAGATGCGCTCGAAAACCGGGTGGGAGAGCTTCGTGGGCATCTTCGCCAAGGCCAAGTCCGAGTCGATGCGGCAAGAAAGGATGCGTACCGCCAATATCGACGACAAACTGCAAGACCTGATCGCCAAATCCGACGTGATTGTAAAGCTGCTGGAAGGGCAGTTGTCGGTACTGGAAGAGCAGCGTGTGAAGGTCGAGGACAACCTGACGGCGACGCTTGATGACCGCGAGTTCACGGTTCAGGAGTTAGAGGCGCTGCGCGCAGAAATACAAGGCATGGACCCGACCATCATCACGCTGGAAAACAAGATCAGCGTCGAACAGGACGCCGCCGCGCGGACCCAGCTGGAGACCGAACTGGCCGAGTTGAACAAGCAATACAACGCCAAGGTTCAGGAAGAACAGGTCAAGCTGGCTAAATCGCAGACACTGGAGCGTTATATCGAAAAGGGCAAAACCTGGGTCGACTCGCTGCAGAACCAGGCGGCGACGCAGATGGTGCTGATCAACAAACTACAGACAGACACGCAGCAGCGCGTGGTGCTGTATGACGCCCTGACCAAATCGCTGAAAACCGCGCAGCAGCAGGACGTGGCCCACCGCATCAACGAGATTGGTGTGCAAACCGATCAAGAGGCGCAGACGGCCATGGCCGCCATCGGCACCGCAACCAACCAGAAGATGGCCGACATGCTTGAGGCGCATGAGGACCACATGGTCTTTGCCCGCGACGTGCTGGAGAAAAAGGCCAAGGCGGATGAGCGGTTCGCGCGCCGATTTGCCTCGATTGTCGAGAAGCATGATAAGAATTTGTATGGTGGTTAAGTGCGTTTTGCTTACCAGCAGTTAGTATTGATGGTCTTGAGCCCTGGTCCACTTATGGTTCCAGAGTTTTTAGAAAAGTTGGGTGTAATAGAGCATAAGCCGATCTATCCCGAGACTATCCAGATACTGCTTTCGATGGCTTTTGGCGCTTGGCTCATTCGGTTTTTGTGCTGGCTGAGTTGGGGTAGCGAGAGGGGGCTTCGTTTTCAGCGTTTAGTTGGGATTAATCCCGAGGTTGTGCTGTATAGTATTGGCTCGCCGCTATATCGTTGGTGGTTTCACATCGACAAAAACGGGAAGGACTTGGACGCTCCAAGATGACCGATAGAAGCCCCACCCAAGACCATGTCGGCCTGACCGACACTTTCGCCTCGCGCCGGTATTTCCGCAAGTTCGAGGTGATCACCGTCCACCTCCTGCGCGTGGCCGCGACGATGGAGGCCGAGGGCGCGATCAGCAAGCAAGAGGTGCGGATTGTGTCGCGCTACCTTTCGGGGCTGCTCTACACCTTCCGCGCGCTGTCCATGAAATACCTGCTGGTTGGGCGCGACACGGGGCGGTTCTTTGGCAGCCTCGCCATGGACAAGCGCGACAGCGGGTTTCCGGTGGCGGCCGAGTTGCTGACCATGGCCAATGACGCGCAACAGGCGCAGGTGCATTTGGCGAATATGCCCTCGGAAGACGACCTGAAAACCGACATGGTTCGCACCATCATCGGTGACCGGGACATCCCGACCAAGTTGCAATTCGCGCTGTCCCAAAGGCTCTATTATGAGGAATTGCTGAAAGGTCAGCTGTTCTGGGCCCGCAACGATCCCGAATGTCACTGGATCGGGAATGAGGGCGAGCGGCGCAAGTTCATGATCCACTGGGCGGTCTATGACAGCCAGATCAACCTGCCGGTCATCTACCTGATGCAGTTGGAGGATAGCGGCAAAACCGCCCTGCCCAAGGATCAACGCCGCTGGCCCGAAGTGCAGGCTCACCTAATGGCGCAATCCTTGGGCGGGCTGAAACTGGTGACCATCGCCAAGGGCTTTGATCAGGATTTCGATGACCTGCATCCCAAACACCTGCGCCGCATTCATGTGGGGCCGATGTATTCTTCGGCGTTTACCGAACAATCTGGCCCCTTGCGGCAGGTGCTGGAGGACGCGCAATCTCCGCAAGGGCAGGATTGGGCGCTGGCCTGGACCACCGAAGAGCTACACAGCGAGGAGGTCATCGAGGAACGCGCCGGCTGGTTCTCAACTGTTGAGCGTGAGGTTTTTGCGCTGGATCCTTTTGGCGGGCAGGGGGCCGAGACCGGGGCCACCCGCACCCAACGGTCGATCATCCTGCCACAGCGCCCGTTTCAGGTGCTGGCCGAACGCAACCCGCCGGGGTTTGCCGATGTGCGAAAGTTTGTGGTCGGCAAGGCTGGGCAAGTGTTGAGGTATTGAGCAGGTGACGGGTTGATACCCACCCTACGCGACAAAGTAGGCCGGGCTTCAGCCCGACATTGCGAGGAAACAGATGAGTTTGACGTCAGATCAGATGGAATTGCGCGAAGACGACATTCGCAAGCACTATCCGGCGGCGACCGCCTTGCTAAACGGGTTCGAGCATGCGCCGCGAATTGCCAAGGCGGTAGAAGCCACCGTTGAACGCTCGCCGGGTGTTTCGACTGGTCGGCGGTTTCGCTCGACGACACCGGGGTTGGTGACACGCCGGACCGTGCGCGCAGACGGGGTGCATCTGGTTGAGCGGATCGAGGCGTCGGATGATGGTGACGCCTTGGTTTCGCCGCCGCAGGCAACTGCACAACAAGCGATCCGCCGCGCCATCGCAATCGCTCTGGCCGTGGCCGACACCTATGCGGAACAGACCCCATTGGCCGACCTGAAACGCGCCAATCTGGCCGGGGATCTGCCAGCTGCGCGCAAGACCGAGTTCTCGGAATTGCTGACGGCTGAGGCGCTGATCACGTCTCACACCTTCGGCAATGCGCTGGCCTATCTGATGTCCTCGCACCTAGGCGAAACCACCGTCGATATCGGCGAGATCGAAGAGATCCTGACCGACAATGGCCAACTTGCCCTGCACGGCGCGCTGTGGGAGCTGGACCAGACGCTGGCCAAACACGCCCCCGACGACGCCCATCTGATCGCGGCCACCAGTGCCTATGCCGAGCAACTGATGGAGAAATCCGCCCTGCGCGCAGGGTCCGCAGGTCATCTGGCCCCGTTCCAGAGCGCAGCCTGGCATATCGAGGCCGACGACCTGACGATCCGGGGGTTCGAGCCGGCCTCCAAGGCAAAATCCACCACCTTGACCATGACGTTCAAGAAGCCGAACGAGGTGGTCGGCAACCATATCGCCAAGTATCAGGCGATGAAGCTGGCGAAGATGCTGATGGCCTACGACTTCGACCGCCGCCTGAACCCGTTTGCGGAACTTGGCGGGTTCATCTTTACCTTCATGGGTGACGGCAAACCGGGCACCGGCAAGACCACCCTGATCCAGATGATGGCCGGGCTGATCAACGAGTATTGCCAGAACGCGGGCTATCCGTTCCGCTATCAGAACCTGAGCACCGACAATATCGACAGCTATCAGGGCAAGTCCGGCCAGAACGCCAAGGCCTTTATCAACACGATCATCGACCCCTCGGTCATCGGTTTCGGCACCATCGACGATATCGACCAGCTGGCGGGTAAGCGCGGTGACCGGCAGTCGTCAGCCGGGCAGCTGGAAATCACCGCTGTGCTGATGGAGAGCTTTGCCGGCGCCAACACCGTTGTACGCGGTAACTGCACCTTTGGCATGTTCTCGAACTACCCCGAGAATGTGGACGACGCCCTGCGCCAGCGGGCGGGCGCACGGTTCCTGGTGGACGGGCCGCAAACGCGCGAGGATTACATCGACATCCTGCACCTGCTGATGGGCCGCAACCACGACATTCCGCTGGGCGAACACGACGCCTACGCCGCGCAGGAGATCAAGAAGGCCGTCGCCGCCAGTTTCGAGAGCCACTCCCGCCCGCATGAGGATGCCTTGCTGCAGGTCTATGACCGGGTTTCCGGTGATATCGGCCAGATGGACACCATCGCCAAGCTGGGCACCTACCTCAAGGCGATCCAGCAGGCGGATGAACGGTTCACCGGTCGCGCGATCAAGAACATCACCGACGCGGTCAAGGTCCGCGCGATGGATTTCGAACTGCCCGACGAATGGATGGAGAACCCCGACCTGTTCCTGTTCCGCGACTACGACACCAAGAAGGCCATGATCGAGGACCTGCGCCAGCCGATCACGGTCGAGATGGTGATCCAGGAGATCAACCGCTACGCCGACAGCGAGTTCCGCTATGCCGACAAGAGCGACGAGGTCGCCATCGAAAACGCTGTCCGCGAGATGGCGAGGATGGAAGAGGCCAAGCGGCGGTATCTGGAGGGGAAGGGGTGACGAACAGTAGAGGAATACACCACAGGATCAGGATAATGAGTGATCTTAGAACACGAGGTTTGGCCAATTGATTTCAGGTTTATTGATTGCTGGATTTATGGCGGACTATTCCTGCGGGGTCGGTGTTAAAGCGCATGTCGCTTTGGCAATCACTTTGATTGCTATCGGCGTATTTGCAGCCGTCTTTTTCCAAAGCGTAGCAAAACGAGCTTTCTGGTCAGCCGTTTTGCTGTCTTTCATCGGTTTGTTCGTTGCTAGTGCGGTTTCCTACTGGGCAATATATACTTGCGCAGATTTGCATGACGTCGCTCCTTGGACCAGTGGACTTGGCGACAATAAATTTGACTACGTGGTCTTCAGGAGTGCCTTGTTATTGCCCTGCTGGACTATACCGCTGCTACTTATCTGTGGATACCTAAGAGCAAATGGCGGGGGACTTAAAATTCCGAAAGACCCAAGAATATGATCCGCCTCATCAAAAAAGGCCTGATGTTCGGCAACCTTGTCCACATCTCCAGCCCGGCTCTGGTCGAGCGGTATAATCGCGCGCTGCAGCATCTGGCGGGCAAGGCTACGGCGCTGACGGATTTCCACGTCGATATCTCGGGCTATTCGCCCGAGGTGGGGATTGAGCTGGAGGACGAGCTTTACCTCAACCCCAACGGGGTCAACCGGCAGTTCATCCTGCTGACGACCGAGCAGAAACGCGCGCCGTTGCTGAACGTCAAATTCTCGACCTCGCGCGATATTCTGCGCGAGTTCATCGAGATGAATGAAGCGCAGCTATTCGCCCTGACCGCCACCGATGCGGTGGCCGGAGAGTTGGTGAACTCGGTTTTCAAGCTCACGACGCCCAATGATCTGCTGAACCTACGCAAGATCGAGATTGAGGCTGATACCGCAGGCGGCACTCTGCGCAAGGCGCAGCAACTCGCGGGCATGGTAGAGCGGTTCAAGACCGAAGAGGACGCCTGGTTCGACGACGTACTGATCGCCAGGATGATCGAAACCGCCAAAGAAACCGGCGACGTCACGCGCAACCCCGTTCACCTGCGCCACACGGCCTTTGAGCAGCGCAATTTCTGGACGGCCCATTTCGGCGGGCTCTATTTGTTTCCCGATCTGGACCACCCGGCGGCGATATGTGCAGGCACGAAACCGGATGACCTGCCGATCCGCTACGTCTTTGATCTGACCGAGCGGAACCGGATCGCCAAGTTTCTGGACCTCAACGACTTGGTCGAACCTATCGTCAAGGCGCGTGGCGTCGACGCGGCAGCGATCCTGCGGCAAAAGATGGATTTCATCACCATCGACACCGCTGCTGGCGCGGGCATCGACCTGACCGGGCTGGATCGCACCGACATGCGCCGTCTGGCACGCAATCATGCGGACCGGTTGCCGGAAGCTTATCACGGGTTGGCGCAATTGCTGCGCTGGGCCGAGGATGGCGGGTCGTGGCCGCGCATCACCTCGGACCACCCGGCCTATTTCTACACGCTGCGCGCGGCGGACACGCGCGACCGTGATCTGGTCAACATGCTGCTGGCCGAGCTGGCGCCGCTTGACCCGCGCCAGATGTTCATCTGCCACAAGGAACTGTTTTATCGAACCTATGCGACCTGGCCGGATGCCAAGCGCGCCTATGTGGCAGATTTCCTTGCGCGGGAATATCAGGTGGACAAGGCGGGCGCGCGCGCCGCACTCTTCGGGCACGAACCCGATATGAGCGGCGAGGACCAGGTGAGCGAAGACATCATTCACCGCGCCGGCCCCTGGGGCGCGGTCAGGAGAGGTTGAGATGCTGGGTGCGCTGCGGCTGATATTCATTTTGCTTGTGCTGCAGACGATTGCCTATGTCGTCCTGTCGATCTATTCCCGCAATGTCCGGCGCGACAAGCTGGAAACGTGGTGGGATGAACAGCGCAAGACGGGCAACAAAGAAGCGTTTGTGGAACGCGGGCTCAAGGTCTATGACAATTCGTTCCGTCGCAAACTGATCCTTGGTGTCTATATCATACCGTGGGTGGCAATCGCGGTATTGATCTATATCGTGAATTACATGTGAGGACCCTCAAATGGTCTATGTCAAATGGGCAATCATCCTGATCTTCTGGGTTACACTGGGTGCTTTCCTGCAATACTCCCTGCCCCAACATGACGTGGTGCGCATCGTCAACACCTATGAGGAACGGCAGGACCTGACCGACTGGACCCGCATCTTCTGGTCGGAACCCGAGGATCAATCGACCAGCCTGTCAAACCGCGACGTGCAGTTCATTCAGGCAGTACGGGCCAACGGCAAGCCCATCGTCTATCGCAACGAAGATACCGGCTGGGGCTGGCCGCCGTATTTCAAATTTGACACCGCCAATCTGTATACCGAGGCAAATGACGCCATTTCGACCAAGGACAATCCCGAATGGGTGGCCGTCACGCATTATGGTTGGCGAAACGAATTCCTGTCGATCTTCCCGAATGCAATCATCATCAAGCCGGTCGACGGACCAGATGCCCGCATCATCCCGTGGTTCAACATCTTCTTCCTGACTCTGTTTTTCGCACTTGTTTGGGCCATCTGGGTGCGCTGGCGCCGGTTCCGCAAAGCACGGATCGATCCGATGATCGACAGCGTCGAGGACAGTCTTTACGCGGCTGGCGACGCTATTGATGAACGGCGCGGTCGGTTGCGCCGTTGGTTGGACAGCTGGAAGTCCAAGTAAGCCGGCAGAACCGCCCTCAATCGGAAAACAGATAATCTACCGACAATATTTCTAGCGCCAGTTCTTGCGGAATCCGCAGAACCTCGGCCAGTTTTTTTGCGTTCTCTTCTTTCGGGTGTGTTTCACTAATCCTGCTGTAGTTTTGAAACCCGGCATCGCGAATACAATCGGCCTCATGAGCGATGTCGTTTCGGATCGTGGGCAAAAGTCGGTCCAGATGTGCTGGCGGTGTATGCTCTCCGGCCAATCCGACGCGATGGGCATGGCCCACGAGATATTCGTCGGTGTATTCACACTCGATTTCCAGGAGGCGGGTCACCGAGCGGTCAGAGCAAAAATCCTCGATAAGATCCAGATTCGCAGGGTCCAGGCAGATCACGAGACAGTTGGATTCGAAGTAATCGAACAACATCCGCAGCAACGCGCGACAATGGCGGCTGCGCTTGTACAAAGCCGATTCAATACCACCAAGATCCGGCAGGAGAGTGTCTTCCTCGTTGAACAGATACTCGACCACCGGAAAGTTGGTGTGACTAGATATCTGGTCTAGCAGGCGTTTGGCGACATGCCACTTCTTGCAGATCAGGATTATCAGTTCCCGATCCCGCCCCAGAGTGCTTTCCGTCTCCCAGAATCGCTGACCGAACCGCCGCCCAATCCGTCCCCGGCTGGTCAGGTAGCTGTATAGATTGCCCCCTTCGTTCGATATCTGAAACGTCACACCCGTCGCCGCATAAAGCTGCCCCAACCTTTTCTTGAGCTCCAAAGCTTCGGCGCTGATCTTGCGGGCGAATAGGAAGTCCTGGCACAGCAACAGATCGTAGTGATCATTGTAGAATGTAACCGGCATGCCATAATCCGAAAACATCAGAAATGTGAGCGTTCTACTTTCGATTTCGGTTCGGGGAATGAGATGGCGCACGAGCGTCTGGAAGAAAGTCTCGTCGGGTATCCATGTGGTTCTGAAGAACCGCATCACGTCGCGCCTTACGCGGGTGACTTCCAAGATTTTCTCGATGGTCTGACGGCGCAGGCACCACCACTGGCTGCCGATCATGATCTGAATATCCGAGGGTATGTCCCGCGACAGCCCAAGTGATTTCTGCAGTTCATACGACCTGTAAAACCACCACGCCTGCGACCGTTCGTTGAAGAAATGGCGATATATCAGCCGTTCTTCCTTCATTCCGGTTTTGATCCAGTCGCTTTCAAAAAAATCAAAGCTTTCAATGAAATCCTTGTCGTTAGCATCCAGAAAACCATGCGCGTATTCAGCCGTCTTTATCGCCATGCAGTCCCCAGACAGCATGTAGAAATGGCTGGCATGCGGAAATGCCTCGACGGCGGCCTCGACAGCGTAAAGCGAAGCTTGCACCAAGGACCATTCGCCCCAACCGCATTTGATGCGTTTACGGGCAAACGTCACGTTCGGATTGGGTGACAGGGCAGACCGAATACGTTCGAATTCCGCGCTTCCCGCCCTGGCATCGAAATGAATCGCGATATAGTCGCCCGCCGCCGTCAGTTGCTCTGACTGGGCAATGATCGCCTCGGGGTCCTTGTGGCACAAAAGGATATACGCAATTCTAGCCATTTCTTTGGACGATGTGCCTTATTGCTGCTCTTGGAACACCCTGATAATGCGAACGAGCGATTGAATAAACTCGGTATTTTTGCTTTTTTGAACATAACGCCTGCCGATTGAATTGAAACGAAGCAGGTATTGGAGGCACGGCAGATGGGATTTCCCGGCACTTGGATGACGGAAAGTGAAAGCATGGTGTATCGCGTGGTGCCGAAATGCGCCTGCTCGACCATCGGCCAGATCATGTATTATTCGGATCACGGCAGGTTTTTCGACGGCGACATCCATGATGCTCAGGACGGCTTGCATAAATGGGCCTTCGACCATAGCCAGGAGCCGATCAGCCGCAATGTGAAATCTCACAGTTCTTTTGCTTTCACCTGCGTACGCAACCCATATACGCGGATTCTCAGCTCGTTCTTCGACAAGATTTGCGGAATCCAGCGCAATGGGAAAAGGTACCGTGGCAACCTGGTTCCGTCACTAATATACAACTACGGTATCGAAGTTGGCGGTGACGACGGCAAACAGGACTTCGACCAGATCAAGAGCTTTCGTCGCTTCCTGCTGTTCGCACGCGACACGATCCGCTGGCGACGCCCGATGGATCCAGACATTCACTGGTCGGCCATGTCGGGACACATCTCCACCTTCATTCTAAATGGCGGAAAATACGACCGGATTTTCTGGACCGAGAATTTCAATGACGGCATGCAGGGTGTCTTGGACAGTATCGATGTCCGGCATCCGGTCGATCTGGCAGAAATTCCACGCTTCAACGAATCCGAAGGGCACGGCCCAAAACGCGCCCATCCGGTCGAGGACTATTTTGACGATCTGTCGATGCATCTTGTCTATGAAATCTACAAGCGCGATTTCGAGCTGTTCAAATACGACTTCGCGAACCCCGCCAACAAGTTGCCAATAGGCGAGATCGACCTGGACGAGGTGCACGCCAAGCTGGGGGATTGAAGCGTCGATCAAAACGCCTCCCGTGCGGAATGCCAATGATGACACTCCACCAGTTCACAAAACCGGTTGGCACAGGTCATCGATTTTCGAAATCACATTCGTGAAACAGGACGATCCGCCAATTGGGCGGATCGATTGTTTTTACTTGGCGTTCAAAGCTGACGAACGGCCCCTTTTGCCGCGCTGGTGGCCAGTTTGGCATAGGCCTTCAGCGCGGTTGACACCTTGCGCTTGCGCGGCTCTGCGGGACGCCAGCCTGCAGCATCTTGCTGTTTTCGGCGTTGGGCAAGTTCTTCATCCGTGACGGCCAGATGGATCGAGCGGTTTGGGATGTCGATTTCGATCTTGTCACCCTGACGCACCAGGCCGATGGTCCCGCCTTCGGCTGCCTCGGGCGAGACATGGCCAATCGACAGGCCCGATGTGCCCCCCGAGAATCGCCCATCGGTCAAGAGAGCGCAGGCTTTGCCGAGGCCCTTCGACTTCAGGTAGGAGGTCGGGTAGAGCATTTCCTGCATGCCCGGACCGCCGCGCGGGCCTTCGTAGCGGATCACGACCACGTCACCTTCTTTGACCTTGCCGGTCAGAATATCGTTCACTGCGGCGTCCTGACTTTCGCAGACATGGGCCTTGCCGGTGAACTTGAGGATGCTTTCATCCACACCAGCGGTTTTCACGATACAGCCGTCCTGAGCGATGTTTCCGAACAAAACCGCAAGACCGCCATCCTGACTGAAGGCGTGTTCCTTGGAACGGATCACGCCCTTTTCCCGGTCTGTGTCCAACTCTTTGAACCGGTTGGCCTGCGAGAAGGCTTGCGTTGTGCGGACACCTCCGGGCGCGGCCTTGAACAACTGCTCGGCCTCAGGATTGTTGGCCACCTTGATGTCCCATTTTGCAATCGCCTCACCCATGGTCGAGGAATGCACGGTGGGAACGCTATTGTGCAAAAGGCCTGCACGGCTGAGTTCCCCCAAAATCGAAAAGATCCCGCCCGCACGGTGCACGTCTTCCATATGAACATTGTGAATATTCGGCGCGACCTTGCACAAACAGGGAACCTGTCGGCTGAGCCGGTCCATGTCGGTCATGGTGAAGTCCACCTCGCCCTCATTGGCGATTGCCAGCAGGTGCAGCACGGTATTGGTAGACCCACCCATGGCGATGTCCAGGCTCATCGCGTTCTCGAACGCCTCGAAGGTTGCGATTTCGCGCGGCAACAGGCCTTTCTCCTCGTCCTGGTAATGGCGCTTGGTGATTTCGACGATCTTGCGTCCTGCCTCCAGAAACAGCCCCTTGCGATCGGCATGCGTGGCCAGCGTCGAACCGTTGCCCGGCAGCGCCAGACCCAGCGCTTCGGCCAGACAGTTCATCGAGTTGGCGGTGAACATCCCCGAGCACGACCCGCAGGTCGGACAGGCGTTTTCCTCGATATGTCGGACCTGCTCGTCAGTGTACTTGTCATCTGCGGCGGCAACCATCGCATCAACAAGATCGATTTTTTTGGCATCCAGATCGGCAATATCGATCTTGCCCGCTTCCATTGGTCCGCCAGAGACAAAAATTGCTGGAATATTGAGGCGCATGGCGGCCATCAGCATTCCGGGAGTGATCTTGTCGCAGTTGGAGATGCAGACCATGGCGTCAGCGCAATGGGCGTTAACCATGTATTCGACCGAATCCGCGATAATCTCGCGCGACGGTAAAGAATAGAGCATGCCGTCATGACCCATGGCGATGCCATCATCCACGGCGATGGTGTTAAACTCCTTGGCGACACCGCCCGCGGCCTCGACCTCGCGCGCAACCATCTGACCAAGATCCTTCAGATGCACGTGCCCCGGCACGAACTGCGTGAACGAGTTGACGATGGCGATGATCGGCTTGCCAAAATCATCGTCCTTCATGCCCGTCGCACGCCATAAACCGCGCGCGCCAGCCATGTTGCGTCCGTGAGTCGAGGTTCTGGATCGGTACATTGGCATGATGCTCTTTCCCTTTTGCCCGCCCCTGCGATAGGGTGCTTGTACGTTATAGCGCACGCTACCCGATGTACGTTATAACGTACAAGCGATATTGCGGGGCACGGGCATGGAATCGAACGAAATCACCCTAAAACTTCGGGAAGTAAGGTCGGCAGCGGGATTGAGTCTCTCGAAAGTGGCCGAACTGACTGGCGTCAGCAAAGCCATGCTGGGCCAGATTGAGAGAGGCGAATCAAGTCCGACCATTGCCACGCTTTGGAAGATCGCCAAAGGCTTCCAACTGCCGCTAAGCGCATTGATTGGACACGATGTCCTGCGTGACCCGACCGATGCCGGTGTGTTCCGTACGGTGACCTTTCCGGGTGAAATCAGGGTTAAGATCGTATTTCCTTTCGACCCTGTCTTGTGTGCGGAAACGTTTCACGTGGCTTTGTACGCCGATCAATACCACGAATCCCCTGCGCATGCCGCAGGCGTGACAGAAGAGGTTTTCGTCCTGAATGGAACTCTGGATGTGCTGCGCGACGGCGAATGGGTTCCACTGAACGCAGGTCAGGGGCTTCGCTTTGCCGCCGATCTGCCCCACGGCTACCGAGCGGGACACGCGGGAGCAACCTTTCTCAACATGCACCATTACGCGCAACCGACACCTGCGTAATCTCTAGGCTGACTTGTTTTGCACAAAATATGAAGTTCAGGAGACCTCCTTGGCCGAATTTCTTGATACCTTATCCTTGGCGGACGCCATCGGATCATTCGGAGCATTGATCGTTGTGATCGCCTACTTCGCGACCCAGATGCGTTGGTTGAACTCGGACGATCTGAGATTTCCGGTGGTGAATCTCGTAGGATCAGCTCTGATCGTTTTCTCGCTGATGACCAATTTCAACCTGGCCTCGATGCTGATTGAATGCTTTTGGATCTTGATCAGCATTGTCGGAATCGGTCAGCATTTTCGGACACGCCACCTGCGATAGCCTGAAATCCACGCGAGAGTTTGCAATAATACTTCAGGCTCAAGGGCTCATGCGATATGGCTGGAAAAAATCCAGCGCCGGAACCCTATCCATGACAAAACTGTTTGCCCTCGCCCTTACCGCCCTAACTGCCACATCTGCTCCGGCTCAGGAATTGGTCGACAAAGGTTTTGCCGAAGGATGGAATATCATGATGGACCCGGCTTTGGGCAATGGCTGCTTGATCCAGACCGTCTATCAAGACCTTTCCGTGGTTCGGCTGGGATATGATGCATTGGACAATCGCGGGTATTTCACCGTTTACAACAAGGCTTGGGGAGATGTCGAACCGGGCAAAACCTATCCAATCCGGTTTGATCTGGATGGCGAAAACTTTGATGCGACCGCCATAGGTTTCCGTCAGGATCGAATTCCGGGGGCCACAGTGTTCTTCAAGGACCGGAATTTCGTGACTGCGATTGCCCTACGCAAGGTGATGACAGTGTATAATCCTGCAGGGCAAAAGGTCATGGCAATAGATCTGAAAGGAACCGCTAAGGCGCTGGAATATGCTCGCGAATGCCAAAAAGACCAGGGATGACAGCGCTAGCGAATCGGCTGGAACACCGCATTCTTGGCCTGACAGTCCTGTATCGTGTCTCGCGCGCAGGGAACAGGTTCCAGCGATTTTGACAGGCACACCCGAACTTCTTCGATGAACCCATCGCGGCAGGTGACGGTGAGCATGTCGGGATCAAGAGCGGGGTTGGCCTCCAGAAAAGCGTCCTCAACAACTGCGGCCGGCAACTTGATGGTCTTGTCCAGTTTACGAAATACCTCAGGCCGAACCACCATTTCGTAGGCCCGACGCGACAGGCCAAAATAATCGGCCGCGCTCAATCCCGAACATGTGCCGTGCTTTTTCCACTGGTGCCACGCCAAACCAGCACTTCCCTGAATATCCTCCATTTCCCGGGTCATCCGCCGGGTCGGCGGCGCTTGGATCGTACGGCAGTAGTCAGGCCAACCCCTGTGATACTGCGGCCAAAGCCCATGCATTATCCATCCGTAGTCGTGGCGCGCATCGCACTGCTCCGCTCCGCGTGCGTCTCCTTCGCGGGCGCACCAATTGGGCGACCAACTGAGAGACAGAACATAGTAGTCAAATTCGCCCGCCTCCTCACCAATCGCCAATGCTGGAAAAACCAAAAAAACCCACAAAAATACCCAGCGCATTCACCTCTTCCCTTCTTCGTCACGTCGGACTATATACGGCCCGAGTTCCCCGACAACGGAAACCTGCCCCGCTTCGCGAGGCCGCCGAATTCCGGCGACGGGAAAGATGTATTCAAAGGAGTGAGGCTCATGGCAAAACCTCTGATGGCCAAGGCGACCGCCGTGTGGCTGGTGGATAACACCACGATCAGCTTCAAGCAGATCGCCGATTTCGTGGGTATGCACGAATTGGAGATTCAAGGCATCGCCGATGGAGACGTGGCAGTCGGCGTCAAGGGTTTTGATCCGATTGCCAACAACCAGTTGTCTCAGGAAGAGATCGACAAGGCCCAGAACAACCCGCTGCATAAGCTGAAGCTCAAGTTCAACCCGGCGGCATCTGGCGAAGAAAAGCGCCGTGGCCCGCGTTACACGCCGCTCAGCAAACGGCAGGACCGCCCGAACTCTATCCTGTGGCTGGTCAAGTTCCACCCCGAGCTAAGCGACGGCCAGATCGCCAAGCTGGTGGGCACCACCAAGCCGACGATCCAGTCGATCCGCGAACGCACACATTGGAACATTGGGAACATGCAGCCAATCGACCCGGTTGCTTTGGGTCTGTGCAAGCAGTCCGAACTGGATGCCGTGGTGCAGAAGGCCGCCGCCAAGAAAGCCGCAGAAGGCGGCGTGATGAGTGACGACGAGCGTCGCAAGCTGGTGTCGACCGAACAGTCGCTTGAAATGGACGCGTCACCAAAGATCCCTACCGCGATCGAAGGATTGGAGACATTCTCTTTGTCGGACGACAGCGACAGCAAGGAAGATGACGAACCGATGATCGACGCCGACAGCTTCTTCAACCTGCCCAAAGGCGGAGCAGACGAGGAAGAAGACGACAGCGACGATCCACGTTTCTGACAGGTAACAAGCCCCGGAGATTGCTCCGGGGCTTTCTTAACCCGGATTTCTCATGCTGGAACTGCTTTCCAAACTGATCGGATCGCATCGCGCGGTGTCGGTATACGTATTTCTTCAAACCAAAGGACTTGCCGTTCTTGGAGTTGCCGGACTGGTCACAATTCTGACTGGACTGCTGCTGTTCGGCGGCGACGAAGCCCACGAACACGAAGCGTATATAACGGTGCCGGTACTTTCGGCGACTGCCGTCAACGGCGATATGAGCCAAGGAGTGATCACCTCGGTTCGTCTGCCTGACGGTTCAGCAACATCGATTACTTCGACAGAGGGAGAAATTGCCCAGACGGTCGGAACAACGGCTTGTATCGAAAAGCGGATCTATGTGGACAGCGGCAATCCCCGGTATCGCCTGAAATTACCGAAATATTGCAGCGAAAGCTGACCAGAGTTTGGCATTTCATCTGAAGCGAGCCTCCCAGTCTCCAGACCAGGAGGGTCTTTTTCAAATAATCAATTGGAACGTGACCCCGGCGACGATCGCGCCACTTATACCAAGCCCAAGATACATCACAAAGACTCTGGGTTTGACGAGCGACCAGACCGCCGCCATTGCCGGAATGGAGCTGACCGCACCCGCGACCATAAAGGCCATCGCGGCGCCCGCGCTCATCCCCTGCTCCACAAGTCCAGCCAACAAGGGCGGCGCGACGTACGAATTCAAATAGGCCGGCATGCCAACCAGAGCTGCCACGACAATCGGCCCCACCCCTTCGCCCCCGACGACACCGGCGATCAAATCGGCGGGAACATAGATGACCAACAAGGCTTCCAGCACATAGGCCAATGCCAGCCATTTCAGCAGGAAGAAACCGTTGTGAACGAATTCGGCGCGAAACCGGGTTCTGCGTTCCGGGTCCTGCCAGAACTGCCACATCGGCATATCTGCTTTTTTGAGCCCGCATCCACAGCATCCTGCAGGTTTGTACACGCGCAACGGGGCCGCGAACACACCACGGGCCATCAATGCCCTGACGACAAAACCACCGAACAGGCCCAATCCCACCGCTGCCACGGCCTTGCCGATGGCAAAAGGCCATCCCAGGGCACTTGCCGTGATCAGCAGGGTCGGCGGGTCGATCAAAGGTGAACTGAGCCAAAAGGCCATGACTGCCGACAATGGCGCACCCAAAGCCAGAAGCCCCGCGATGAATGGAATAACCTCGCAGGAACAGAACGGTGCCAACCCCCCGATCAGGGCGGCCAATATGATCATTCGAGACTCTCGCCCTTCAAAGGCGCGCGCGATCAGGACTTCGGCACCGGTTGCCTTGAGGTATGCCAGAAGCAGCACCGCGAACAAAATGTACTGGCTAGTATGGGCCAGGGCCTTCGCCGCAAATGTCACAACCAGTCCCCAGTTTCCCGGATCGAGGACCGCGACACAAGCCAGGATCATTGCAATCGCCGACCACGGTGTTTTTAGGTAGGTAAAAAGCACTTTTGCAGGTCGAACCGGCGTTTGTGTCAAATCAGCCATCGTTTGCCGCCTTTGATTGGGTGTCCGCACAGCATTCGCTCAGGATGAAGTCCGCAAGCTTCCTCAACTCTTCGAACCGAGCCCTGTTGATGGTGCTTCGACCTTGTTTTTCCTGCTCGACCACACCGCCAGCAGCAAGGAACTTGAGATGATGAGCAAGCGTTGATGGCGGAATCCCGGTGCAGTTCTGGATTTCGCCGACGGACAAACCTGGCACACCTGCCCGAACCAACGTCTTCAGAACTTTCAGTCGCGCTTCCGACCCCATGGCCGAAAACCCTGCAGCAGCTGTTTCCCACATTTTCAGGCTCCAGTTATAACTATATTTCTAGTTATATAGTTTTAAAACTCAAATCAACCCACCAAAAACCGAAAATTCTGCCTCCACTCGGTAAGTCCAGATTGCACCCAAATTAGGTCCACTCTAAGGTAACCTCATGGGGATATCGGTCGACACATTCTTTCTGAAATCTGACGGACAAGGCACGCTACAAGCCCAGATTCAACAGATGATTGCCGAGGGCATTCTGTCCGGACGTTTTCACGTGGGCGAAAAACTGCCCTCATCAAGAAAGCTTGCCAGCCATCTGGGTGTCAGTCGCATCACGGTGACATTGGCATATACCGAGCTTTTGGCGAACGATTATCTCGTATCAAAAGGGCGGTCAGGTTATTACGTTTCGGAAAATGCACCTGTCCCGCCGACCTATTCACCGATGCAACGCGGTGAGGAGACGGTAAATTGGGGTCATTCGATCGCACGCCGGTTTTCCGGCGGTGATGTTTTGCCCAAGCCGCGGGACTGGCGCAACTTTCGCTATCCCTTCATCTATGGTCAGGCAGATCCTACGCTCTTTGATCACGCCAACTGGCGGTTATGTGCAGTCCGTGCACTGGGGCACAAGGATTTTGCATCGCTCACGGCAGATTATGTCGACGAAGACGATCCCTTACTCATTGAATTTATCGCCCGCCACACACTGCCCCGACGTGGGATTACAGCCAGGCCCGAAGAGATCCTGATCACACTCGGGGCGCAGAACGCCCTTTGGATCGCGTCCCGCGTTCTGCTGGACGCGGATCGAAAAGCCGCAATAGAAGACCCATGCTACTACGCTTTGCGCGAGCTTTTGGCGAAATCGAGCTGCCGCATGGCCACACTGAGGGTCGACATGGATGGTTTGCCGCCAGACGCCATTCCCGATGATACCGACGTCATCTTCACTACCCCCAGCCACCAATGCCCGACAACGGCGACAATGCCGATCGCGCGGCGGCGGGAACTGCTGCAACGCGCGCAGGAAATCGACGCCATGATTGTCGAGGACGAT
This sequence comes from Ruegeria sp. YKSE079, assembly GCF_059612845.1. NCBI lineage: Bacteria > Pseudomonadati > Pseudomonadota > Alphaproteobacteria > Rhodobacterales > Roseobacteraceae > Ruegeria > Ruegeria sp. YKSE079. The sequence goes on along the minus strand of NZ_JBXWRJ010000010.1, from coordinate 37,735 downwards.
TATGAATTCGAACTCGCTTTTCTGGGGGCCCCCTCCCCTGCCCTCAAGTCGCTCGACAAGGATGGGCGCGTGATCTACGTCGGAAGCTTCTCCAAATCGCTCTTCCCCGGTCTGCGGCTGGGATACATGGTCGGCTCAGAACCCTTCATCCGTGAAGCCCGCGCGTTGCGCTCGCTTGTCTTGCGGCACCCACCGGGCCACATACAGCGCACTGCAGCCTATTTTCTGTCTCTGGGTCACTACGACGCTCAAATCCGCCGCATGTCCAACGCGCTGCTGGAGCGACGCAAGACAATCGAGGCGGCAATCGCTCAACAAGGCCTGACCATCGCCGGACGAGGCGCCTATGGTGGCTCGTCACTCTGGATGAAAGCGCCCGAGCACGTCAACACGACGGCCTTGGCAAACACCCTGCGCAGCCAAAGCGTTCACATCGAACCGGGAGAGCCATTCTTTTCCGGACCAGCACGTCCCAGAAACTACTATCGCCTAGGCTATTCCTCGATTTCAAATGAACGGATCGCACCAGGAATCGAATGCATCGCTGCCGCAATAGCTCGGGAATGACGCAACTCTGGACTTAGCCTGCCACCTCGACTGGCCCTAACGACTTCCCCCTCGTTACGCCAAAACCAATTGCAATCGCCTGAGACAACCGTTTCAGGGACTCACTCATCCTGTTTGGGAGCGCTTACACATGAAAATGACAACGGAAGAAGCCTTCGTCAAAACACTGCAGATGCACGGTATCGAACACGCGTTCGGAATCATTGGCTCGGCCATGATGCCAATCTCGGACATTTTCGAAGAAGCGGGCATCACCTTCTGGGACTGTGCCCACGAAGGCTCTGGCGGTTTTATGGCCGACGGTTACACCCGCGCCACCGGCAAGATGTCGATGATGATCGCGCAAAACGGCCCCGGCATCACTAACTTCGTGACTGCAGTCAAGACCGCCTATTGGAACCACACCCCGCTGCTGCTGGTGACTCCGCAGGCCGCAAACAAGACTATGGGCCAGGGCGGCTTTCAGGAAATGGAACAGATGCGCGCTTTTGCCGACTGCGTCTGCTATCAGGAAGAGGTCCGTGACCCCTCCCGCATGGCCGAAGTCCTGAACCGCGTGATCATGCAGGCCAAGCGCAACTCTGCTCCGGCCCAGATCAACGTGCCGCGCGACTACTTCACGCAAGTAATCGATATCGAGCTTCCGAAGATTGTCGAGTTTGAACGCCCCGCAGGCGGCGCCGAGGCGCTGGATCAGGCGGCCGAACTGCTGTCCAACGCCAAGTTCCCTGTCATCCTGAATGGCGCAGGCGTGGTCATCGGCGGCGCGATTGAACAGTCCAAAGCATTGGCCGAGCGCCTGGATGCACCAGTCTGCTGCGGCTATCAGCACAACGACGCCTTCCCGGGTTCGCACCCGCTGCACGCAGGCCCTCTGGGCTACAACGGCTCCAAGGCAGCAATGGAACTGATCTCCAAGGCTGACGTTGTTCTGGCTCTGGGCACCCGCCTGAACCCGTTCTCGACCCTGCCGGGCTATGGCATCGACTACTGGCCGGCTGACGCCAAGATCATCCAGGTTGACATCAACCCTGATCGCATCGGCCTGACCAAGAAAGTCACCGTCGGCATCGTCGGAGATGCAAAACAGGTTGCCACGACCATCCTGGAGAAACTGGCAGATACCGCAGGCGATGCAGGCCGCGACGAGCGCAAAGCGCTGATCGCCCACACCAAGTCGGCCTGGGCGCAAGAGCTGAGCTCGATGGACCACGAGCAGGATGATCCGGGCACCACCTGGAACGAGCGCGCCCGTGCCGCCAAACCCGATTGGCTCAGCCCGCGCAAAGCATGGCGTGCGATCCAGCAAGCGCTGCCGAAAGAGGCGATCATCTCTTCCGACATCGGCAACAACTGCGCCATCGGCAATGCTTACCCGTCCTTCGAGGAAGGCCGCAAATATCTGGCGCCCGGCCTGTTCGGTCCCTGCGGCTATGGCCTGCCGTCAGTTGTGGGCGCGAAAATCGGCTGTCCGGACGTTCCGGTTGTCGGCTTCTCGGGCGACGGTGCCTTCGGTATTGCCGTGACCGAACTGACCGCCATCGGCCGCGAAGAATGGCCCGCCGTGACCCAGATCGTCTTCCGCAACTATCAGTGGGGTGCTGAAAAGCGCAACTCCACCCTTTGGTTCGACGACAACTTTGTCGGCACCGAACTGGACACTCAGGTGTCTTACGCCGGTATCGCCAATGCCTGCGGCCTGAAAGGCGTGATTGCCCGCACCCAGGACGAGCTGACCGCGGCCTTGGACCAGGCGATCAAGGATCAGAAAAACGGTATCACCACCCTGATCGAGGCCATGATCAACCAGGAACTGGGCGAGCCTTTCCGTCGCGACGCGATGAAGAAGCCTGTCAAGGTTGCGGGCATCGACAGGGCCGACATGAAGCCGCAACAGGTCTGATACATGACCCTTCCCTTTGACCTCACACTGGGCCAAGGGGGCTTTCTGGCCGCCGCGCTGTTCGCGGCGGCCTTTATTCGCGGATATTCCGGGTTTGGGTTTTCCGCGATCTTCATCATCCTCGCGGCACTGACAACCAATCCGATCCCACTTATCCCCGTGGTGTTTTGCTGCGAAGTTCTGATGACTGTTTTTCAGGCGCGCGACATCCGACCTCATATCGACTGGAAACGGGCGACCACTCTTCTGATCGGGGCAGGGATTGCCATTGTTCCGGCCGTATACGTCATGGCGCGACTGGGTGAACAGGAGGCGCGCATCGCGGTATCCTGCCTGATTCTGGTTCTAAGCCTGCTTCTGCTTAGCGGCTGGCAGTTTCAACGGCCGATCGGGCGTTCTGGTCATATCGGTGTCGGGATATTCGCCGGAATGGCCAACAGCGCTGGCGTGGGTGGACTGCCGGTTGCGGCCTTCATGACCGCCCAACCCATCCCAGCAACTGTATTCCGGGCGACGATGATCGTATTTCTGACCGGAATTGACCTGATGACGCTTCCGGTCATGGCCGCGAATGGTCTGGTTACGTCAGATACCGTGTTTGGCGTCGTTCTAGCATTTCCCATCCTTGGGTTAGGTATCTGGGCGGGAACGCATCGGTTTTCAAAGACTTCGCAATCCCAGTTCCGCAAATTCGTGGTTCTGATGCTATCCGTTTTTTCGATCCTCAACATCCTGAAGGTTTTGGTATGACGCTTTTGCCCATTGATCTTCTTCGCCAAAACCCTCCGACCACCCGCCCGGTTGTCGCGATGAGCGAGGGCAGTGATCCGCGAATTGTTGCAGGGGCACTTGCCGCGCACAACGCGGGTCTGACCGATATCATCCTGGTTGGGCCTCAGGCCCAGGTCGAGGCAACCTTGCAGACCGAAGGCGCAAGCCAGGGCGAAGGGTTGACTATTCACGACCCCGCATCATCGGATCTTACCGACGAGTTCGCTGGAATCTTTCATGAATTGCGCAAGCACAAGGGCGTCGACGAAGCGGCGGCCCGCGTGGCGGTCCAAGATCCCTTGACATATGCCGCCATGCTGGTTCGCACGGGTCGCGCGACCGGAACCGTGGGCGGCGCCGTGCACACGACCAGCGACGTCGTAAGGGCTGCCATTCAGGTCATCGGAACAGCACGCAATGCCGGGATGGTGTCTTCCTTTTTCCTGATGTACCCGCCCGAAAACGCCACCGTAGGGGCACGCGCGATGCTGTATTCCGACTGCGGCCTCGTGATCGACCCCAACGCATCGGAAATGGTCTCTATCGCTGTGGCCTCCGCTCAGTCTTGCCGCGCGCTTCTGCGTCAGGAACCGAAGATTGCGATGCTCAGCTTCTCGACCAAGGGCAGCGCCAGACATCCCGCTGTGGACAAGGTGACTGAGGCCACCAAGCTTCTGCAAACCAATCGCCCCGATCTGGAAGCGGACGGAGAGTTACAGTTCGACGCCGCCTTTGTTCCGTCGGTTGGGGAACGCAAATCTCCGGGCTCCACAGTCGCCGGGCACGCGAATGTCATGATTTTCCCGGATCTTGATGCCGGAAATATCGCCTACAAGATCACCCAGCGGCTGGGGGGATATTCGGCTATCGGGCCAGTCATGCAGGGGCTCGCCAAACCAGCCAACGACTTGTCCCGCGGCTGCAGCGCAGAGGACGTAACTCAGATCATTGCCGTTACCATTCTGCAGGCCACGCAAAACTCCCTCCCGGAAACACAAAAAATATCGTGACGACGTTCCAATATCTCAAATAGCCTTAGAACTTGTTCCCTTTACCAACCAGCAGGACCCGCCAATGACCCATCAGCAGCCGATCCTAGATACCTCGCCCAAAGTCTCGGACGAGATCCGGCGGACCACCTGTTACATGTGCGCCTGCCGTTGCGGCATCAACGTGCACATGAAGGACGGCAAGGTCGCCTATATCGAAGGTAACCGGGATCATCCGGTGAACAAGGGGGTGCTTTGTGCCAAGGGATCAGCGGGCATTATGCAGGTCAATGCACCGTCGCGCTTGCGTGCACCACTCAAGCGCGTGGGGCCGCGCGGTTCGGGAGAGTTCGAAGAAATCAGTTGGGACGAGGCCTTGGATATCGCGACCGGCTGGCTGAAGCCTCTGCGCGAGAATGACCCGGAAAAACTTGCCTTTTTCACCGGTCGCGATCAGTCGCAATCCTTCACCAGTTTCTGGGCACAGAATTTCGGCACCTGCAACTATGCTGCCCATGGCGGTTTCTGTTCGGTCAACATGGCCGCTGGCGGAATCTATACGATGGGCGGCGCATTCTGGGAATTCGGCCAGCCCGACTGGGAGCATACCAAGCTGTTCATGCTGTTTGGGGTCGCCGAAGACCATGACAGCAACCCGATCAAGATGGGTATCGGCAAGATCAAGAAACGTGGCGCGCGGGTAATCGGCGTCAACCCGATCCGCTCGGGCTACAATGCTGTGGCGGACGACTGGGTCGGCATTACGCCCGGCACCGACGGGCTGTTCATCCTGTCGCTGATTCACGTTCTGATGAAGGCCGGCAAGATCGATCTGGACTACCTCAGTCGCTACACCAACGCTCCGGTCCTGATCAACGCCTCGGATGGTCCCGACAATGGTCTGTTTCTGCGCGACGCAGATGGGAAGCCTTTGGTCGTTGACCGCGCCACTGGCGAACTTGCCCCGTTCGACAAGTCCGGCGTCCGCCCCGATCTGTCGGCGGTTTATGAAAAAGACGGCGTGATCCATCGCCCGGTCTTTCACCTGATGGCCGAGCGCTATCTCAGCGAAGAATACGCCCCAGAATCCGTTGCGGAAAAATGCGGTATCCCCGCCAAGCGTATCCGCGCCATCGCAGGGGAACTGGCCCGCGTGGCGTTCGAAGAGGCTTTCGAGCTGGATCAGGAGTGGACGGATTTCCGGGGCGAAAAGCACGCCAAGATGATCGGGCGGCCTGTTTCCATGCATTCGATGCGCGGAGTTTCGGCGCATGCCAACGGGTTTCAGACCTGTCGCGCGTTGCATTTCCTGCAAATCATACTCGGAACCGTCGAGGTTCCCGGAGGGTTTCGCTTCAAACCGCCCTATCCGAAACCGATCGAAGCGCATCCGACGCCCCACTGCAAGGTAACCAAGAACACACCGCTGGATGGTCCACATCTGGGCTTTGTGCGTGGCCCCGAACATCTGGCGCTAAAGGCGGATGGCAGTCCTGCCCGCATCGACAAGGCGTTCACATGGGAAAACCCGATGTCCAGCCACGGGCTGATGCACATGGTGATTTCGAACGCACATGCGGGCGACCCCTACAAGATCGATACGCTGTTCATGTACATGGCCAACATGTCGTGGAACTCGACCATGAACACCAAGGGTGTCATGGACATGCTGACTGACAAGGATGAAAACGGCGAGTATGTGATTCCGCGCATCATCTATTCGGATGCTTATTCGTCCGAGATGGTCGCCTATGCCGACCTGATCCTGCCCGACACCACGTATCTGGAAAGGCACGATTGCATCTCGCTGCTTGATCGTCCGATCTGCGAAGCGGATGGCGCGGCCGACGCCATTCGCTGGCCGGTAATCGAACCGGACCGTGATGTGCGCGGTTTCCAAACCGTGTTGGTGCAACTGGCAAACAAGCTGAAATTGCCTGGATTCACCAACGAGGATGGTTCGGCCAAATACGCCGACTATGCCGACTATATGGTCAACCACCAGCGCAAACCGGGCATCGGACCGCTTGCCGGTTTCCGAGGGCCGGACGGGGATAAATCCGGTAGGGGCGAAGTGAACCCCGACCAATTGAAACGCTATATCGAAAACGGCGGCTTTTTCATAGAACATGTGCCTGAAGAGGCGCTGTATTACAAACCATGGAACACGGCCTATCAGGATTGGGCCGTTGGCATGGGCATTTATGACAGCCCGCAACCCTATCTGTTCCAGCTCTACTCCGAGCCGATGCGCAAGTTTCAGCTGGCGGCCGAAGGGTATGGCGACCGACAGCCGCCTGATCATCTGCGCGAGCAGATCAAGGAGCGACTGAACCCGCTGCCTATCTGGTATGAAACCGATCAAACCGGCAACGAGGGCTTTACCGTCAATGCCCTGACCCAACGTCCGATGGCGATGTATCATTCCTGGGGCACACAGAACGCGTGGCTACGCCAGTTGCATGGCCGCAACCCCCTGTATGTGCCCACCAAGCTGATGCGGGAACACGGGCTGAAAGACGGAGATTGGGCCAAAGTGTCTTCGCCACACGGTTCCATCACCGTTCCTGTGATGGAAATGGCCGCGCTGAACGAAAACACCGTTTGGACATGGAACGCCATCGGCAAGCGCAAAGGCGCTTGGGCACTGGAACCCGATGCGCCCGAAGCAACCAAGGGGTTCCTGCTCAACCACCTGATCCATGAATTGCTGCCGCCCAAGGGTGATGGGATGCGTTGGGCCAACTCGGACCCGATCACCGGGCAGGCGGCATGGTTCGACCTCAAGGTAAGAATTGAAAAAGCGGCGAACCCGGAAGAGATGGGTGAAAGCCAGCCGACTTTTGACCCGATCAAATCGCCGGTCGGAACCGGCCCGAAAAATCTGGCTTGGAAGGTAGGCAAATGACCCAGCTTCCCCAATCCACCGAGCGCAAAATGGGTCTGGTCATCGACCTGGATACCTGTGTCGGCTGCCACGCCTGTGTTATCTCATGCAAAGGCTGGAACACCGAGAACTATGGCGCCCCGCTCAGCGATCAGGATGCCTATGGCGGTAACCCGTCGGGAACGTTCCTGAATCGGGTGCATTCTTACGAAGTGCAACCCGCAGAGGGACATGCGCAGCTTATCCATTTCCCCAAATCCTGCCTGCATTGCGAGGATGCGCCTTGCGTCACAGTCTGCCCCACTGGCGCCAGCTACAAGCGGGCCGAGGACGGAATTGTGCTGGTCAATGAAAGTGACTGCATAGGTTGCGGGCTTTGCGCCTGGTCCTGCCCTTACGGCGCACGCGAACTGGACATGGCCGAAGGGGTGATGAAGAAATGCACCCTCTGCGTCGACCGGATTTACAACGAAAACCTTCCCGAGGTGGACCGTATCCCGTCCTGCGTGCGCACCTGTCCGGCCGGAGCTCGCCATTTTGGCGATCTGGGGGATCCCGAAAGCGATGTTTCCAAACTGGTTGCCGAACGTGGAGGCATGGACCTGATGCCGGAAATGGGAACCAAGCCGGTTAACAAATACCTGCCCCCCCGACCCAAGGACAGGATCGAGGACCAGATTGACATACTCGCCCCCCTGCTCGCACCTGTAGCCGAAGAACCCAAAGGTTTTCTTGGCTGGCTCGACAAGGCACTGGAGAAACTCTGATGCATCCCGCACCTTCCGTCATCATCTTTACCACGCTGTCGGGTCTTGGCTTCGGCCTGCTGTTCTTTCTTGGCCTCGGGCTTCCGGCGGTGTCTGGCGTGGTCGCTTTTGTTCTGTTTGCCGTAGGTTTCGGCCTCGCGGTGGCCGGCCTTCTGGCGTCGACCTTTCACCTCGGACATCCGGAAAGAGCGTGGAAAGCGTTCACCCAGTGGAAAACCAGCTGGCTTTCACGCGAAGGCGTTTGCGCGGTTGTCGCGCTTGTGGTCATGGGGCTCTATGCTATTGGCGTGATCTTCCTTGGCCAGCGCTGGACGCTATTGGGTCTCGTCGGATCGGTGTTTTCACTGGCGACGGTTTTCACCACCTCCATGATCTACACTCAACTCAAGACTATCCCCCGCTGGAACATGAAACTGACACCCGCGATGTTCCTGTCGTTCAGCCTGGCTGGCGGCGCATTGCTGAGCGGGCAGATCAGGGCCGCTTTGGTATTGTTGCTGATCGCTGCGCTGGTTCAACTCGCCTACTGGAAACAGGGTGATCACGCACTGGAACAGTCAGGTACCAACCTCGGAACGGCAACCGGTCTGGGTTCGCGTGGTAAAGTCCGCTCCTTCGAACCGCCGCATACAGGCACCAACTATCTGCTGCGCGAATTCGTACATGTCGTGGGGCGAAAGCATGCCGTCAAACTTAGAATCATCGCATTTGGCTTGGCATTTTTCCTGCCAATCCTGTTGCTATTGATGCCTTTCAACCACGTGTTTGCCTTGCTGGCGGTACTATCCCATCTCGCTGGTGTTGCTGTATCGCGATGGTTGTTCTTTGCTCAAGCTGAACACGTCGTGGGCCTCTATTACGGCAAACGTTAAAATTCGCGATTGCTCAGGGGGCGCTGCCCCCAGACCCCCGGGGTATTTCGGACCAGAAAGAAGCGAGAAGGCAACGCCGAAAAGCGCCGTTTGTCCTTTTACAGAATGCCAGCGTGCGCCATGGCTGCGTCTATGGCGGTCTTGGTGCTGTCTTCGAGGCCGGTTAAGGGCGAGCGAACCTCTTCGCTGCACAGGCCCACTTTGCTGAGCGCATATTTCGCACCGACCAGGCCGGGCTCAATGAAAATTGCCTCGTGCAGCGGCATCAGGCGATCCTGATATTCCAGCGCCGTGGCGTAGTCACCCGCAAGCGTGGCCTGCTGGAACTCGGCACAAAGCTTCGGTGCCACGTTCGCGGTGACCGAGATGCAACCGACCCCGCCATGTGCATTGAAACCAAGTGCGGTGGCGTCCTCACCCGAAAGCTGGCAGAACTCCGGTCCGCAGGTGGCACGTTGTTGGCTGACGCGTGCAAGATCGCCAGTGGCGTCTTTGACACCGACGATGCGCGGCAGTTTGGCAAGTTCGCCCATGGTGGCAGGCGTCATGTCGATGACAGAGCGGCCCGGGATGTTGTAGATGATGATCGGAATATCTGCGCAGTCATGCAGAGTGTTGAAATGTGCCAGCAGTCCACGTTGGGTGGGCTTGTTGTAGTAAGGCGTCACCACGAGCGCCGCATCTGCCCCGACCTTTTCGGCAAATTGCACAAAACGGATGGCCTCGACGGTGTTGTTCGATCCCGCTCCGGCGATCACCGGAACCCGGCCCGCAGCCGCCTTGACCACTTCGGATATCACGGTTTCATGTTCTTCATGCGTCAGCGTGGGGCTTTCTCCAGTCGTTCCAACTGGCACCAGCCCCGTCGAGCCCTGTTCGATCTGCCATTCCACCAGATGTTTGAGCGCGTCCAGGTCCAACTCGCCGTTGTGGAACGGGGTGACGAGCGCGGGCATAGAGCCTTTGAACATGAAGTGTGCTCCCAAAGTGTCAGCGTAAGCGGGCGAACCGCAGGAAATGCGCGCCGAACAGATTGTGAGTTGATCCTGCCGCCGCACGGTTTATCGTGAATGGCTGTATCCTTGGTTTGGCGGGAATTGCAAGGGATGACACGCATTCTGAGAACGATCGCAGGGGTGATTCTGTGCTGCATGGCCCTGTCGGGACCTGCACACGCGGAAACTGTCGACGATCTGCGGCTGGCTCTTGCCGAAATGCGGAATGACAACTGGAACGAGGCGTTGCAGGCGGCGGGGCAGCGCGGTTCGGTCGCGCGCGATATCATCGTGTGGCACTGGCTACGCCAGGGATATGGCGAATCGGGTGACGCCCTTGTGTTTCTGGACCGCCGCGCGGATTGGCCCGGCCTTGATTGGCTGCGGCGACAAAGTGAGCCCTCGTTTACGAATGCCGATCCGGATCGTGTACTGAAATTCTATGACAATATCCCGCCGCAGACTGCGGAAGGCGCCTTGAATCACGCGGTTGCACTGATGTCCAAAGGCATGCGCGGCGATGCCGAGGCGGATATCGTCATGGCATGGCGTACGATGCCGATGGGGCCGGGGCTGCAACGAAATTACCTTGAAAATTTCTCGACCTTGCTGAAACCGCATCACGAGGCGCGTCTGGACCGCATGCTGTGGGATGGCCACTTGATCAGCGCAAAGCAGATGCTGCCCTTGGTCAGCGAGAATCAACGCAAGTTGGCACGGGCACGGATCGATCTTCGCAGTATGGCGCCAGGTGTGGACGCCCGGATCGCCGAAGTACCAAAAGCCTTGGCGAATTCTCCGGGTCTGGCCTATGAGCGATTTGTCTGGCGCGACCGGAAGGAACTTGATGACAGCGCCATCGAATTGATGCTGCAACGATCAAACAGCCCTGAGACGCTGGGTGAGCCTGGGAAATGGGCCGAAGGACGCGCCCGCCTGGCCCGGTTGAAAATGCGGAACGGTGAAGACAAAATCGCCTATGACATCGCGTCCCGCCACCACATGACCCCCGGCTTAGGGTATGATTACGCGGAACTTGAATGGCTGGCCGGCTTCCTTGCCCTGCGCAAGCTGAACGATCCCGGCACCGCTGTTCGCCATTTCCAGAACTTCTCGCAAGCAGTGGACTCGCCGATCTCAGTCGGCCGCGCCGGGTATTGGCTGGGCCGGGCCTATGCCGAGATTGGGGATGCTGATAAAGCCTATGAAGCCTATGCCACGGGGGCCGCGCATCAGACCTCTTTCTACGGGCTTCTTGCTGCCGAACGGATAGGTCGCGCTTTTGACCCAGATTTGGCATTGCCGCGGCGCGCGCCGCATTGGAAACAGGCGGAATTTGCCGAATCCAGTGTTCTGGAGGCGGGGCTTCTATTGTTGCAGGCCGGCGAGCGTGATCTGGCAGAGCGGTTTCTCACCCATTTGGTGGAAAGCCTGGATGAAACGCAAGCCGCGCAGCTTGGGGACATGGCACTGGAAATGGACGAGCCCCACGTCGCCGTGATGATCGCCAAACGGGCTGCTCAGACTGGCATTGTGTTACCTGCAGCCTACTATCCGCTGCACCCCATCGCCGATCTTGGTCTTCCGATGGCTAAGGAAATGACGCTCGCGATCGCTCGTCGCGAAAGCGAGTTCGACCCGGTTGTGATCAGCGGTGCCGGTGCCCGCGGATTGATGCAGGTGATGCCTGCCACGGCAAAAATCGTTGCACAGGATCTGGGTATTCTCAGCGGGCACAAGACGAACCGGCTGACCTCGGACTGGAGGTACAACGCCAAACTTGGCGCGAACTATCTGGCCGGCCTTGCCGCCGATCTTGGCGGCAACGTGGTCATGATGGCAGCTGGTTACAACGCCGGGCCAAGGCGACCGATCTCGTGGATGGAACGGTTCGGCGATCCGAGGGCCGGAGAGATCGACGTGATTGACTGGATCGAGCACATCCCGTTTTCCGAAACACGGAACTATGTCATGCGGGTCACGGAAAGTCTGCCAGTCTATCGTGCTCGGCTGGGCAAACCAGCGTTGCCAATTCCATTCTCGCAGGAGCTTGTCGGTTCAACGCTGCTGTCGTTCGCGCCATAAGGTGAACAAACCGGCGGCAACGATCAGCCCCGCGCCAATGATCACAGCCGTGCGCAGAGTTTCTCCGAAAATGGTAATGCCCAAAATGGCGGCCCACACCAGGTGGAAATAGGCGAAGGGCTGAACTGCGCTTGCCTCGGCCATTTCATAGCATTTGATCAGCAGCCAGTGCCCCGTAACCCCGGTCACGCATAACAGCGCCATCCACATCCAGTCACGGCTGATCATCGGTTCCCAGAACCACATGCCAACCGCTGTCATCGCCACGGCGCCGGCAATTCCGGTCCAGAAGAAACTGGTTGCTGTGCCGTCCTGACGGGCAACATAGCGTGTCAAAAGGCCATACAGGGCGAACATTAGGGCTGAAATCAAAGGGACGATCGCCCAAGGGTTGAATACGCCCATGCCTGGTTGGAGAATGATCAAAACTCCCACACAGCCGACGCCGATGGCCGCCCAGCGCCGCCAACCGACGCTTTCACCCAGTACCGGTCCGCTGAGTGCGGCGACCAGCAAAGGATAACAAATGAAAACTGCCTGACTTTCAATGAGACCCAGAACCGTGAAGCCAAAGACGGCCACGCAAATTTCGCCCGCCAGCAGCAACCCCCGAGTTATTTGCAAGCCAATCTGATTGGTTCGCGCTGCCGCCAGAATCCCACCGGACGTCCGTGCCGCCAGGACAATTACAAACGCGGCAAAGAACCAATACCGGATCATGACGACCATGTAGGTGTTGTAGGTTCCCGCCAGATGGCGCGAAATGCCGTCTTGCAGCGCAAATACGATTGTCGCGCCAATCATCAGGGCAATACCTGCCGGAATGTTGTTCTTTTGCGTCACGCTTTGATAGCCCGCGTCATGTGTCTTTTGCGGCCATAGCCGGGGATTCGTGTGACGGTAAACCCCGCCTCCTCCAGCCCCCGGCGGACAAAGCCCGCTGCGGTATAAGTAGCAGCCGTGCCACCGGTTGCTGTGTGGTTTGCGACATCGGCCAATAAATCCGCCTCCCACAATTCAGGGTTCTTGGCAGGGGAAAACCCGTCCAGAAACCATGCCTCGGCCTCGCCTGCCCAACCTCTTACGGTTTGCCGCGCATCGCCTTCGATCACTTCAAGCTGCAAGGTGCCAAGATCGCATGCGCCGCCTCGCCAATGGGCAAGAAACCGGCTGCTCCACTGGTCAAGTTCAGGAAAGGCTTGCAGCGCCTTTTCCATATCCGCCAAATCCATGGGAAACGCCTCGAAGCTGGTAAACTGAAGCCGGCCGGCCTGCCCCGCTTTTTCCCATTCCGACCAGACTGTCAGCATGTTCAGACCGGTGCCGAAGCCCAGTTCGGCAATCCGGAAGCCAGGTGTAAACCGCGCAGGCAGATCGTTGCCCGCCAGAAAGACATGCCGGGTTTCCTCCAGCCCGTTTTGCAGCGAGAAGTAGGGATCGTCGAACCGTTGGGACACGGGCACCGCGTCCCCTGTCCATGTCAATTTGGCGCGCTGGTCTGCCATCGTGATATCCTGTAGCAAGGCGGCGCGACACTGAACAAGGAACGGGGAATTGGCAATGGTCGATGTGACGGTTCGCGGCGCCGGTGTTTTCGGCCTCTCCATCGCGTGGACCTGCGCCCGACGCGGGGCAAAGGTGCAGGTGGTCGACCCTTTCGGTCCCGGCGCGGGATCAAGTGGCGGCCTTGTTGGCGCACTGGCGCCACATGTCCCCGAGAACTGGAACGCCAAGAAAGCCTTTCAATTCGAAAGCCTGATCATGGCGGAACCCTATTGGAAACAGGTTGAGTCGACGGGCGGCGTATCTGCCGGCTACGGTCGCCTTGGACGGCTTCAGCCGATTGCCGACGTTCGGTCTCTGGAGCTTGCCAGACAGCGTGAGATCTCCGCACGCGAGCTGTGGCAAGGACAGGCCGAGTGGCGGGTCGTGCCGGTGGCCAAGCTCGGATCATGGTGCCCACCCAGCGTCACTGGCCATGTCATTCACGATACGCTGAGCGCTCGGATGCACCCCAGGCGAGCGGGTGCGGCACTGGTGGCCGCACTTTCCGTGATGGGTGTCGAAGTCGTGGCTGATGCCCCTGATTCGGGTCGGGTGGTGCATGCAACTGGCGTTGCGGGGCTGGAAGAGTTAAACCGGGCCTATGGCAAGACTGTCGGCAACGGCGTCAAGGGGCAATCCGCGCTGCTCCGCTTCCATGCCGGTGAGGTGTCACAGATATTCGCGGATGCGATCCACATCGTGCCACATGCCGATGGAACACTGGCGATCGGCTCGACGTCGGAACGCGACTATGACGATCCGACCAGCACCGACAGCGCGCTGGACGACGTGATCGAACGCGCCATGCGGGCGGTGCCTGTCCTGCATGGGGCCGAGGTGATCGACCGCTGGGCCGGGGTCCGCCCTCGCAGCAAAAGCCGCGCGCCGATATTGGGGCAACACCCGCTGCACAAGGGCCAGTTCATTGCCAATGGCGGGTTCAAGATCGGCTTTGGCATGGCCCCGAAAGTGGCCGAGGTGATGGCCGATCTGATCCTCGAGGATCAAAACAACATTCCCGATGACTTCCGACCCGAGGCGTCCTTGTGAGCGGAACTGACCAGAATCCGCGGCGAGTTGGACCGGATGACCCATCTATCCCGCAAATCCTGTCGCTGATCAGCGAATGCTTTGCTTTCATGGAAGGCCGGATCGATCCGCCATCCTCGGTGCACCGCCTGACCCAAGCGAGTATACGCCAGCAAGCCACCGAGGGTGAAATCTGGACCATCGGAAGACCCCCACATGCGGTCGTATTTCTGACGCCCAAGTCCGATCGGCTTTACCTCGGCAAACTGGCAGTGTCCGAAAACAAACGCGGTGCCGGACTGGCCCGGCAGTTGGTGACCCTGGCCGTGAGACGCGCGGTGGTGCACGGCCTGCCGACACTGGAACTGCAGACTCGGGTCGAACTGGTCGAAAACCACATCGCGTTCACGCGTCTCGGCTTTGTCAAAACCGGAGAGACCGCCCATCCCGGCTATTCCAGCCCCACGTCGATCACCATGTGCAAGGTCGTTGGCTGACTGATCAGGTCTCGGCCGTCGCCCGCATACATTCGCGGCCATCCGGGCCGCGCACCCAAAGGTCGTCCCCGCTCCGGCACAGCTCTGCGCGCTCGAAATGCATCAGCGGCGAGGAGGCGCGAAAGGAAAAACCGGTCAGGGGGCCAATCACTTCTTCGGCCAACAACATAAGGTGCTGCGCCAGCAAGGGACCGTGCACCACCAGTCCCACATACCCTTCGACGTCGCGGGCATAGTCCAAATCGTAATGTATCCGGTGCCCATTGAAGGTCAGCGCAGAATACCTGAATAGCAGCGTGGAATCGAACCCGACCTCGCGCCTGTCGGTCTCGTCCCTACGGGCCTCGGGCGGGTGTGGGCGCGGTGCATCCGGGTTCGGGTCTTCGCGATAGACCAGATCCTGCCACTCGGTCAGGCGCAGGCTGTCCTGCTGCCAGATTTCATGCCTGAGCGTCACGAAAGCCAAGGGACCAGTACGACCTGTCTTCGAGGTCGCGCTTTCCAGTACCGACCGCCGTTCCGCCGGGAGACCTGCACGAAGCGGGCTTGAAAACCGCAAGCGCCCGCCGGCCCACATCCTGCGCGGCAAGCCCATATCAGGGATCAGCCCGCCGCCAACTTTTGGATGCCCGTCACGGCCCAGGTATTCAGGCGGGCGCGGTGTCCAGAAATAAAGCTGGTGAAAGAACGGGGGCAAAGGCGATCCTGCACCGATCACAGGAACTCGCCCCAGTGCCACCTCGAACGCGGCAGCGCGGGCCGGGTCCATTACATCCCGTTGGATTTCCTGCGAAACATCCTGATCCATGCCGCCGACACTAACAGCCCCGCCGCTCCGGGCAAGTCAATGGCCAGCTTCGACCCGCAGTTTCTGCATCAGTATCTGCAAAGTCCTTGTATAGTGTTCGCTGGAGAGGCGTCCTGCTTCGTCGAACTCGGCGGAACTGTTCGCAAGATGCACCTCAGGACCTTGCAGCATTCGGGTCTGAAACGGCACCATGAAGGCGCGCAGGATCATCTGGGCGCGTTCGCCTCCGGCCCGACCAGCCGCCGCCGACATCACCGCAACCGGCTTGTCGGCCCAGGGCTTGCCGTCAGTCCGGCTGACCCAGTCCAAGGCGTTCTTGAGAGCACCAGAGGGGCCTTTGTTATACTCTGGCGTCGAGATCACCACCGCATCGGCCTGCACGATCTGATCGGCCAGCTTTTGGACCGCATCGGGAATGCCGTCCGCCTTTTCGTCATCACCGTTGTAGAGCGGCAGGTTCAGATCCGCCTCGACGAATGTACACGGCCCGAACAGCCTTGCTGCCTCGCGCATGAGCTTGCGGTTCGTAGCCTCTTTCCGCAACGAGCCAGAGAGGCCAAGCAGGGTAGGTCTTGACATGATCGAAAGCCCTTTCGTTGGTTTTGCATTACCTAGCCACTGACGGCGATCAACCAAACCCCACCTGACGCGCAGTCAATGTGCGCAAGCAAGAAGGGCCGCCATTGGCAGCCCCCCATTTCAGATACTTTTTTCCGGACTTCACCCAGCGCGCGTCGGCACGATCACGATCTCAACGCGGCGGTTCTGCGCCTTGCCTTGCGGAGTGAGGTTCGACGCAATCGGGTTGTTTTCGCCCTGCCCTATGGGGGTGATCCGGTTATAGCTCACACCGCCGGCCTGCAGGATATCGGCAACGGAATTCGCCCGGCGCACGGAAAGTCCCTGGTTATAGGCCGCATCGCCATCGCTGTCGGTATGGCCGATGACCTGCACGTTCGACTTGGGGTAACGCACAAGGTTCTGCGCGACTTTCTGCAAGTCCGACCGCAAGGCCGGCCGCACGGTGGCGCTGTCGGTGTCAAAGGTGATGTCGTTGGGAACCGAGACGATCAGGCGGTCACCCGCATTCGTGATCGTGATCCCGTCATTTGCAAGCTGCTGACGCAGTTCGGCGGCTTGCCTGTCCAACTCGTTGCCGATCGCCCCACCGGCAGCGGCACCGATGGCAGCACCGGCCAATGCACCAAGGCCCGGATCGGAGTCGTTGGCAATCGCCCCGATCCCGGCGCCCAACAGGCCACCAATCAGAGCGCCCTGTTTTGTGTTCTGGTTCGGATCAGTCTGCGTGCTGCGGGTAAGCGGATCGGTACATGCGCTCAGGACCACAGCAGAACTCAGCGCGGTCGCAAGGACAAATCTGGAAATCGTCATGGAATCACCTTCTGCTCAAGACCCCAACTTCGGGATTGCGTTGTTTGCCGCAGTATATCACGGCCTGCAATCGCAAGCTCAAGCAACAATCGGGCGAGATCGGCGATTCCTCGCCCAACCAATGGAAACTGCACGTTCACCCCCACAGCTCAACGAACGTGGGTGTTTTTTGTCTAGTAACCGTACCTATCCGAAGAAGTCAGGCTATGTCGTTCAATCCGTCGATAAACTCACAGGTCGCGTGCAGGTTGCCCTGTTCGATCACATTGGCCAGACCAACGCGCTCTTCAGGCCCGACACCGTCACCGCTGGGGTCCGATGCGTGCGCCCCCTGGTCAAAACCATCCTCGATGGCGTCACTCGTCAACTCGCCCCAGCTGCATCCCGGATGGGCCTCGGTGGCGAATTCGAATGGATCAAAATCCACGTTGTTCGGCAAATCTGGCTTGTTTGGCATGTGTATTTCTCCTCGTTGACCCTTTGGGGTTACCTCAACAAGAAAAGTAACATCCATATTCAGCTTTCTCGCAACTCTTTAATAATATTGGGAGTCTTTTCGGCAATATTCCTCCGATCACCGAATTTTCGGTATCAGTCGCGGATTCCTTAATCTTGGAAAACGCGATTGACGTTGGACATGTTCATGCGTCAGCGCGCGCGCCTTCATAGGCCAGCATTGCCCGTTTCACCGGCAGCCCCCAATGATATCCGCCCAATCCGCCGGATTTTCGCAAGGCCCGGTGACATGGGATCAACCAACTGATCGGGTTTCGTCCCACGGCGGTACCAACTGCACGGACGGCTTGTGGCACGCCAATGGAACCGGCGATTTCGGAATAGGTGGAGACATGCCCGGTCGGAATTTGCAGCAAGGCTTCCCAAACCTTGATCTGCAAAGGCGCACCAATCAGATAGAGCGGCGTCGGTTCCGCCCCTTCGCGTTCTGCGCCAAAGGCGCTTTGTACCCATGCTCGCAAGCGCGTGGGTTCCTCGACGAATTCGGCCTTTGGCCACCGAGAAACCAGATCGTCCATCGCCGCCTCTTCACCCGTCTCGGCCGCAAAGCCTATACCGCAGATTCCCTTGCTTGTTCCCATCACCAATGCGGGGCCAAAGGGGCTTTCGAACCACCCCCAATAGATGCAGAGCCCCTCGCCTTTTCGCGCGTACTCGCCGGGGCTCATGGACTCCCACCGGAGGAAAAGATCATGTAACCGCCCGCTGCCCGAAAGGCCCACATTGTGCGCGGTTTCCAGGGTGGTGAACCGTTCGTGCAGCAAAGCCTTGGCGTGACCAAGTGTCAGGTACTGCTGATATCGCTTTGGCGACACCCCGGTCCAGCGCGAGAACAGGCGTTGGAAATGTGCGGGGCTCATGTTCATCTGACTTGCAAGTTCGTCAAGTGACAGGGTTTCTCCGCCCTGATCAATCAGATCGATTGCCCGCCGCATGACGTTGTAGTGATAGCCGGTTTCGGTGGTCTGGACATTCATCGCGCACCTCATTTCTTTTTCTTAACCTATCCCGCATTCCCATAGGCAGCGACCCGAATCGTGCGAAATGTACCTGTTCCCAGAGGGTGGTTGTCCGAATTGTACAAACCGCTGAACCGGTGCCTCTTTGCACTTGTGCGACCGAAGCGCGGACGGCATACCGGGCGGGATGGCAAAGCAACTCGATTATCACACGATCCACGAGATCTTTACCCGCTTCCATGCAGCCGACCCCGAACCCAAGGGCGAGCTGGAGCATGTGAACGCCTATACTCTTGTCGTCGCCGTGGCGCTGAGTGCGCAGGCCACCGATGCAGGTGTCAACAAGGCCACCCGCGCGCTGTTCCGGATCGCGGACACACCGCAAAAGATGCTGGATCTGGGCGAAGAGGGTCTGACCGAGCATATCAAGACCATCGGCCTGTTCCGCCAGAAGGCCAAGAACGTGATCAAGCTCAGCCGTATTCTGGTCGAGGAGTATGGCGGCGAGGTGCCCAATTCGCGTGCGGCGCTGCAATCGCTGCCGGGTGTGGGGCGCAAGACCGCCAATGTGGTGCTGAACATGTGGTGGCACTATCCGGCGCAGGCGGTCGATACCCACATCTTCCGGGTCGGCAACCGCAGCGGCATCTGCCCCGGAAAGGATGTGGATGCGGTCGAGCGCGCCATTGAGGACAACATCCCCGTCGACTTTCAGCAACACGCACATCACTGGCTGATCCTGCATGGCCGCTATCACTGCAAGGCGCGCAAGCCGATGTGCGGCACCTGCATCATCCGCGACCTGTGCCAATTCGAGGACAAGACCCTATGAAGACCTACGATATCGTCGGTATCGGCAATGCAGTTGTCGATGTCATCTCGCAATCCGATGACGTCTTTCTCGACCTGATGGGGATCGAGAAGGGCATCATGCAGCTGATCGAGCAGGACCGGGGCGAGGTGCTGTATGCGGCGATGGAAAACCGGGTGCAGACGCCCGGCGGATCGGTGGCAAACACCATCGCCGGCGCCGGCGCGCTGGGGCTTGACGCGGCCTTCATCGGGCGCGTGCGCGACGATGCGCTGGGTCATTTCTATGCCGACGCCATGAATGAGGACGGCGTCGATTTCGTCAATCCGCCGGTGGCGGGCGATCTGGCGACCTCGCGGTCGATGATCTTTGTTTCACCCGACGGCGAGCGGTCGATGAACACCTATCTGGGCATCTCGACCACGTTAAGTTCGACCGATGTTCCGGAGCAGGTGACGGGCAACGCCAAGCTGATGTTCCTTGAAGGTTACCTGTTTGACCACGATGCCGGAAAATCGGCCTTTCGCGAGGCGGCGCGGGCCACCCGCGCGGCGGGCGGCAAGGCGGGAATTGCGATTTCCGATCCGTTCTGCGTCGACCGACACCGCGCCGATTTCCTGTCGCTGATCCAGCACGACCTGGATTTTGTGATCGGCAACGAGGCCGAAATCCAGTCGCTGTTCGAAAGCGACCATCTGGACGACGCGCTGATGCTGACCTCGGGCATCTGTCCCCTGGTGGTGTGCACCCGTTCGGGCGACGGTGTGACGGTAATGGACGGCACCCAGCGCATCGACGTGCCGGTCAATAAGGTTGTCCCGGTAGACGCAACCGGCGCCGGTGACCAGTTTGCAGCGGGTTTCCTGTACGGCATGGCCACGGGGCGCGATTTCGAGACCTGCGCCAGGATCGGCAATGTCTGTGCCCGCGAGGTCATCAGCCATATCGGGCCGAGACCGGAGGCGAATATGGTCGAGCTGTTGAAGGAAGAAGGCCTGCTTTGAGCCCTTGGCAGACATTGGGCTGGGACATATCATCTCTGAGTTCTATTGATTTGAGGCCTGTTATGTCGACACTTGCAGAAGACTTGGAATTGTTAAAGCATACCCGTTCACCTAAGCGCAGATCGGCCGCTAAAAGACTACGCAAACGTGGCGACCCGGCAGCCGGTCCTGACTTACTGGAGGCGCTCCGCAAAGAAGTTGAAGACCCAAGAACGTGGGAAACGCAGTATCAGCTTGTCATGGCGTTAGGTGAATGTCGGCATATTGATGCGCTGGAGTTTTTGACTGAATTCGCTGCTCGTCCCCTTGATGCGACTATGATCTATGTTGGTATCGGGGACGCTATTGTTCGTTTGAAATCAGAGTCATCGAAGGACGGTGCACCGATTATGGATATCTTGAAATCTGGGAATGACATGCTGATTGATGGTGCATTCAGAGGCATGGCAATGCTCAAAATGGTCCCTGTTGATGATGACATTGATCGGATTTTGAATTTCGTTAGTCGCCGAGCTCAAGATGATCCGATTCGTATTTGGCCTCTCGCCGCTGCTCCCGGTTGGACTGGCGACAATGTTTCAAAATTCGTCGAAGAATGCATCCATTCGTCCGATCCGCAGATCGTGAGGGCTGCAAAACTTGCAGCAGGTAAAAAGTACTCGAATTGGAGCCCACTATAGGATCTTGAGGGAACATTCCATATAGCAGCAAGGTCCCGCACACCGGAACCTCACTTATCCATGCGCCGGAGAGGTCAGGGCAAAGCCCGGATGCGTTGTTTGGAACCGGGCATTCCCTGCGTCAAGGAAAGCTGGCGATTCTACCGGTTATTCGACCGTGATGGTGATGACCTCGGACATGATCGGGGTGGCGTGGGGGACGTGAGAGTGGTCGCCTAGCACCAGTTGCAGGGTGTGGTCCCCCGGTGGCAGGTCGATGGTCACCTGGGTCTGGCCGCCGCCGAAATGGCGGTGGTGATCATCAACCGGAAGGCCATAGGTCAGTTCCTCGGCCCCAACCTGCGCAGTCGCAAAATGGAGACTCGGACAACCGAAACCCGGATCGCTGTCAAAGCTTTCAACCGCATGACCCATCTCGGTCGCGCGACCTGTGAACGTGTCGCATAACGAACAGGGGAAAGGCGCAAATGCGGCCCAACCACTATTCGTGCAACACGGTCCATTCCAATCCGAAAAGCCCGAGACCCCGCGCGCCTGATGGTATGCGGAGTTTTCTCTGGATGCAGCTCAGCCGTTCAGCAGTGCATCGACCTCGGCCGTGTTCGCAGCGCCGTTGAGGATGGTGAAGTCGCCCTGTTCCAGCATGGCGCGGGTGCCGTCGAGGAGCACCTGCTGCGTGACCCGCGCCAATCCACCGCCGATGGAGATGCGGGCCGCGCCCAACGTGCCCATCTGGTCGAGCGTCAGATCACGCATCGTGCCCGCGGCCAACAGGTTAACCGGCGTTCCGGTGGCGGCCATAGCGCGGGTGGTGTCGGCATCGACCAGCGGTGCATAGATCACATCGGCGCCCGCGCGGGCGAAAGCCTGACAGCGGCGCAGGGCCTCGGCCTGATCATAGCTTTTGCAAAGCCAGCCATCGGCACGGGCGGTCAGCACGATGCCAACCTCTCGTGCTGCTGCAACTGCCGCCTCGATCCGGGCCAACGCCAGGTCGAACGGATAAGAGCCGGACCCCGGCAGCGCGGTATCCTCGATCGAGACACCGGCCAGCCCAGCCTCGGCGGCCAGCCGCACGGTTTCGGCCACGGTTTCCGGAGTATCGCCGAATCCGTTCTCGAAATCGCCATTCACCGGCACGTCGACGGCTGCACAGACGGCGGCGGCGTGTTGCAGGGCCATGTCGCGTGTCATCTGCCCCCCATCGGTCAGGCCCAGTGTGAACCCATACCCCGAAGATGTCGTGGCCAGAGCTTGCGCCCCCAGCCGCGCCATCACCTTGGCAGAACCCAGATCCCAGGGGTTCGGCATCACCAATGGCTGGCCCGGCACATGCAGGGCACGAAAGCGTTCCGTCAACTCGTTGCGACGCATGACTTGGCCCTCCTCTGGGTCGTTTCGGCCAGACGAGCTTGCCTTTGGCCGCACTGTCAATCAAGCGCGGTTTGCGCCGCTCAGTTTCTGCCGAACAGATCCTTGAAGAAATTGTCAACCGCGTTTCCGATCGTGTTGTTCCGCCGCTTCTGCTGCTTGGGCTGTTCGGTGCGGGTGGGTTGCTTGGGGACCATCATCGGCAGCGGGGACGGTGTCATGCCTTCGGTCACGCGCACCATGGTTTCGTGCCAGATCTCGGCAGGCAGGCCGCCGCCAGTGGTGCCGGACAGGGGTGTGTTGTCGTCATAGCCCATCCAGACGCCGGTCACGTAATCCGCGGTGAAGCCGATGAACCAGGCATCGCGGGCGGCCTGTGTTGTGCCCGTCTTGCCCGCCACCTGCCAACCGGGCAGCGCCGCCCGTTTGCCCGATCCTTCGGAAACGACCTTTTCCATCATCCAGATCAACTGGCGCGCGGCATCCTCGCGGATGACCCGCTCGCCGATACCCGAGGTGGTGGCCATCATCGGTTGGTCGTCGCCAATAAGCTTGAGTTCGGTCAGCCCGTAAGGTTCGACCGAGGAACCACCGTTCAAGATGCCCGCATAGGCCCCCACCATTTCGATCAGGGTGCTTTCCGACGCGCCCAAAGCCAGCGCAGGGCCAGCGGCCAGATCGCTTTCGATGCCGAACTCGCTGGCGACGCGCCGGACGTTGTCAAGCCCGGCGACCTCGGCCACCTTGACGGCGGGGACGTTCAGCGAGTCCTTGAGCGCAGCGGCCAGCGTCACCCGCCCGTAATGCTTGTTGGTGTAGTTCTTGGGGCACCATTGGCCCGAACCGGGAATGTCAATGCAATAGGGTTCATCCATCACGGTATCGAGCGGTGAATAGCCCAGTTCCAGAGCCGTGGCGTAAACGAAGGGCTTGAAGGACGATCCGGTCTGGCGCAGCGCCTGCGTGGCGCGGTTGAAGGCGCCCGAGACCTTGGTCTTGCGTCCGCCGACCATCGCCCGAACAGCACCGTCCGAGGACATAACCACAATCGCCGCCTGTGCCTTGGACCCTTCCTTGATCTTTTCCTGGAAGACGAATTTGAGCGCCTCTTCGGCCGAGGTCTGAATGCGCTGGTCCAGCGTGGTCTTGATCACCACATCCTCGGTCGTGTTGCGGGTGAAATATTCGGGACCGCTGGCCATGACCCAATCGGCGAAATACCCGCCTGCACGCGCCTCGGCGGCATCGGAAAGTTCCGCCGGGTTGTCCCGCGCCCAGTCCGCCTCGGTACCGGAGAGATAGCCCTGATCCTCCATCAGGCTGATGACCAGCCGGGCGCGGTTCTGGGACCGTTCCAGATCGTTGGTCGGCGCATAGCGGGTCGGCGCGACCAGAAGTCCGGCCAGCATCGCCGCTTCGGCGGGGCTGACCTCGGCGGCGGATATGCCGAAATAGCGCTGGCTTGCCGCCTCGAACCCGCGCGCACCCGCACCAAGGAAGGCCCGGTTGAGGTAGATGGTCAGGATTTCGTCCTTGGTATACTTGACCTCCATTGCCATGGCATAGATGGCTTCTTTCATTTTTCGCCACAGCGACCCCTGGCGGCAGTCGGCCTCATAGGCGGCCTCCGACTCCCACTCGGCGGAAACATACGGAACGCCAAGACACAACAGCTTGGCCGTTTGTTGGGTGATCGTCGAACCGCCATGCCCCGACAGCGGGCCTCGCCCCTCGCTGAGGTTGATGCGCACCGCACTTGCCACGCCACGCGGGCTGACGCCGATGTGGCGATAGAACCGCTTGTCCTCGGTAGCGACAACCGCGTTCTTGAGGTGCGGCGAAACCGTATTGGCGGTGACAACCCCGCCGAACTGATCGCCGCGCCAGGCATAAACATTGCCGTCACGATCCAGCATGGTGACCGACCCGCGCGCACGGCCGTCAAGCACGGTGTCGGCCTCGGGCAACGTCGTGTAGACAAGACCAACCGCCAGGGCGACAAGCAGGGCCACGATCGCTCCGACACGCCAGGTAATCCCCCAGATCAGGCGGAACATCCAACGGAACAGCCGCTGGAACAGCCCGATGATGCCGCCGCGCGTTTTCCTGGGCGTCCGGCGCGTAGTCTTGCGCAACGCCTTTCGGGCCGCGGCCTTTTTCGGCGCCGCCTTCTTTGCAGTCGATTTCGACGGCGCCTTTTTCTTACCCCCGGACGGGTATCGCTTGTCGGCCACCAATGTCGGCCTGCGGCGCTTGGAGTCAGTCATGCTCAAATCTGCCCGATCTTTGCTTTTGCCGGACAATACCCTGCCCAGCCGCCCATGTAGAGGTGCGAATTTCCTTAAATTTCCTTCATCTTTTCGCCGCTTTTTTCATCACAAGTGTCGTTTTGTGCAAAAATTGTGCGATATCTCGCGGTTTTGGTTCCGTTACACGCCCCAATTCCGTTCCCCGCCAACGATTCAGAAGTTTTTCTGCAGGTGCGAAATGCCGGGTGGGCCGGCGCTATCAAGGGGAAAGACGTGAAACTGATCATTGCGACAATCAAGCCATTCAAGCTGGAAGAGGTGCGCGAAGCCCTCACCGGCGTGGGTGTGCGCGGCATGATGGTGACCGAGATCAAAGGCTTTGGCTCACAATCCGGACACACCGAAATCTATCGGGGCGCGGAATACGCCGTGAACTTCGTGCCCAAGATCAAGCTGGAAATCGTGGTGCCGGCAGAAATGGTTGAACAGATCGTAACCACGATCTCGTCCACCGCCAAGACCGGCAAGATCGGTGACGGAAAGATTTTCGTACTGGACGTCGAACAGGCGATGCGCGTGCGCACCGGCGAAATCGACGCGGACGCGCTGTAAGCGCGGCAACCCCCTTTGAGGACTTCAAAATGAACGTGATCAAGACTTTAATCCCGGCAGTTGCCGTCGCCGCATTGCCGCAAACGGGACTGGCGCAAGAGGCCGCCTCGGGCGAGGCCGCCGCGCAAACGCAATTCATCCTGAATTCACTGCTGTTTCTGGTCGGCGGGTTTCTGGTGTTCTGGATGGCCGCGGGTTTCGCCATGCTCGAAGCCGGGCTGGTACGGTCAAAAAACGTGACCATGCAGCTGACCAAGAACATCGCGCTGTTTTCGTTGGCGGCGATCATGTTCTGGCTGGTCGGCTATAACATCATGTATCCGGGCGACGGCAACTGGATCATCGAGGGCGTGTTTGGCACGATCGCCCCCAAGGACATCAAGACCGACATCGACGCGGGCGGGTATTCCAACGCCTCGGATTTCTTCTTTCAGCTGATGTTCTGCGCCACCACCGCCTCGATCGTGTCCGGAACGATGGCCGAGCGGGTCAAGCTGTGGCCATTCCTGCTGTTTGTCGTGGTGCTCACTGGTATCATCTATCCGATCGAGGCCTCGTGGCAGTGGGGCGGCGGCTGGCTGAGCCAAATGGGTTTTTCCGATTTCGCCGGCTCGACGCTGGTTCACGCGGCGGGCGGGTTCGCCGCCTTGGCAGGCGCGCTGGTGCTGGGGCCGCGCATCGGCAAGTACAACAAGGATGGCAAGGTGGTGCCGATGCCCGGCTCGAACCTGGCGCTGGCGACGTTGGGCACCTTCATCCTGTGGCTGGGCTGGTTCGGTTTCAACGGCGGTTCGCAATTGGCGATGGGTACGCTTGAGGATGCCGACGCGGTGGCGCAGATCTTTGCCAACACCAACATGGCCGCTGCTGCCGGTGCGGTTGCAACGCTGATCCTGACGCAGGTGATGTTCGGCAAGGTCGACCTGACGATGACCCTGAACGGCGCGCTGGCCGGGCTGGTGTCGATCACCGCCGAGCCACTGGCCCCCACGCTGTTCCAGTCGCTGATCATCGGCGGCGTCGGCGGTGTGATTGTGGTCTTTGCCGTTCCGATGCTGGACCGGGCCCGGATAGACGACGTGGTGGGCGCAATTCCGGTTCACCTGATTGCAGGCTTCTGGGGCACTTTCATTGTGGCCTGGACCAATGGCGATGCGTCCTTTGCCAAACAGATCATCGGCTTTGGTGCCATCGGCCTGTTTGTCTTTGTCGTCAGCTATGCGTTGTTCACGATCCTGAAGATGACCGTAGGCCTGCGTGTGGGTGAAGAAGAAGAGATCAACGGACTCGACATGGCAGAACTGGGGATGGAGGCCTATCCGGAGTTTTCCAAGGGTTGACCTGATTGGCTTTTGCACAAACGCCCCGGACCCAACCGGGGCGTTTTGCGTTGCGGGCTTTGATCGCCTAGGCTTGGTGTCAACACGGATGAACCGGAGGGCCTGATGGCGACAGCACCGGACACACTGGTCGGCACCAGTCTCGAATGGACTGGCGTTCATCATTCGGGCACCGGCGATTTTGCCGATCTGTCCACGCATACGGTCAGTTATGAGACAGAGACGACCTGTTATGTGACGGCGGCCGGCAAACTGGTTGGCGAGGCGCGATATACCTACAGGCGGCTCGATGACCGGATGGGGATCTGCATTTATCGCCCGGAGGAATATCAGGGCCGGACGGATGTCATCCTGAACGCAATGTTCGATTTTGGCGAGATGAAGGACCGCGCGGTCCTGACGGCAGGAGGCGAACCGTTCGCGGTTGCCGATGGCGGCATGCGGTTTGTAAAGACACCACCGCGCCCCGATTGACCGAGGCGCGGCGACTGATCGAGTCAGACCCCGGCGTCAACGATGGCTTTTGCCAGAATTGGCACGGTCGTCGCGTTCAGCCCGGCAATGTTCAGACGGCTGTCACCGACCATGTAGATGCCATGCTCGACCCGCATCTTCTCGACCAGTTCGGGCGCGGCGCCAAGGCGCGAGAACATGCCACGGTGCTGGGCGATGAAACCGAAGCGGTCAGAGCCGGTCAGGCGTTGCAATTCATCAGCCAGTTGCCGACGCAGGTCCAGCATCGACAGGCGCACCTCTTCCAGTTCGGCCGCCCAGTCGGCGCGCAATGCGTCGTCCTGCAGGATGGTGGATACCACCCGCGCGCCATGATCCGGCGGGAAGGAATAGTTCTGGCGGTTCAGGAAGGCCAACGTGCCCTGATTGAGCGCGGTCTGACCGGCATCGGCGCTGATCGCCATCAACAGGCCGGTACGCTCGCGATAGACGCCGAAATTCTTGGAGCACGACGCCGCGATCAGGCATTCCTTGACCGAAGATGCCACAAGACGCGTTGCCTTGCCGTCTTCCTCCAAACCGTCGCCAAATCCCTGATAGGCGATGTCGATCATGGCGATGAGGCCACGCTCGTTGATGAGGTTCACCACCTCTTGCCACTGCACAAGGTTCAGGTTGGCGCCGGTCGGGTTGTGGCAGCAACCGTGCAGCAGAACCACATCACCCGCACTGGCGGTTTTCAGGTCGTCCATCATGCCGTCGAAATCGACACCCCGGGTATCGTTGTCGAAATAGCGGTACTGGACCGTTTCGATGCCCAGATAGTTCAGGATCGACAGGTGGTTCGGCCAAGTGGGGTTCGACACGAACACGCGTGCCGAAGGGTTGGCCATGCGGACCATCTCGAACGCCTGACGGCAGGCCCCGGTTCCGCCTGGTGTCGCCACCGCCGCCACGTTGGCACGCGGCACCGCGCCGCCCAAAACCAGCCCGATCATTGCATCCGAAAACGCCGGGTCGCCCGCAAGCCCGGTATAGGCCTTGGTTTCCTGCTGTTCCCAGATACGCTGTTCGGCTGCTTTGACCGCACGCATGACGGGGGTGACACCATCGGCATTCTTGTAGACGCCCACGCCCAGATCAATTTTGTCATCGCGCGGGTCGTCACGATACATCTGCATCAGCATGAGGATCTTGTCGGCGGGCTGCGCCTTGAGATTTTCGAACATCAGTTCTCTCCGGTTGCGACGGGCAGGGTCGGGAAGGCACCCCATTCAGCCCAGGAGCCGTCATAAAGCGAGTGATCTTTCTTGCCCATGCGCTCGAGCGCGAGGCTGAGAATGGCGGCGGTAACACCTGAGCCGCAGGTGGTGATCGCCGGTTTCGACAGGTCCACCCCGGCGGCTTCGAACACCGCGCGGCAGTCATCGGGCGATTTCATCGTGGCATCCTTGTTCAGCAAGTTGCCGAACGGCACATTGCGCGAGCCGGGAATGTGGCCCGACCGCAACCCTTCGCGCGGCTCGGCCTCGGATCCGGAAAAGCGGCCTGCCGAGCGGGCGTCGATGATTTCGTGATCGCGCAGCTTGGCGGCGGCCGAGACCTGTGTCACATCGCGCACCAGATGGTTCTGCACCCGGACGGTCATGTGCCGGTCACGGATGACGGGGGGCAGATCCTCGATCTCGTGGCCCTCGGCCTGCCACTTGGGCAAGCCGCCATCAAGCACGGCGATGTTGTCCTGCCCCATCAGCCGGAACAACCACCAGACCCGCGCCGCCGACATCAGGCCGGCACCATCATAAACCACCACCTGATGGCCGTCGCCCACGCCCATCGCCCGCAGGCGCGACATGAATTTCTCGACCGGCGGCACCATGTGCGGCAGATCAGAGCGGTGATCGGCGATATCGTCGATATCGAAGAACCGCGCGCCGGGAATGTGGGCGGCGTCATATTCCGCCTTGGCGTCGCGCCCCTGCTGCGGCAGGTACCAAGACCCGTCGAGTATCCGCAAATCCGGGTCTTTCAAATGTGCGGCCAGCCAGCCGGTGGAGACAAGAGTTTTCGGGTCGTCCTGCATCTAAGCCCCTCCTATGCGCGCAGGAATTTTCCTATACGGGCGGGCGCAAGGGTTCAAGGCAGGATAACGATGGTGGCGCAACCGTCGCCCGAATCTGCGCGGTTTTCGGGTCTCGGGACCGCTCAAGGCACTGTCGGCGATTCCGGTTTCGCCGCCAGTACCGCGATCTGTTTCCAAGTGGCCGACGACAGCCGTTTGGGCAGGCCGCGAATTATGGCGTTGCCGCTCCGTTCGGTCAGCGCATCTTCGGCCACGGAAACCGAAATGGTGTCATTCGAAACATCAAACCCAACCAAAACCACAGATTTGCCCTGCGTCATTCACCTCCCAAACAGGGAGGCTGTAAAACGCCCTCCATACAGAGGCCAACTTGAGGGGCACGTTGGTCAAACGGTGCCCAGTAATCTATGCGCCTGGTCTCCGTCTGTACCTTCCAGAGTGACGCGGTGACGAGAGAGGAATGCATAGATCTGATCGAGCACCGCGCGAATACGAACTGCGTTTCTTACATCCGGGTGAACCAGTACCCACAAGTCGGTTTCCAACTCCTTGATCCTGGGGCTGACCTGTACCAAATCCTCGACTTTGTCACCCATGAAGCATGCTACAATTCCGGGTCCTCCCCCTAACCGGATGTAGTGGAGAACCGATTGGATTGAATTGACCCTCAGGTGCACCGTTTTGTCGAAGTTGTGGCGGCGCATCCAGTTTTCCTGCGGCAAGTGGGACAGGCTGTTGTCTATGCCAATCCAGTCCAGACCATCAAAACGCTTCGTTGTGCCTTGCGCCACTGCGAGATCCCGGTGCAGGTACACTGCAAACCCGATTTTTCCCATTTTGCGGCCTACGAGCGTTTCTGGTGGAGCGTTTGTGGGGCGAATGGCAATGTCAGCATCCCGGCTGCCCAGATTATACATCTGGTTTGAAACCGTAATCTCTAGATCAATGAGTGGAAAAGCCCTGCGCAACTGCAGGAACATCGGCGCCAGAAAGCTAAAGTGCAGCGTATCGGTGGTTGTTATGCGGACTGTGCCTTCGAGGTGCGGCTCTTGCCCATATATCTGCCGGTCGATTGCCGCAACCCGACTGGCGATATCGTCTGCGAGACGGATCAAAGCGTTCCCGTGTTCGGTCGGTACATAGCCGCTTGGTGTCTTTTCCAGCAAGTCGACAGCCCATAGCTGTTTCATGCGCTGGATACGACGCAAGACCGTCGGATGGCTCAAACCAAGAGACCGGGCTGCTCCTGACAGGCTGCCTGTTTGAGCGACCGCTCTGAGGAATCTCAAATCGTCCCAATTCATCTGTTCAAACATGTACACCTCCTGGCCAAATTTTTCGAATACTGCCCCATTTCTGAACAATTTACAGTTCTTCCAGAATACACCTGCGAAGCGAAGGACTTATTCATGACAAAGATTCTGTACGTCGAAGCCTCTCCCCGCAAACAGCGGTCTCACTCGATTGCGGTTGCCAAGGCATTCATCGAAAAGTGGCATACCCAGAATCCTGGGGGTGAAATTGACACTTTGGACTTGTGGCACGGAAATCTGCCCGAATTCGGGGCTGATGCGATTTCTGCCAAGCATCACAGTCAGACTGACGGCAAGATGAGCAATTCTGAGGCCGCAGCATGGAAGGCTGTCACAGAACTGGCCGCTCGTGTTCAGACAGCTGATATCATTGTCTTTAGTTCACCGATGTGGAATTTCATGGTTCCTTATCGGCTGAAGCAGTTCATGGACGTGATTACCCAACCTGGTATCGCCTTTGAAGTGACTGAAGATGGCCAGTTTCTTGGACTGCTTACCGGAAAGAAAGCCATCGTCCTGCGTGCTTGTGGGGGCGATTATGCAATCGGCACCCCTGCCGCCGCTTTTGATTTCTTTCGTCCGTATTTTGATGGCTGGCTCGGCTTTGTCGGCATCACGGATGTCGAGTGGCTGGACGTCGCGCCAACAGAGGGCAGCCCGGCAACTGCGGCAGCTGCACGAAATGAAGCCATTCACAGAGCTGGGCAGTTGGTACAGGCGTGAGTTCGGCGCAATCGCTGACAGGACCTGCCCCGCTTGAAGCCGCTTTCTGTCAGGCGAGGAAAGGTGCGCCAGCCAGAGGCGGCGCGCCTGCCTCAAGGATCAGGTAATACCGCCCAAGCAGGGGTACTTCGGCTCCGGATCACGATCCAGGCTGAATTTTGATCCTTCGCGTCCCAAACTCGATTGCCTGAAACCGCCGAAGGGGCCACATCGGTTGAGATCAGGTTGGTACTGGCTCGGATCATTCCGGTTGATAAGTCCAGAGGCTCTAGGCGCGTAGGTCCTTGATACATTGTGGGTTGGGATGGTGGGTGATGAGAGACTCGAACTCCCGACATCTTCGGTGTAAACGAAGCGCTCTACCAACTGAGCTAATCACCCGTGAGGGGGGATGTAGCCAAGAGGGACGGCGCGCGCAAGAGGGGTTGGAGAAATTCTTGCGCGATCCCGGCCCTAGTCCCGGATGTTCTTGAGTACCGCCAGCAACTGCGCCACCTCGTGTTCGGTGTTGTAATGGCACAGCGAGATGCGGATACAATCGCTGAGGCCCAGCGGGGTCAGAACGTTGCCGCTGTAATGGTCGGCCTTGCGGATATGGGTGCGAATCCCTTGTTCGTTCAGCCGCGTGACCACGTCGGCCGAGGGCACATCCTCGACCACGATCGAAACCAGCCCCTCGCGCGCCGGGTTGTCCGCCCCTGCCAGGATGTGGATGTGATCCATGTCGCGCAGGCCGGGAAGATTTCCGGTGCCGTTGATCATCGCATTGGTCAGGTGGGTTTCATAGGCGTGGATGGCGCGACCCGCCGCCTCGATCCGGGCGCGGCGATCGGTCTGGTCCGACACCTCTCCGCCCAGCCAGTCGAAATAGGCCACCACGTCGGACATGGTGGCGTATGACCCGGTATCGCGAGTGCCGAATTCCCACCCCGTTGCGGGCGCGTCGATCAGCATGTCATGGGGCAGCGCCGTCAGCCGGTCAGATATCCACGCCACGCCGTAGCCATGGCGCGAGAACATCTTGTAGGGCGAGATCGCGTAGCCGTCGACGCCATAGCTGTCGATATCAAGCTGGCCGTGGGCCGCGTGCTGGATGCCATCGACGACGATCAGGCAATCGGGCGCGACATCGCGGATCGCCGAGGCAATGGCAGCGACGTCCATGCCCATGCCGGTCACGGGCGAGGCATGCACGATGGTGGCGACCGAGACATCGGGTGTCAGGTGTGCGAGGTACTGATCCGCCGTGACCATGCCGGTGTCATCGTCATGCTGCACGTTCACATAGTCCAGCCCGGCAATATCCGCCCAGCGCCGCGCGGCACTGCGGCTGGCGGGGTGTTCGATGGAGCTGCCAATAACCTTGCTGCCTTTGGGCGCATTCACGCAGGCGGTGCGGATCATGCGAAACAGCAGCTCGGTACCGCTTTCGCCGACAAAGAACTGCCCGGACGAGGCATTCATCAGGGTCGCCATGTCCGACTTGGCCCGGTTGATGATGTCGACCAGCGCGTGGCTGGCCACGTTGTCCCGGCCCTGGTTGTCGGGGATGGCCGCGAATTTCGCCGTGGTTTCAACTACCGAGTTCAGCGTCAGCGCGCCGCCCGCGTTCTCGAAAAAGATGCGCGGCCCTTGGAACGGGCAGGCATCCACATGCGCAAATCGCGCGCGAACGGCTTCGATCAGACCCGGTTTTTCGTGCAGCATGATGTGTTGATCCTGTTTTCAGATGCGCCGACCATCGGCTGTGCCGCAGTTGCACTCAATGATATTTGCGACACGGGTTTGTATCCCCGCGCCATTTCGGTGCTACCTGTCACCGCCCCCCCCACCAGTCCCTGGGTTTCAGCCGATCTGCCCGGCTGCTGCGTTTGTCCAGCCACAAGGCAAGCTTGCGAAAGCGTGACATGGCCAGCCGCAACCACCAGCGGTTGCGCTTTTGACCGAAATCGCGATTGAACGGGCAGACCCGCATGCAGATGGCGCAATCGGATTGCAATTTGGCCCAATACCCGAAACACGCCCTGGCATCAGAGGTCCACTTGCGCACGCCCTGAATGGCCGATCTGTCATCAGTCGCGCTGACGTTTCTGGGCCCATAGGGCAGCGCCTTGACCGGGCAGGCATCGGCGCATTGGGTGCAGATGTTGCAGAACGCTTCGATCCCCAGCGGCCTTGGCGCGTCATGCGACAGGGGCAGGTTGGTGAAGATCTTTGAAAACCGTAGCCGGGGGCCGAAATCCGGCGTGATGACCATCTGGTTGCGGGCGTATTCGCCCAGCCCCGCCTTGACCGCATAGGGAATGACCAGCCCGGTGTCGTTCATCGAGGCGACCGCTTCGTACCCCATGTTGCGGATATAGGCCGCAAGCTGGATCACGATCGCCGCCTCGTGCGAGTATTCCCGGCCTGTCGCCGCCCCGGCAAGCGCCGATGGATAGGTGGCGACCAGGTCCCGGTCCATCTGATGGCCCAGGACGATCACGCTGGTCAACCCTTCGGGCAAGGTGTTCTCGGCCTCGGAGAAATCGCGCACATCGACCCGCGACGAATATAGCCAGCGCTCATCCATATCGGTGATGCCCGCCAGATCGGCGCCGAAAAACCGCGCGATCCGTTTGATTTCGGCGCTCATCTGCGCCGGATCGTCAATTTCGATCTGCGCTTCGGCCACCGGAGTGTCATAGGCGATCGGGGCCTGAAATCCCTCGCGGCGGCCGTCCTCGGCGCTGCGGTTGCTGATGATATCCGAGACCAGCCAGCTTGCGTTGCGCAGCGCGAAATCCTTTTGCCGAAATCCGTCACCCTTGCGATAGGCGGCCTTCATCCGATAGCTGGCAAAGAACCCGTCCGTCTGCTTGCTGCGCACGGTATCGTCCCAGAAAGCGCGGGTGAACATGTCGTTGATCTGCGAAAACGGCTCGAACGCGTCCGTGGTCTCGATCCCCGCCGCTGCGTCGCTTTCGCCATACCGCTCGCGCCATTCCCGGCGTTTTTCGTCGTCAATTCCCGAATTCGATGGCCAAGCCACGCTCTACTCCGCCTTTTGCGTTCATCCGGCCACTCAACCATTTGAAGGGCAGGAATTGCAAGTTCTGCTAGAAGGGAAATGGCGACCCCGGCAGGAGGGGAAGCATAGGATGTGAAAAACGCCATAAATAATTGTTTTCATTTTATATTATTCTTATCTCAGTGGTGTTGCCACTCAATGGTGGACCATACACTACCAATAACGTTTCCCGTTTTCCGCAACAAACTTACAAGAACTTTCATTTAGGTTACTCTTGGTTGTCGTTTGAGAGCCTTTGTTTGTTATCTTCGCGTTGTCCTTGGGCTTGCATCTTAGGTGCGACCTAGGTGTAGCCGCAACAACTGTTGAAGTTATGGTGACTTGAATTCAAATTACAACCAAGTTGCTCTCGTTAGGTCAGAAGCACGGCCAGAATTCCAGAGGTGAAACCGTGGACAGATTAAGTTACCGCGACAAAAAAATTTTGGACCAAATTCAGTCGGTATCAAACCGCCTTCAAGAAGATGCACTATATCAATTGGTAGCAGAGGAATTTCTGAACAACGACTTCGACCCGGTCGCTTATGCAAGATCGATTGAAGAGGCGCGCGGAGACGAAAAGAAAGAAAAATCCCTGTATGTATCGCATCGCATCAGGCGCTTGAAAGACCTCTTGGCGGCATGGGAAGCCGTTGAAGCACCAAAGAGGGAACTGATGGCGCAAGCGAGAAAAGTCGCGTCCTGGGATGTTGAAATTAACAACCTTCTTGAGGCAACAGATGCAGCAAGAAATGAGGCGATCATACTGGCACTGCAAAACAGTGGATACTTAGTGCAGCGATTGGACCGTAGGTTCTTTGCTAAATCCACGGAAATTCGCGTCACACGACCAGATGGCACTTCTTGGACATCAAAGAACAGGGCAGATTTCATTTCGAAATCTCGAAAAGAAGCCGCATGGCTACAGAAGCTTTTAGACAACAATGAGGCCAGATAGGTTGTTCCCTTGTACAAAGCTAGCACATTTTGCTTTGCCGCAGAAAGCTCATTGCATCAGTCAGGCTGACGTTGGCGCGGTTACTGCAGGCCTACACACGTGCGTGGTCGACAAATGGAGATAAATCGCGGCAGTACTGTCTTTGCCAATAATGAACCCCCGCCAGTTTGGCCGACAGGGGCGTTTTTGTTGGCACTGAGACCATGCAAAATGCACGGTCTAGGGTTGCACGGCTAGGGGACTCAGTGGGCTTTCACTGTCTCCTCAGAGTTCTCCCAGAGCGGGTCCGCAATTTCCTGCTTCGGAAGCTCTACAGAGAACTCATCCGGTTCCATCCACCCTGTGCCACCATCGTCGTCCGCATCACCTGCCCCGAGGTAGTCCGCGATGGTTGCAAACTGGCGTGACCCTAGGGCTTCTTGAAGGGCGTCCCCGATGATTTCGACATCACGGGTTCGGACTTCGTTCAAAGCTGCCTTCAATGCGTTCGCGAGGGTTTCCACCATGTGCCTGCGAGCTTCGTCGGTTGGCGGGGTGTATTCATTTTTTATAGGATATCTCCGGTCGATGAGCCAGTTTCCATCTGGCGTATCGTTCGCTTCTTTGAACCTTCGAAGCTGGGTGCGCATGTTGGCGATGGTTCGTTCCGACACACCCGAGGCCTCGGCTAGTCGTGGCTTCGAGATGGCCTTGCGGTATGTTCGCGTCAGCCCCCAGGCTGCATTCAGGCGCTCCTGCATAGTCAGTGGCAGAGTGTCCTTCGCATTCACCGTAAGGGCCGCCAGATGAGCGTCCACGCGACCGCATTTGAGTAGCATCGCTGGGATACCATTGCCCTCGATCTTTCCGGCAAACTGCTCGGCCCTGTAGGCCGCAACCCGATAATGTCCGTCAAGAAGCACAAGGCGACCTGTAGGACTGCCATTGGCGTCCACCTCCTGCCAGATCAGAACGGGGTCAAGCCTGCCGGTATTTCTAAGGGTCTTTCTGAGTGCGGACAGATGGGTGTCGCTATCGCGGCCTGAGCGGTGCCTGAAGGCTGGCTCTAGGGTAATTTGGCGGTGATCAATGGTGGTCGGTGTTTTGTCGTGCATGTCATTTTCCTTATTGCATGCTGTGGTAATCGCGCTTGTGATGGGCGGTGAAATCTATTGACTGCACCCACCCAAACACAGGCACAAACAGGCCGCTTCGGGCCGATCTACTAGTGCTAGGGGGTGGGTTATTTGGATAGGGGGTGGGTTTATCGCAAAAGCGTGTCGATCAGTTACATCCCCCACCGTGCCAAGGCAGCTATCGCTTCTGGGCTATCAGACGTCCCCCCAAATCCTTGTTCGTCTAGAAGTGCCCCCCCTACATTCCCCATCGGAGCAGTGATGCCTCCGCCTTCAATGGGTCTGCAGCGATACGAATGACAGAATTGCGGCTTAATCCAGTCGCCTTCGCGATGAACGAGTGACCCTGTCCAGCATCCAGCAAGGTCATCACCTCCTCGAACTGACCCCGGTCAAAGCTGGGCTTGCGGCCTTTGAACTTCTCGGGGGACTTAGCCTTGTGGAAAGCGATGCCCGCTCTCTGGGCTTCCTTCGTGGCCTGTGCCTGTGCTTCTGCCTGTGCCGCCATGAAGCCGATCATTGCGTCCCGTATGGCTTGCTGCATGGGGTCTTGAGTTGCCCCGTCAAAGGTCAGCCCATTGATTACCGTCTTGATGATCACGCCTTCCTTCATGAAGTGCCGGATGGTCTCGGTCACATCTGCATAGTTGCGCCCCAAGCGGTCAACCCAACGGACCACCAGAGTGTCACCTTCACGGAGCATGTCATACAGCCGCTTGCCGTTCTCTCTCTCGGACAGCCTTGTGTTGACCCCTGAGGTGCCGTGATCGGTGACCACCTTGTCTATCTTGAACCCTGCTCTCTGCGCCTGCTCAAGCTGGTGTTCGCTGGTCTGTTCGGATGTGGATACGCGGGCATAAAGGACAGTCTTGGTCATGGGGTCACCTGTTCGAAAGAGTTCTGTTCGAATAAGTGATGTGTTCGAAAGAAGAAGTCAACCCTTATGAACACCTTTCAGGCAACCCCATGGTTTGTGCGGTAGGGTATACCCTATCGGTCGATCCCGGGAACGTTTCCTCCTGCCGTTACACCAACATTTTTTTTCGAAAAACTGGAATGGCGGCTAGCGAAGCGCACCACGTAGCGTGGAAAAAGAGTCGAGAACTCCTGCGGCGCTTTCAACCAGCATTAGGTCTTGCGGGCTGAACGGAAACTTTAGAAGCGCCTCCCCCACACGGGGGGACAGCCAATGGCCTTTCTATCTATCGTGGCTCTCGAAATTTTGCGGTGGAATGAAACGGGCCTTGGCGGGTCTTTTGTGCTGCCCTCATCTGTGCTGATATTGGTCTTGTCGCGGTTTGATGCCGCTCCTTTGATAGCATTTACTGCAACAAAGGAGACGAGCTATGGGACATGGAAGAACGGACGAATTTCGCAAAGATGCGGTGCGTA
>NZ_JBXWRJ010000009.1:0-179236 GCF_059612845.1 Ruegeria sp. YKSE079 | reverse complement strand
TCACCGCGAACAGGAACGGCAGCACGCCGCCGGTCAGCCAGACGAAGGGGGCAAAGGCGCGCTCCTCCTCGCCGGTGCCGACCGTGGTCAGCATGATGATCAGCCCAAGCGCCACCGCCGAGGTCAGGCCGATCAGCCACAGCAGGTTGCGAAATCCCATCCAGCGGCCCGCGACGAACCCGGCAAGAAGGCCGGTTACCAGCGCGATCAGCGGCAGATAGGCAAGAGTAGCGATATTCCCCATGACGAGGTCTCCGAATTATTTCTTCGCCGCCTTCGGCCCCAGCAGCTTCATCCGCACCCAGCGGGTCAGGTAGATCACCGGCCACCGCAGCATGGACATGCCAGCGGCCAGTACGATCAACCCGATCCAGGGGCCGTTTTCAAAGGTGACATACCCCACAAGCGGGATGCCGACGGCAATCAGGGCATAGGCCTTGCGCCAGTGGTTGTCCTTGCTCGGAGTCAAGGCGAGTACATTTGCCGCAACGGCCCAGATGCAGGCTAGAGTAAGGGAAATCGTCATTTCCGCCCCTCCGGTTCCAGACCGCGCCACCTGCGCCAGAAATAGATCAGCGGATTGCGGAACATCGACAGGAATCCCGCCAGCGCCGCAAGCCCCAGAACCCAGCCGTAATGAATCCAAAGGGCTGCGATCAGCACCGGCGCAGCGGCCAGCAGGATGACGCCCGGCGCATACTGGCGGCGCATCGGCAGAAACGCCACGGCGGTCGCGGCAAAGACCCAGGCGATGGCAAGAACGACCAGCAGGTTCATGCGATCCCTCCTATGGCGACGGCAAGCGCGCTTAAAGACAAGACAAGGCCCAGCACCGGAACCGCCATCGGCACGCGGAATCGGGCATCGGGTTCGCGCCGCTTCTGGACGATCAACGCGAGGTTGACCAGAGCAAAAACGCCCAGCAGAATCGCGGATGTGGTCTCTGCCAGCGTCGCAAAGGGAACGTACAGCGCGGCACCGATCACCACGGCTCCGATCAGCACGGTGGCCAGCACCGGTGTCCCCAGCCGGGGATGCGCCTGATGAAAGACGCCCAAAGCCGGGTTGCGCTTGCCAAGTCCGAACAGAACCCGGCTGGCCATGACGATCTGCGCCAGCACCCCATTCAGCGCCGCGAACACCGCGATGGCCGACAGAAACTCGCCAGACCCGCCACGCGCGGTCTGCCAGACCAGCGCCAGCGGGCTGGTCGAGGCGGACAGCTCGGCCAGCGGCACCGCCCGCACCGCGGCCCAGCTGACCAGCGAATAGATCACCGAGGTAATCGCCAGCGAAATCAGGATCGCGCGCGGCATGGTCCGTTCCGGTCGGTCCACCTCTTCGGCCATGTTGACGATGTCCTCGAACCCGATGAAGGCGAAAAAGGCCAGCACACCTCCCAGCCCGATCCCGGTCCAGACCGGGGGCGCGGCCATTGTCCAGTCCGCAGACGCCTCGCCGCTCAGCCCCGCCCAGCTGACCAGCCCCAGACCGGTCAGCTCGATCACGGTAAAAATCGCGGCCAGCGCAAGGCTTTCCAGCACGCCGAACACGGCAACGGCAGTCAGGGCGACGCCCAGCACCAGTATTGCCACCGTCGCGTTCACATCGATGGCATGGGTCAGGTATCCCACCCCACCGCGCAGCACCGCCCCGGCAGACACCGTCCCGGCGGCCACCACCGCCAGACCCACCAAAAGCGCCAGCGCCTGACTGCTCAGGCCAGTGCCCACATAGGCCGCCTCGCCCGCCGCCTCGGGCAGGCGGGTGGAAAACTCGGAATAGCTCAATGCAGTGGGCGCAGCGATGAGACCGGCCAGAACGAAGGCAAGCGGCGCCCAGATCCCGGCATCCGCGGCAATGGCACCGACAAGCACATAGATACCTGCGCCGACCATCACGCCAACGCCATAGGCGGTCAACAGACCCAACCCTATACGGCGCTTGAGCTCCTGCGCCATATTGTACCCCTTACGTCTTTACGACTAGGCCGGATCGTTGTCCGGCGGCTACAGAATACGCGCAGAACGCGAATAATCCAACTTTATTGTTTCCGAGGCGGCAATTAGTCTCGCTGTCACAGGCACTTGAAGCGACGCGCGGTTGCCAACCAGGGCTACTGGCTCTCCAACCTCTCGGGCAGGCCATTGGCCCAGGTGCTGATCGTCCCGGCCCCCAGACAGACAACCATGTCGCCGGGGCGGGCCTGTTCGCGCACCAGGCGTTCCAGATCGTCCTCGTTCAGGATGGCGCGGGCGTGGCGGTGGCCGTGGCGGATCAGGCCCGCCACCAGATCGTCGCGGCTGGCTCCTTCGATCGGGTCCTCGCCGGCGGCATAGACCTCGGCGATGGCGACGACATCGGCATCGTTGAAACAGGTGCAGAAATCGTCGAACAGGTTGGACAGGCGGGTATAGCGGTGCGGCTGATGCACCGCGATCACCCGGCCTTCCGTGGCCTGACGCGCGGCCTTGAGCACAGCGGCAATCTCGACCGGATGATGGCCGTAATCGTCGATGATGGTGACGCCGTTCACTTCGCCAACCTTGGTAAAGCGACGGTTGACGCCGCCGAACCTGGCCAATGCCTCGCGAATTTCCGCCGCCTTCATGCCCAGATGCCGCGCCACCGCCACTGCCGACAGCGCGTTCGACACGTTGTGATCGCCCGGCATCGGCAGGGTGCAACCCTCGATCACCTTGTCCTCGTGCTGCAGATGAATGTCGAAATGCGCCACACCG
The DNA here is from genome assembly GCF_059612845.1 of Ruegeria sp. YKSE079. NCBI lineage: Bacteria > Pseudomonadati > Pseudomonadota > Alphaproteobacteria > Rhodobacterales > Roseobacteraceae > Ruegeria > Ruegeria sp. YKSE079. The sequence continues at coordinate 176,495 of NZ_JBXWRJ010000009.1, read as the reverse complement.
CCCTTGTAGGTCAGGTTCACCGCCCGCACATCCGCCTGCGCGTTGAACCCATAGGTGCGCACGCGCCGGTCGGTGATGCGCCCCACCAGCGCCTGCACCTCGGTATGATCGGTGCAGCAAACGGCAAGACCATAGAAAGGAATGTTCGAGACGAATTCGTAGAATCCGTCGCGCAGCCTGTCGAAATCACCCCAATGTTCCATATGCTCGGGGTCGATATTGGTGACAATGGCGATGGTTGCGGGCAGGCGATTAAAGGAACCGTCGCTCTCATCCGCCTCGACCACCATCCACTCGCCCTGCCCCATGCGGGCATTGCTGCCATAGGCGTGGATGATGCCGCCATTGATCACGGTCGGGTCGAAATCACCCGCCACCATCAGCTCGGCCATCATCGTGGTCGTGGTGGTTTTGCCATGCGTCCCGGCAACCGCGATGTTGGATTTCAGCCGCATCAGTTCCGCCAGCATGTCCGCGCGCCGCACCACCGGCAGGCCCTGCGCCCGCGCGCCGTCCAGTTCGGGATTGCCGCGCTTGATCGCGGTCGAGACCACGACAACTTCGGCCCCTTCCAGGTTCTCGGCGCTCTGGCCGACAAAGATCCGTGCCCCAAGGCGCTCCAGCCGGTCGGTGATCTTTGACCCCTTCAGGTCCGACCCCTGCACCTGATAGCCAAGGTTCAGCAACACCTCGGCGATGCCCGACATGCCGATGCCGCCAATGCCGACAAAATGAATGGGGCCTACGTCTTGCGGCAGTTTGGTTGCGGGGGTCATGCGGTCTCCTCTCGCGCCAGTTCTTCGACAAGGGCGACCAGACGCTCGGTCGCGTCGGGCGCCCCGACCGACCGGGCGGCGCGGGCCATTTTCTGGGCGGCTTGCGGGTTGGTCAGAATCGTCGTGATTTGCTCCGACAGGGCGGAAACGTCAAGGGCACTTTCGGGGATCATGATCGCGGCCCCGGCCTGAACCAGCCCGCGGGCATTGGCGGTCTGGTGATCGCCTGCGGCGGCAGCAAAAGGGATCAGGATCGAGGGCCGCCCGATCACGGAAATATCAGCCACGCTGGACGCGCCCGACCGGCTGATGACCAGCTGCGCCTCGGACATCCGCCGGGGGATATCCTGAAAGAAAGGCTTCACATCGGCCTTGATGCCATGCGCGTCGTAAAAGGCGGTGACGCGCTCGCCATCTTCCTCGCGGGCCTGATGCGACACGCGGATATACTGGCGCATGCCCTCGGGCAGCGCCGCAATCGCGCCGGGCACCGTATCGCTGAGGATGCGCGCGCCCTGCGACCCGCCCATGACAAGGATCGACATCGGATAGTCGCCGGGCGGGATGTACCCCGCGGCCTCGCGCTCCAGCACCGCCGCACGCACCGGGTTGCCGGTGTGGATGCCATGCGCCCCCTCGGGCAGCTGCGTCGGCCAGACGCCGCAGGCGACATGAGCGACGCGGGTGGCAAATATCTGGTTGACCCGCCCCAGCACCCCGTTCTGTTCATGGATCATGCGCGGCACGCGCAGCATCGTGGCCGCGCCCAGCGCCGGAATCGACGGATAGCCGCCAAAGCCCACCACCACGTCGGGCCGGTCGCGCAGCATCTGGAACGCCATGCTGGTGACGCCCCCCGCGATCGTCGGCCCGACCAGCGCCTTGGCCGCCAGCCCGCCGCGCGCAAACGTGGCCGAGGCGACCTCGGCAATCTCGGTCGAATGCGGAAAGCCCTTGGTATAGCGCGCGCCGCGCGCATCCGTCGACAGGCGCACCCGCCAACCGCGTTTCAGCATCGCCTCGGCCAGCGCCTGAGCCGGAAACATATGACCGCCGGTTCCCCCGGCGGCGATCAGAAGATACGGCTTGCCCATCATCCCCGTCCGCGAAGAATGTCACCCAGTTCGCCCTGCGGCCGCGTGCGGGTAAAGGCCAGCAACATGCCCAGCGCAATGCCCCCAGCGATCAGGGACGAACCGCCATAGCTGACGAAGGGCAGCGTCATGCCCTTGGCCGGCAACAGCCGTACCGCGACCCCCATGTTGATCATCGCCTGAACGCCGAACATACACGCCAGACCGGTTCCCGCCAGACGGATGAACATGTCCCGCTCGCGCATCAGCCGCAGCAGCGAGCGCACCACGATCAGGCTGTAAAGCGCGATGACGATCAGCACCAGGATCAGCCCGTATTCCTCGGCCGCCACCGCGATGATGAAATCGGTATGGGCATCGGGCAGCGACCATTTCACCTGCCCCTCGCCGACGCCAACGCCGAACAGCCCTCCCTCGCGGATGGCGTTGGTGGCATAGCCCAGCTGCGTGGTCGGATCGACGTCAGGGTTCAGAAACCCGTCGATGCGACGGGCGAAATGCTCGGAATTGGAATAGGCCAGCATGCCGCCCAGAACCACGACCCCGGCCATGCCCAGCATCAGCAGCATCGGCGCTCCGGCCACGAAATAGATCACGCCCCAGCCGAACAGCACCAGACAGGCCTGCCCGAAATCGGGCTGCAACACCAGCATCATGACAATCGCCATGCACAGCGCAAACGACCACAGACGCCCCGGCGGGCCATTGATCTCCTGCGCGGCGGCAAACAGCCAGGCGGCCACGACGATGAAGCCGGGCTTGAGAAACTCCGAAGGCTGCACCGAGGCAAATCCCAGACTGTACCAGCGCACCGCGCCCTTGCCGAAATCGGTGCCCAGAAACGGCAGCAGCGCCAGCGCCACGAAAGACAGGACAAAGCCGATCACCGCCAGCCGCCGCACCAGCACCGGCGACATCATCGAGGTCAAAAGCATCGCCACGGCGGCCAGCCCGCCGAAAAACGCCTGCCGCTCGACATAGTGGAACGGATCGAAGCCATTTCGCGATGCCAGCGGCGGGGACGAGGCCAGCCCCAGCAACAGGCCGATCACGAACAGGATCAGCACACAGGACATCGTCCACTTGTCGATCGTCCGCCACCATTTGGGAAGGATCGGTTCGCCGCGCCTCTCGGGCACGGCACCATACACCATCTCAGTCATGAGATTACCGCCACTATCTGCCTCGTACACGTCCCGTTTTCGGGATCTGAACGCGATTCTACAGGCAAAATCCTTTTCAGGCCAGCCTCTTCCTCTTGTCATTGGCGTCAATCCGCGCCAAGGCCGGGGGCATGAGGTTCGACACGATCATCCTGGGCGCCGGGGCCGCCGGCCTGATGTGCGCCGCCCGGTGCGGCGGGCGCACGCTGGTGATCGATCACGCGCGCACTCCGGGTGAGAAAATCCGCATCTCGGGCGGCGGGCGCTGCAATTTCACCAACCTGTACGCGGGCCCAGAAAATTTCCTGTCGCAGAACCCGCATTTCTGCAAATCCGCACTGGCCCGCTATACGCAATGGGATTTCATCGATCTGGTGAACCGCCACGGCATCGCCTGGCACGAAAAGACGCTGGGGCAGCTTTTCTGCGACGGCTCCTCGAAACAGATCGTCTCGATGCTTGTGACCGAGGCGGAAAAGGCCGGGGCCGAGCTGTGGCTGTCCACCACCCTGACGGACCTGCATCACCGCGACGGCGCCTTTGCGCTGGGGCTGGACCGCGACGGCAACCGGGTCGAGGCAACCTGCGCCAGCCTGGTGCTCGCCACCGGCGGCAAGTCGATCCCCAAAATGGGCGCCACCGGCCTTGCCTATGATATCGCCCGGCAATTCGGCCTGCCGGTCACCGATACCCGCGCCGCGCTGGTCCCCTTCACCTTTCCCGAAGGCCGGTTCAGCGACCTCGCGGGGGTCTCGCTGCCCGTCCGGCTCTCCAATGCGCGCGCCAGTTTCGACGAAGCCCTCCTCTTCACCCATCGCGGCCTCAGCGGCCCCGCCGTCCTCCAGCTGTCCAGCTATTGGCGCGAGGGCGAGGCGGTCTCGGTCAACCTGATCCCCGATACCGACCTCTGCGAAAAGCTGCGCAGCCAGCGCCAGCACTCAGGCCGCAAGGCGCTGACGACCGAACTGTCGCGCCACCTGCCGGCGCGGCTGGTCGAACACCTCAAACCGATCCTGCCGCTCGATGGCAATCTCGCCGACCAGTCCGACGCCAGGCTCGCCGCCCTCTGCGCGGCCCTCGGCGACTGGCAACTGACGCCCTCGGGCACCGAAGGTTACCGCACCGCCGAGGTCACCCTGGGCGGCATCGACACCGGTGCGCTGTCCTCGAAAACGATGCAGGCCAAATCCCTGCCCGGCCTCTACGCCATCGGCGAGGCGGTGGATGTGACCGGCTGGCTGGGCGGCTATAATTTCCAATGGGCCTGGTCCTCGGGCCACGCCGCCGGCACCGCCATCGCCGCGACCACCCGCTGAGGCCTTCATCTTTTCCCAAATACTCCGGTAGAGCCGCGCGCCCCCGCGCGCCGGGGGCAGCGCCCCCTACCCGGCCAACCGGCCTCGCACCTCGGCCGTGAAATCCTCGCCGCGCCGCTCGAAATTGTCATATTGGTCGAAACTCGCCGCCGCCGGGGCCAGCAGAACCGTCTCGCCCTCCTGCGCCTCGGCCATCGCCCGCTCGACCGCCGCCGCCATGGTGGTGCAGACCTCGGCCTCGACCTCCAGCTGCATGGCGAACCCCGCCGCTTCGCGCCCGATGACATAGGCCTTGATCACCTCGCCCGAGGCCGCGTTCAACGGCGACAGCCCCCCGTCTTTCTCCAGCCCGCCGCAGATCCAGCGGATCTTGCGGAACGCACCCAGCGCCTTGACAGCGCTGTCCACATTGGTGGCCTTGGAATCGTTCACATATGTCACGCCAAGCGCCTCGGCGATGATCTGGCTGCGATGCGGCAGACCGGGAAAGCTGTGCAGCGCCGCCTCGATCACCCTCGGTGCCAGTCCCAGCGTGCGGCAGGCCGCGTAAGCGGCACAGGCATTCTGGTGGTTATGCGCGCCCGGCAGCCCCCGGATACCGCGCAGATCGATCGAGGCCGCCTGCCGTCCCTTGCGATATTCCGCCAGAAACCCCTTGCGGGCAAAAACCTGCCAGCCCGGCCCGGTCAGCTTGCGCGCGACCGAAATGCGGATCACCCGGTCATCGCCCGGCCCTTCAGACATCTGCCCCGCCAGGAACAAGCCCTCGGTCTCGTCCACGCCGATCACCGCCCGGTCCGGCCCGCCTTCGGCAAACAGCCTCCGCTTGGCGGCGAAATATCCGCCCATACCGCCGTGGCGATCCAGATGATCGGGGCTGAGGTTGGTGAACACCGCCACATCCGGCGTCAGCGCGCGGGCCAGCTCGGTCTGATAGCTCGAAAGTTCCAGCACCACCACGCCGCCATCCTGCCCTGGCTCGATATCCAGCACTCCGCGCCCGATATTGCCCGCCAGTTGCGAGGGCCGCCCGGCCTCGGTCAGGATGTGATGGATCAGCGCCGCCGTGGTCGATTTCCCGTTCGATCCGGTCACCGCCACAACCTGCGGCGGCCGGTCGAAATTGTTCCAGTCCGGCCCCGCGAACGAGCGGAAGAACAGACCGATGTCATTGTCCACCGGCACGCCCGCATCCAGCGCCGCACGCACCACCGGATTGGGCTCGGGGTAAAGATGCGGAATGCCCGGACTGACGATCAGCGCCGCCACATCGTCAAACGCGCCCTGACGGCGCAGATCGGCGCAGACAAAGCCCTCGGCCTCCACCGCCTCGCGCGCGGCCGGGTTGTCGTCCCAGCACACAGGCTCCGCCCCGCCCGCCCTGAGCGCCCGCGCCGCCGCCAGCCCCGACCGGCCCAGCCCCAGCACCGCCACTTTCTGATTGTCAAACCCTCTGACGGGGATCATCCACTTGCCCTCACATGTTCCGGCTTCCTCGCTAACGGATCGTCACCGATTTGAAAAGCGGGTGGGAGGTCCGAGCTCAGGGCTTTTGCGAGAGGAGCATTTTGATCCGGGAGGAATGGGTCGGACGTTACTCACCAACTCGCCTCAGCATACAAACTCCCGGCGATTGAAAAAGCGTCAACCTTCATTGATCGCGGGTAAACGCCGCGCGCCGGGATGGGGCGGAAAGTGGAAATCCTGCCAAAAGATTGACAGGGCCGACTGGTACAATTCGGTCAACACGTCCTTCAAACCCTGTACAATTCGGACAGTTCGACGCTACCGAACCTTCAGCGTCGCCAGTCCGATCATCGCCAGGATCAGCGAGATGATCCAGAACCGGATGACGATCTGCGGCTCGGCCCAGCCCTTTTTCTCGTAATGGTGATGGATCGGCGCCATCAGGAACACCCGCCTGCCGGTGCGTTTGAAATAGAGCACCTGGATGATCACGCTCAGCGCCTCAACCACGAAAAGCCCGCCAACAATCGCCAGCACCAGCTCGTGCTTGGTGGCCACCGCAATCGCCCCCAGCGCCCCGCCCAGCGCAAGCGAGCCGGTATCCCCCATGAACACCGCAGCAGGCGGCGCGTTGTACCACAGAAAGCCCAGACCCGCCCCGAAAAGGGCAGCGGTAAAGATCAGGATCTCGCCGGTTCCCGGCACGTAATGCACGTCCAGATACTCGGTAAAGTCGACCCGCCCCACCGCATAGGCGATGATTCCCAGCGTCGAGGCGGCGATCATCGCAGGCATGATCGCCAGCCCGTCCAGACCATCGGTCAGGTTCACCGCGTTGGCGGCACCGACGATGACGCAGATGGAAAACGGTATATAAAAAAGGCCCAGATTGATCAGCGTGTCCTTGAACACCGGCAGCGCCAGCTGGTTCTGAAGCTCCGCCGGGTGGTTGAACGTGGCCCAGAGCGCCGCGATCACCGCGATGATGATGCCCAGCGCCAGCCGCAGCTTGCTCGGCACGCCCTTGGTGTTCTGCTTGGACACCTTGGCGTAGTCGTCGGCAAACCCGATTGCCGCATAGGCCAGCGTCACGAACAGGACCAGCCACACGAAAGGATTGCTCAACCGCGCCCACAAAAGCGTCGAGGTGACCAGCGCGCCCACGATCAGCAACCCACCCATCGTAGGCGTTCCGGCCTTGGAGAAATGCGCCTCGGGGCCGTCGTTGCGGATAGGCTGGCCCTTGCCTTGCTTGCGGCGCAGCACGTTGATCAGCGGTTTGCCGAACAGGAAGCCAAAGATGAGCGCCGTCATGAAAGCCCCACCCGCGCGGAAGGTGATATAACGGAAGAGGTTCCAGAAATCGCCTCCGTCCGACAGGGCCGTCAACCAATAGAGCATCTCGAAACCTTCCTTACGCGCGCGTCATCCCTCGACCGCGGGGCCTTGCCCCATTTTTCGTACGCCGTCAACGATCCTCGCGAGCCCCATACTGAGCGACCCCTTGGCCAGCACGGCGTCGCCAGCCTGAACAAGCTGTGCAAGGCGGTCGGCCATTTCTGCACTTGTCTCGGTCCACAAACCGCGCTTGCTGTCAGGTAATGCCGCATGCAGCGCCCGCATCAGCGGGCCGATACAGTGAACCATATCGACACGAACCATGGCGTCGATCCCGGCCATTGCCGCGTGCATCTCCGCCTCTTGCGACCCAAGCTCCTTCATGTCGCCCAGAAACGCCACGCGGCGCATGGTCGAGGCCGCGGCCAGAACGTCCAGCGCCGCGGCCATCGATGTCGGATTGGCGTTGTAGCTGTCATCAAGCAACTCGATCTCACCGCCGCCAGGCAGCGAGATCCTTTCGCGTACACCGCGCCCTTCATAGGGGGTCCAACGGCGCAGACCGTCAACGGCCCGGTCCAGATCTACGCCCAGCGCAACGCAGGCGGCCAGAGCACCAAGGCCGTTCATCGCGAAATGGGTTCCGGCGGAAAGGACTTCGAATTCGAACCCCGATCCATCAAACTCTGCGCGAGCGCGGGTTTCGTCACCCCGACTGATTACATTCAAAAGTCTGTAATCAGACGATTTTTTCCCGAATTCGACGATCCGGGCACCCTGCCGTTCGGCAAAACTGCGCAGGATGCCCGCGTGATCTATGTCGGCATTGACGATGGCTGTGCCGTCCGACTCCAGCCCGTCGAAGATGGCGGCCTTTTCGCGAGCAATGTCTGCGACCGAGTCGAACGCCTCAAGATGCACGGCCGCCACGGTGGTGACCAACGCGACGTGCGGGCGGGCCTGACGGGCAAGCGGGGCAATCTCTCCGGGGTGGTTCATGCCGATCTCGATGACCGCGAATTCGGTGTCGCGCGGCATTCGCGCCAACGTCAGTGGCACGCCCCAGTGGTTGTTGTAGCTGGCGACACTGGCATGGGTTTTACCCTGACCCGCCAGCATCGCTGCCAGCATTTCCTTGGTCGAGGTCTTGCCGACACTACCAGTAACCGCCACGACCTTGGCGACTGTCCGGGCACGCGCGACCCGACCGAGTGCTTCAAGACCGGCTTGCACATCCTCTACAATCAAGAGCGGCGCATCGGCAGACACGCCTTCGGGAACGCGCGAAACCAGCGCGGCGCCTGCGCCTTTTTCCAACGCCTGCGCTACAAAGTCATGCCCGTCGCGCGCGGCCTTGAGAGCCACGAAAAGATCGCCCTTCTGCAGAGTGCGGGTATCAATTGAAACGCCATTTGCCTGCCAGTCAGCAGTCACGCGCCCTCCGGTAGCGCGAGCGGCTTCGTCTGCGGTCCAGAGCGTCATGCCACCCTCCCATCCAGCGCGGCCACGGCGATACTGGCCTGTTCGGCGTCGTCAAACGGTAAAACCTGATCCCCCACGATCTGCCCGCTTTCATGGCCTTTTCCCGCAATCAGCAGCGCATCACCCGGTTGCAGGGCGTCGACACCGCGCAGGATCGCCTCGGCCCTGTCGCCCACCTCGGTGGCCTCCGGCGCTCCGCCCATCACGGCGGCCCGGATGGTTGCGGGATCTTCGCTTCGCGGGTTGTCGTCAGTGACGAATACGATGTCGGCATTTTCCGCCGCTGCCCGGCCCATCAACGGGCGCTTGGTGGCGTCGCGGTCGCCACCGGCACCTACGATAGCGATCAGCCGGCCCATCACGTGCGGGCGCATGGCCTTGAGCGCGGTCGCCACCGCGTCGGGTGTGTGAGCATAATCGACAAAGACCGCCGCCCCGCTGTCACGGGTGGCGGCCAACTGCATCCGCCCGCGCACGGTCGTCAGATGCGGCAGGGTTTCGAATACTCGCTCAGGGTCATCACCGCCCGCAATGACCAGCCCGCAGGCCAGCAGCACGTTTTCCGCCTGAAACCCACCGATCAGGTTCAGCCGGGACTGGAACGTCTTGCCGCGCCAGGAAAACCGCAAATCCTGCCCGGTGGCGTCAAAGCGTTGGTTCAGCAGACTCAGATCACCGCCCGTGCGTCCGACGGTCAGAATCTCCTGTCCGCGCGCGGCGGCCACGGCGCGCATTTCCGCGCCCTTGGGGTCATCCAGATTGATCACTGCCGTTCCGTCGGGCGGCAACACGCGGCGGAACAGACCCGCCTTGGCGGCGAAATAGGCTTCGAACGTGTCGTGATAATCCAGATGGTCCTGGGTAAAATTGGTAAACCCCGCCGCCTTGAGCCGGACGCCGTCCAGGCGACGCTGTTCCAGACCATGCGAGGAAGCCTCCATCGCCGCGTGGGTTATGCCGTTGGCCGCAGCCTCGGCCAGCGTCCGGTGCAAAGTGATTGGCTCGGGCGTGGTGTGGGCCAGCGGCGCGGTCCATGCGCCCTCGACGCCGGTTGTACCCAGATTGACAGCGCTGTGGCCCAGTTCGATCCAGATCTGGCGTATGAAAGTGGCGACGGATGTCTTTCCGTTGGTGCCGGTCACCGCCACCATGGTCTCTGGCTGGGCACCGAACCAGAGCGCCGCGGTATAGGCCAGCGCCTGACGCGGGTCCTCGGCCACGACCAGTGCCGCATCAGAAGCTGCCAATTCGTCCCTGGCGATTTCGGCCCCCTTTGCATCCGTCAAAACAGCGACGGCCCCCATGCGCAGGGCATATTGGATGAACTCGCCACCATGCACGCGGGTGCCCGGCAACGCGGCAAAGAGGAATCCATCCCTGACCTCTCGGCTGTCCACGGCCAGGCCTGTGACCGCTGGATTGCGTCCAGCTCGTGCGGTCAGGGCCAATTCACCGAGAGTTTTTGACCTTGCGCCCATGACCAATCTGCCTCGTGCTGTCTAGTTTGAGGTCAGCGTTATAGCAGCGCCCGCTTCAGGCTCAAGCCGCGGTCGCAACCCCAGCAACGGGGCCACCCGCCCGATCAGTTCCGCCGTCACCGGAACCGCCGTCCAGCCCGCCGTCCGGCGCTTTTCGCCGTATGCCACGATTGAAGGTTCATCCAAAGTGACAATCAGGACATATTTCGGATCATAAGCAGGGAACAGGGTGGCAAAAGTGGCAATCACCTTGTCTTCGTAATAGCCGCCTCGCGGTTTCGGCTTGTCGGCGGTACCGGTCTTGCCGGCCACGTCATAGCCCGGCACTTCGCCAAAGCTGGCTGTGCCGCTGGTGACCACCTTGCGCAGCATCGCCCGCGCCTGTTTTGCCGCGCTTTCGGACATCACGCGGGGTCCGTGTTGTGGCCCGCGCTGCTTCAGGATTGTGGGGCTGACATAATGGCCACCATTGGCAAGCGCGGCATAGCCGGCCGCCAGATGCATCGGGCTGGTCGACAAGCCATGCCCGTAAGACACGGTGACAGTGCTCAACTCGCCCCATTTCTTGGGCTTGAGCGGCGCGCCGCCCGAAGCTTCGACAATCTCGAAGGGGGTCGGATCGAACATGCCGAGGGATTCCAGAAACGACTGCTGCCGCTCGGCCCCGATCTGCAGCGCCAGCCGCCCGGTCCCCCGGTTCGAGCTGTGGACGATTACATCCGCCACACTGATCTTGCCATAGTTCTTGTTGTTGAACTCGCCGATCGGGAACCGCCCGATGCGCATCGGGCCGGACGTGTCGATAATGGTCTCCGAGTTCACCAGCCCAAGGTCTATGGCCTGCGCTGCCGTGAAGATCTTGAAGACAGATCCCAACTCATAAACGCCCTGCACATAGCGGTTGAACAGCGGGCTGTCCGAGGGATCAAATCCACTGGTCGGCGGTCGCGGGCGATCATTGGGATCGAATGCGGGCAATGATGCCGCCGAGATCACTTCGCCAGTGTGTACATTCATCAAGACGGCCGAGGCCCCCTTGGCGTTCATGATCTTCATGCCGCCGAGCAGTACCCGTTCGACCGCCGACTGGATTGTCAGGTCCAGCGAAAGTTGCAGTGGCTTGTTGCCGTTGGCGGGGTCGCGCAGATAGCCGTCAAACTGCTTTTCGACGCCCGCAACGCCGATAACTTCGGCGGCACTCACCCCTTCACGGCCAAAACCGGAACCGCCAAGGATATGCGCAGCAAGCTGGCCATTGGGATAAAGGCGCATTTCGCGGGGACCGAACAGGATGCCGGGATCGCCGATATCGTGCACCGCCTGCTTCTGTTCAGGCGAGATGCGCTTTTTTATCCACAGGAACTTGCGCTTGCCGGTGAAATCCTTGACGAGACGATCCTTGTCCAGATCCGGGAAAATCCGCACAAGCCCTTCGGCCGACGCGACGGGATCGATCATGTTCGGCGGCTGGGCATAGACGGAATAGGTTTCCAGATTGGTGGCGAGTATGCGCCCTTCACGATCCACGATTTCCGCCCGTTGCATGGCGATATTTGCTCCGGGCGCGGTAGCCAGCGGCTCTTGCGCCTCGGACGTCGCGAGCATCCCCATCCGGGCACCAACCACGGCAAATGCGCAGAAAAAGAACACGCCCAATACCAGCAAGCGCCCCTCCGCGCGAGTACGAGCGCGGTCCTTCATCTCTTCGTGGCGCTTGCGGATGTTTTCGCGCTCGATAAGGTCCGGATTTTCACCACGGGAGCGGGCGTCGAGGATGCGGGCCAGAGGGCGGAGCGGTGTGCGGGTCATGGGATTTCCACCTCACCCAGCGATTCGAACTCGGTAACCGCCTGCAACTCGATCGGATCGACGATGGGCAGGTCAGGGTCTTCGCCATAGGCGATCTGATCGGCGCTTCCGAATTGCTCGGCCCGAAGAGGCAGCAAGCCCAGACGTTCGAAATTCAGGTCCGCCAGTTCACGCAGCCGATCGGGCCGATTGAGATAAGCCCATTCAGCACGTAAAATCGCAAGCCGGGCCTGTGCCGCGCCGATCTGACGCTGCAGTCCTTGAGTTTCCTTGAGCACCTGCTGGGTGCGATAGTTTTCCTGATACGCCCACAATGCCAGCCCGAACACGGCCAGAGCGGTCAACACATACATCAAACTTTTCATCTCGCTCCCCCACTAAGCTGAGGCATTCCGATGGCGCGGGCATCAATTTCCCCCGCCGGGGCGTCGGTACGTACCGCGACGCGCAACTTGGCTGACCGCGAGCGCGGATTCTCGGCCAACTCCTGATCGTCGGGGCCGACGGCCTTGCGCGTTTTCAGAATGAATTGCGGCTGATCTTCCTGTTGCTCGGGGGCGTACCGATTGGCGCGTCCGGTCTTACCCGCCCGCGACTGTAAAAAGCGTTTGACCATCCGGTCTTCAATCGAATGAAACGTGACGACCGCCAGTTGTCCGCCCGGTTTCAGCGCTCGTTCCGCAGCCATGAGACCCAGAAACAGTTCTTCGTATTCCGCGTTGACCGCAATCCGAAGAGCCTGGAACGAGCGTGTCGCCGGATGGGACTGCCCCGGCTTGGCGCGCGGCAAACAGGATTCGACGATTTCGGCAAGACGCAAGGTCGTTGTGATTGGCGCTTCGGTGCGAGCCCGGACGATGGCCTTGGCGATGCGTCGACTGGCGCGTTCCTCACCATAGTGGAACAGAATATCGGCCAGAGCCGCTTCGGGCGCGGTGTTCACCAGATCGGCTGCGCTTTCCCCATCCTGACTCATCCGCATGTCCAGGGGGCCATCCTTCATAAAGGAGAACCCGCGCTCGGCCTGGTCGAGCTGCATCGAGGAGACGCCAAGATCCAGGACGATGCCGTCGAGGCCCCCGGCATAGTCATCCATGCGCGAAAACACACCTGGCTGCATCACCAGCCGATCACCATAGGCACCAGCCCAGCTTGCCGCCATCTCAAAGGCCAGCGGATCACGATCGACTGCGATGACCTTGTCTGCCCCGGCCTCCAGCAGACCGCGGGTATAGCCACCCGCGCCGAAGGTGCCATCCAACCAAACGCCCGACACCGGTGCAACCGCAGCCAGCAAGGGGCGCAGCAGAACGGGGATGTGCGGATCATTCGAGGAGGATAGGGCAGCGGCGGCCATGCCGTCACCCATCCCTTGGGCCATCAAGGAACTGCATCGGATCGAAATCGTCTGGCAACTCGTCCAGCCACTCCTCGGTCAAAGCGAGTTCTTCTTGGGTGTAAGTTTCGGGCTTCCATATCTGGAACGTGTCACCGGCGGCGATAAAAAAAGCGTCGCCTTCGAGCTTGATCTTGTCACGCAGTTTGGCCGGAAGCACCAGACGCCCCGTTTCGTCCACATTGGTCGGGAACGACAGACCGTGGAACAGGCGCTGAAGCATCCTGCGCTCCATCGAACCGCGCGGAAGTGCATCTATCTTAGCATCAACCTCGTCAATCGCTTCCATGGTGTAGCATTCAAGAAACTTACGGCGGTGATCACCATAGACGATCACCAGTTCAGGATTGCCGCCGGATTGCCAGTTGGGATCGCCCGCTTCAAGCACACGGCGAAACGAGGCCGGGATCGAGACCCTGCCCTTGTTGTCCACCTTGTGGTGGCTTTCGCCTCTGAACCTGCGCGCCAAGCCGATTGTCCCTTTCGCTTGCGCCCCCAACAAAATTCCGACCCCCAGAAGTTAAAAACGGCGAGTTGATCTGCTGCCACTGATCAACCCGCCGCATTTGCCCGCCTTGCGGGAAGTCCAGCTGCGCGCGCCACCTGGGGGGATGTCTGCTCGCTCGCGCGCCGGATCTCTTGGTTCGATGAAAGCGAGATGCCTGTATGAAACCTTTGGATTTATGTCGGGGTCGTTTAGCGCCCCTGCTGCCTCGTCCTCATCGGATGAACTAGGGATGCCATGGGAATTCATGGAAATCAATAGGAATTTGGGAGTAACTTCCATTCGGCTTGCCAGCTTCGCAGTATATTATGCAAGGCAGAGTGAAGAATTTTGAGTCATTATTGCCCCATGATGTAACTAAACAACAAGCGCATACTAAATATAGTACAGACGGCGTATCGGTAATTTTATCCCATGAATTCCCAAGAAAATTCAGAACGGCGAAGAACTTTTTTGATTACGTCAGAATGTTCACTTTTTACCCCAATCAAAGAGCGCGAATCACCCGGTATTCCCATGAGCGATTAGTGAGCATCCCATGCCGACTGGCTCGAATTTGAGCGCTTCCCATGAAATCCCGTATCCAGAATCAAACACGGCGCTTCGGTTTCGCTGTCCGCATTGAACAACGGAAGCAACACAGGCGGTTTGAAGCAACCTTCTCGGAGTATCTGGCGTCAACTTGGAGGCGCGCCCTGGGTAGTCGCAGCAAATCAGGTACTTTTATGGCGGCGAGAGTTGAAAAAGTGCCAGTGAATTTTGATCCCGCCGGCCCGCCAGCCGCGCAAGGGGGCAATCTATGCAATTGTCGCATACCCGCTTTGACCACGGAAGCCATTGTGCACCTGCAGCATTTGCTTATTTTCAGTCTCAAGCAACGCCGCAGCGATACGGCAGAACGAAAAAGATCAGGTTAGATACGATGGCATCAACGAGCGAACATATCACCCACAAAGGTGCGCAAGGATTTGGATTCTCAGCGCTTCTAGAGGCTGCAAAATCCCGTGTGGGCCGACATCTGATGTACCGCAAGACCGTGAACGAACTGTCGGCCCTGTCGGCACGTGAACTGGATGATCTCGGGCTGAACCGATCGATGATCCGTCAGGTTGCGCTTCAGGCGGTCAACGAACACTTCGCGTAACGGACGCAATAGAAATTGGAATTCAGCCCCGCTTCCTCCTCCCTGCGGGTCTGAACTTCAGCGGCGGTATCCTCCTCCTCCCTGGTGCCGCCGCAAAGAATACCGGCCCTGAACGCCGGGAGCTGATACACCGGGTCCTCCTCCCTGATTCCGGTGTTGAAAGCGCGCGGCGATGCCTCTCCTCCTCCCTGGCATTGTCGCGACCTCATACCGGGTCAATACCCGGGTCCGACTGCATCGGGGCTCTCCTCCTCCCTGCCTCGATGTTGCAAAGAACGGCGGTTCCCCTCCTCCTCCCTGGGAACCGCCGTTTCTTTTTTGGTTGTGCCGGAGTAACATTTACGCCCCGGCTTCAAGAGCGAGGACGCCATGGCTGCCTATTTCATTGCCCAACTGAAGATTCACGACCCCGACGGGTATCAGGACTACCTGAAAGGCTTCATGCCGATTTTCGATCGCTACAAAGGCCGTTTGCTGACAGTGTCATCCAAGCCCGTGGACTGTGTGGAGGGCAATTGGCCCGAAGGCGGAATCGTCCTGATGGAGTTTCCGGACCTTGAGACGGCAACGGCCTGGAAGAACGATCCAGACTACATTGAACTCGCGAAAATCAGGAAAGCCACGGCCTCCACGAACATGGTGCTGGTCGAAGGCGTCTAGAACGGCACATCGTCCTTGGCCGACAGGAACCGCGCGACCACTTTCTTGGTGCCCGCTTTGTCGAAAACGACCTCGACCTTGTCGCCTTCAATGCCGATCACCGCGCCATAGCCGAATTTCTGGTGAAACACGCGTTCGCCCAGCGTGAAACTGGCCAGTGCGGTGGCGTCGATCACCGTGTTGCGGCTTTCGCGGGGTTGCGACATGCCATATTGGCCCTGCCGCGCCTGCAACCGTCTCCAGCCCGGCGAGTTATAGACATTGGCTTCGGCCGCACGTGTTTCTATGCCTGCCGTCTGATGACCGCCGCCATAAAGGCCCGGAGGTGTCAGCACCTCGACATGGTCCTCGGGCAACTCGTCAATGAAGCGTGACGGCAACATCGATTGCCAACCTTTAAAGTCACCAGAGAAAATTAATCTATTGGAGGCAAATGAAATTGTGCAAACTTCCTCCGCGCGAGTGATGCCCACATAGGCGAGGCGGCGCTCTTCCTCGAGCCCCTTCAACCCAGTTTCATCCATCGACCTCTGGGACGGAAACAACCCCTCCTCCCATCCCGAAAGAAAAACCGCAGGGTACTCTGAACCCTTAGCTGCATGAAGTGTCATGATCGAGACCTTTGGCTCATCATTGTCCTGCTCGTTATCCATGACCAGACTTACATGCTCGAGAAAACCTTGCAGATTCTCAAATTCGCCCAAATGGTTGACCAACTCCTTCAAGTT
Source organism: Ruegeria sp. YKSE079 (assembly GCF_059612845.1). Taxonomy (NCBI): domain Bacteria; kingdom Pseudomonadati; phylum Pseudomonadota; class Alphaproteobacteria; order Rhodobacterales; family Roseobacteraceae; genus Ruegeria; species Ruegeria sp. YKSE079. The sequence continues at coordinate 160,139 of NZ_JBXWRJ010000009.1, read as the reverse complement.
TTCCAACCGTCCGGCAGCCTCGTGATCACGTGGACTACGTGGCGGGCTTGGGTCCATTCTTAGCTCTTCATCGGAAAGTGGTTTTAAGTAACTTTCAGTGTAACCACTTTCATCTAGGATCATCTGAGCCAATTCAATATGTGAAACCTCAGGATCGCCATACCGGACAGGTTCGGCACCGTTATCAATCACTGAATCATCATCGATTTCTATCTGTGGGCCGCGGGTCATCGCATTCCAGCGCGCCAGCCCATCGACCAATTCGCGCAAAGCCACGCCACCCTTGCCCTTGATCAACCTCTGCTCGACCGCGATCCGCGCGCCTTGAAGCAGAGACACACCATGGTCCCGCGCGGTGCGCTGGATCGTCTGTTGCGCCTTCTCTCCTAAACTGCGCTTAGGCGTGTTTACGATTCGCTCGAAAGCCAGATCATTGTCAGAACTGACCACGACGCGGAAATAGGCAATTGCATCCCTGATTTCCAATCTACGGTAGAAGGGCACCCCACCAACAACTCTATATGGCATGCCGATCTTCAGAAACCGATCCTCAAGCACTTTCATTTGGTGGGTAGCTCGAACCATTATCGCTATTTCATTTAGCTCAAAGGGTCGCATACCTCGGGTACCGCTTCGCATTGCATCGATTTCCTCACATATCCAGCGGGCTTCCTCTTCGGCGTCCCAATGGCCGATCAGACGGACCTTTTCGCCCTCGGGCTTGTCGGTCCAAAGCTCTTTACCCAAACGGCTTTCGTTGCCCCGAATGACGTTCGACGCAGCCGCCAGAATATGCGGGGTTGAGCGATAGTTCTGCTCCAGCCGCACCACGTAGGCTCCGGGAAAGTCCTTTTCGAACCGCAGGATGTTGCCGACCTCGGCCCCGCGCCAGCCATAGATTGATTGATCGTCATCACCCACGCAGCAGATGTTCTTGTGCCCCCCGGCCAGCAGGCGCAACCACAGGTACTGGGCGACGTTGGTGTCCTGATACTCATCCACAAGGATGTAGCGGAACCAGCGCTGGTATTGTTCCAGAACATCCGGGTGGGTCTGGAAAATCGTGACCATGTGCAAAAGCAGGTCACCAAAATCCACCGCATTCAGCTCGTGCAGGCGGGTCTGGTATTGGGCGTAAAGTTCAATGCCCTTGTTGTTATAGGCCCCGGCATCCGCCGCAGGCACTTTGTCGGGCGTCAGCGCACGGTTTTTCCAGTCATCGATGATCCCCGCCAGCATTCGTGCCGGCCAGCGTTTGTCGTCGATATTGGCGGCTTGAACCAGTTGCTTGAGCAGGCGAAGCTGATCGTCGGTATCCAGAATGGTGAAGTTCGATTTCAGATCGACCAGTTCCGCGTGGCGGCGCAGCAGTTTTACACAGATCGAGTGGAAGGTGCCCAGCCATGGCATCCCCTCAGCGGGCTGACCCAGCAAGCGGCCCACACGCTCTTTCATCTCGCGCGCAGCCTTGTTGGTGAAAGTCACCGACAGAATCTCGTTCGGGCGCGCACGTGCCGTGTTGAGAAGGTGTGCGATTCGGGCCGTCAGCGCCTTGGTCTTGCCCGTCCCCGCCCCGGCCAGCATCAGAACCGGGCCGTCCAGACGTTCGACCGCATCACGTTGCGCCGGGTTCAGATCATCCAGATAGGGCGAAGGACGCACGGCCATAGCCCGCGCCGACAGCGATGCGCCCTCGAAAGCGTCCATTTCGTCAAAACTGCTCATGGTCGCAAACTACGCGTTTCAAGGGCTAAGGGAAAGGGTTTGTTCACTCCTTGTTCCATTCTTTCTGCGCCTTCCTGAGATCGAGAAAATTTGAGCAATACGGTAGGGGTCCGGCGGGAGCGCGTTAACCTTTTGTCAAACCACGGTAACGATCCTTGTTCCGAATTGGGAGCGCGGGACATGAGATTTTTGGAAATACGTGCAGGATCATGGCAACTCAGGTGGGCCATGGTCGTCGCAGGACTGGTTGCGGCCACAGGGTTGGCTGTATGGGGGACGATGCAGCTTCCCAATGTGATCGTCGACAAGATGCTTGAAGCGGATGTGATGCACCAGGCAAACCTGTGGAACCGGCGGGTTGTACTGCATCTGGAGGATGCCGAAAAGACGTTTCGAAACGGCACTCTTGATTCGCACGACCGTGAATTTCTGAGTCTGATGCCCCAGGCCTCGGATGTGTACCGGTTCAAATTGTTCGACGCGGACGGGCGCGTGTTCTGGTCGACGCGTTCCTCGGACATCGGCACTGTGACATCCAAACCTTACTTCCAGGACGTCGTCGCAACCGGAGCCAGTTATTACGATCGAGCAGAAAAACCGGTGGCGGAAATCGACAATTTTATGCCTCAGGGAGGACAGGCAACCGACCCGTTTCGCCATGTGGCAGAGATTTACACGCCTGTCATGAAAGAAGGGCAGTTTCTGGGGGCGGTCGAGTTCTACACGGACATTACCAATATCCGGAATATCCTGATGTCTCGCGTCCGCCTGTCGTTGGTGATTGTCTGCGGAATCGCATTGCTTGCGTTGGCGGGGGTGTCCGCCATGATTTTTCACACCAACCGGATAAAAATGCAGACCTTGAAAGCACGAACCAACAAGGAGCGTGAGCTGATGGCCGACCAGCTGCGTCTGGTGCGCGAAGTCCGGCTGTTGGGCGAACTGAACGAATGGCTGCAGTCGAGCCGCTCGCTGGAGGAGCTGTTCGACATGGTGGCACGGTTCATGACCCACATCCTGCCCGATGCCGAAGGCAATGTGTATGTCTATTCCAACTCGCGCGATGTGCTGGACGGCTGCGCCAGCTGGAATGGTGGCACGCACAAATCTCATATCCATCCCGAAGGTTGTTGGGGCCTTCGCCGGGGGCGAACATATGAGTTCGGTGCCTCGGAAATCGATTTCGTCTGCGAACATGCGGAACCGCATGACGGGCGACCCTATTTCTGCTTTCCCATACTTGCCCACGGCGAAACCGTCGGTCTTTTGCATCTGCGCGCACGGGGTGGACACAGTCAGAACTTTCATTCAAACAAACAGCTGGCGCAAATGTGCGCCGAACAGATCAGCATGGCGATTGCCAATGTCCGGATGCGCGACCAGTTGCACGACCAATCCGTGCGCGACCCGCTGACGGGGCTGTTCAATCGCCGCCACATGACCGAATGCCTGCGCAAGAGCATCGGGCGCAGCCAGAAAACCGGTGCGCCGCTATCGCTTGTGGCGGTGGATGTGGATCATTTCAAGAAATTCAACGATACGCACGGGCATGATGCTGGTGACATGGTGCTCCGCGCTGTGGGCTCGACCCTTGCTCATAGCTGCGATGGCGACGAGGTGGCCTGCCGAATTGGCGGCGAGGAGTTCATGCTGATCCTGCCAAACATCGCGCCTGATGAAGTGCTTACCCGGGCCGAACACTTGCGACAAGCGGTCGAATCCATCAACGTCCGTTATGGGGAAAAGACCTTGCCCCGGATCACCATTTCTGCAGGCATCGCCCATTACCCGTCACATGGCACCATGCCCCAGGAACTGATGCAGACTGCGGATGAGGCCTTGTATCGCGCCAAGGATAAGGGCCGCAATCAGGTCTGCGTGGCCGCGCGAGCATCGCTGAACGCATCAGAATATGCAGAAGCGCAGCCAAAGAAGAACTCTACCTCTTCGGAAGCGTTGAAGAAATCCGGGAAAGCAGCCTGAACGCTTGCCGAATCGCTGTGCAAATTGGATCAATCGGCATGGATTTGCAAAGCACCCATCCCGGCATTGACGACCTGAAATGGCGCGCCCGACGCCGGTTGCCACATTTTGTCTGGGAATACCTGGACAGCGGCACCGGGGCCGAGGCCACAAAATCTCGAAACCGCGCGGCGCTGGACTGCATTGGATTTGAGCCGTCGATTCTGAATGGTCCGATGGATTTCGATCTGCGCACTTTGCTACTGGGGCACGAGTTGCCCCTGCCCTTCGGGATTGCTCCGATAGGCATGTGCGGGCTGATCTGGCCGGATGCCGAAGGAATCCTTGCACGCGCAGCCGCAAGAGCCGGAATTCCCTATGCCCTTTCCACGGTCGCCAGCCAAAGCCCCGAAGACTTGGCCCCACATCTGGGAGAACATGCCTGGTTCCAGATGTACCCGCCAAAGGATTCCAATATCCGAAAGGACATGCTGGACCGCGCACGCGCTGCCGGCTTTTCGACACTGATCCTGACTGCCGACGTCCCCGTGGCGTCACGCCGCGAGCGTCAGACCCGATCCGGGCTGACCCAGCCACCCAAGCTGACACCCCGCCTCCTGTCGCAAATTGCAATCCGGCCTGCCTGGGCTCTGGGGATGGCGCGGGTGGGAATGCCTCGGATGAGAACACTCGACAAGTACATATCGGGTGCTCAAAAGAACCTGCCGCCGACTGCGCATGTCGGCTATCTGCTGCGGACTTCGCCCGACATGGAATACGTGAAATGGCTGCGGGACAATTGGGAAGGTCCATTCGTGGTGAAGGGTGTGATGAGGGCTGCAGACGCTGCCCTATTGGCAGAAATCGGTGTCGATGCGCTATGGGTTTCGAATCACGGCGGACGTCAGTTTGACGGCGCGCCCGCAAGTATCGAAGCCCTGCCATCGATCCGCGCCGTGACTTCTCTGCCTCTGATCTTCGACAGTGGCATCAGCGGGGGGCTCGATATTCTGCGCGCGCTTGCACTTGGGGCCGATTTTGTCATGGCAGGCCGGGCATTTCTTTATGGGATTGCCGCGCTGGGGCAGGCCGGCCCGGCCCATGTCATCGAAATCCTGCGCAAGGACATGGAAGCGAATATGGGTCAGCTTGGCGCAGCTCGCCTGGCGGATTTGCCAGCGCCCGTTTACTTCGCCGATGCCGCGCCGCGGCAATGATAGGGTAAATATATCGCATTTGCGGCGCTTGCGAGCGATAACATGCCGGTTCTACCCCGAATTACAGATATACGTGCGCGTATTGTCCGCTTAAAACACGGCCACCCGCCAACTACCGGAACCTGCCAATGACCGATTTCAAAAAGATTCTGATCGCCAACCGCGGTGAGATTGCAATTCGCGTGATGCGCGCGGCCAACGAGATGGGCAAACGCACCGTCGCCGTTTTTGCCGAAGAGGACAAGCTGGGCCTGCATCGCTTCAAGGCGGACGAAGCCTATCGTATCGGTGAGGGGTTGGGACCGGTTGCGGCCTATCTCAGCATTGACGAAATCATTCGCGTCGCCAAGGAAAGCAGCGCAGATGCCATCCATCCCGGCTATGGCTTGTTGTCGGAGAACCCAGATTTCGTGGATGCCTGCGCCAGCAACGGTATCACCTTCATCGGTCCAAAAGCCGAGACCATGCGCGCTCTGGGAGACAAGGCCAGCGCCCGAAAGGTCGCCATTGCGGCGGGCGTTCCGGTGATCCCGGCCACCGAGGTTCTGGGCGATGACATGGACGCCATCCGCAAGGAGGCCGCCGAGATCGGCTACCCGCTGATGCTAAAAGCCTCCTGGGGCGGTGGCGGACGCGGCATGCGCCCGATCTACTCCGAAAAAGAACTGGCCGAAAAAGTGATGGAAGGCCGCCGTGAGGCGGAAGCCGCGTTTGGCAATGGCGAAGGCTATCTGGAAAAGATGATCACTCGCGCCCGCCATGTCGAGGTTCAGATTCTGGGCGACAAGCACGGCGAGATCTATCACCTTTATGAGCGTGACTGCTCGGTCCAACGACGCAACCAGAAAGTCGTAGAACGCGCGCCCGCCCCTTACTTGAGCGAAGAACAGCGCGCCGAGATTTGTGAGCTGGGCCGCCGGATTTGCGCCCACGTGAACTATGAATGCGCCGGAACCGTCGAGTTCCTGATGGATATGGAAACCGGCAAGTTCTATTTCATTGAAGTGAACCCCCGGGTGCAGGTCGAGCATACCGTCACCGAAGAAGTGACCGGCATCGACATCGTGCAAGCGCAGATCCTGATTGCCGAAGGCAAGACGCTGGCCGAGGCGACGGGCAAAGCCAATCAGGACGAGGTTCAGCTGAACGGCCATGCGCTGCAAACACGGGTGACGACCGAGGACCCGCTAAACAACTTCATCCCGGATTATGGCCGCATTACCGCCTATCGTTCGGCTACGGGCATGGGCATCCGTCTGGATGGCGGCACGGCCTATGCGGGCGGGGTGATCACGCGGTATTACGACTCGCTCTTGACCAAGGTTACCGCTTGGGCGCAGACCCCGGAAAAAGCGATCGCCCGGATGGACCGCGCCTTGCGCGAGTTTCGGGTGCGTGGCGTCAGCACCAATATCGCATTTGTCGAAAACCTGCTGAAGCACCCGACGTTCTTGTCGAACGAGTACACCACCAAGTTCATTGACGAAACGCCAGAGCTGTTTCACTTCAAGAAGCGTCGCGACAGGGGCACCAAGGTTCTGACCTATATCGCGGATATCACTGTGAACGGGCATCCAGAAACCAAGGACCGCCCCCTGCCGCATCCCGACCTGAAAGTGCCCAGACCACCCGCAAAAAAGGCGGAACCCCAGATGGGCACTCGCAACCTGCTGGAACAGAAAGGCCCGCAGGCGGTGGCCGACTGGATGAAGGCGCAGCGCCAGCTGTTGATCACCGACACGACCATGCGCGACGGGCACCAATCGCTGCTGGCGACCCGGATGCGTTCGATCGACATGATCCGCGTGGCGCCGACCTATGCCGCCAACCTGCCGCAATTGTTCAGCGTCGAGTGTTGGGGGGGCGCCACGTTTGACGTGGCTTACCGCTTCCTCCAGGAATGCCCGTGGCAGCGCCTGCGCGACCTGCGCGAGGCGATGCCCAACCTGATGACCCAGATGCTGCTGCGCGGCGCGAACGGGGTGGGTTACACGAACTATCCCGACAACGTGGTACGCGAATTCGTGCGCCAGGCGGCCACCGGCATCGACGTGTTCCGCGTCTTTGACAGCCTGAACTGGGTCGAGAACATGCGCGTCGCGATGGATGCAGTGGTCGAGCAGAACAAGATCTGCGAGGGCACGATCTGCTATACCGGCGACATCCTGAATCCCGAGCGCGCCAAGTACGACCTCAAATACTATGTCTCTATGGGCAAGCAGCTGCGTGACGCGGGCGCCCATGTTCTGGGGCTCAAGGATATGGCGGGCCTGTTGAAACCGGCTGCTGCGCGGGTATTGATCAAAGCGCTGAAGGAAGAGGTTGGCTTACCGATCCACTTCCACACGCATGACACCGCCGGGATCGCCAGCGCCACCATCCTTGCGGCCTCGGAGGCTGGGGTCGATGCGGTCGATTGCGCGATGGACAGCTTTTCGGGCAACACGTCACAGGCGACACTGGGTACCGTGGTCGAGGCGCTGCGGCATACGGATCGCGACACCGGGCTGGATATCAAGGCGATCCGCGAGATCAGCGACTATTTCGAAGCGGTGCGCGGCCAGTACGCGGCATTTGAATCGGGCCTGCAGGCCCCTGCCTCCGAAGTCTATCTGCACGAGATGCCGGGCGGTCAGTTCACCAACCTAAAAGCGCAGGCGCGCAGCCTGGGTCTGGAAGAACGCTGGCACGAAGTGGCCCAGATGTATGCCGACGTTAACCAAATGTTCGGCGATATCGTCAAGGTGACGCCGTCCTCGAAGGTCGTTGGGGACATGGCGTTGATGATGGTCAGTCAAGGCCTGACCCGCGCGCAGGTCGAAGACCCGAATTCCGATGTGGCCTTCCCCGACTCGGTCATCGACATGATGCGCGGCAATCTGGGCCAACCGCCGGGAGGGTTCCCCGATGCGATCATCAGCAAGGTGCTGAAAGGCGAAAAACCCAATACCGAACGTCCGGGCAAACACGTCGAACCTATCGATCTGGACGCAACCCGCGCCGACCTGTCCAAACAACTGGAAGGTAAAGAAGTCGATGACGAGGACCTGAACGGATATCTTATGTATCCCAAGGTGTTCCTTGACTACATGGGGCGCCATCGCCAGTACGGGCCAGTGCGCACCCTGCCGACACGGACGTTCTTTTACGGCATGGAGCCGGGCGAAGAAATCACCGCCGAGATCGATCCAGGCAAGACGCTGGAAATCCGATGCCAGGCCATTGGCGAGACGGATGAAAATGGCGAGGTCAAGGTGTTCTTTGAACTCAACGGCCAGCCCCGCGTGATCCGCGTGCCCAACCGTCTGGTGAAATCCTCCACCATCCAGCGGCCCAAGGCCGAAGTCGGAAACCCCAATCATGTCGGGGCACCGATGCCGGGTGTCGTGGCAACCGTCGCGGTCTCGGCTGGTCAGGAAGTCAAGGAGGGCGACATGCTATTGACCATCGAGGCAATGAAGATGGAGACCGGCATCCACGCCGAGCGTGACGCCACGATCAAGGCCATACACGTCCAACCCGGCGGCCAGATCGACGCCAAAGACCTGTTGGTGGAACTGCAATAACAGTTCGGGCGGCCACAAGAGCCGCCCGCCGCAATCCAAACGCCGCCACGACACCACGGCGGCGTTTTTTTCAGTCCAGAAGCAGACCGTTCAGTTCTCTTTTGGCCGCTCTGGACAGGTCCTCACCTCCGGGCAGGCCGGACAGTGTTTCCTGAGAATACTCCTTAGCCTCTTTCACGTCGTGACGGGCCTCGATGACGTCCTCTTTGGCGTCATGGACGGCATCCTTGGCATAGTCGACTTCGTCTTCGGCCTTGGAAACCGCATCCTGAGCATCCTGAACAGCCGCGTCATAGGCCTCTTGCGAGTCGAATTGTTCGTCGATTTCCTCCTGCGACAAGGATTCCAGATCGTTCAGGTGATCTTCGGCGTCGTTCAAACCACTCCGCGCGGTGTCAAGATCCATCAGCGCATCGCGGAAGTCCTCTTTGCTTTCGACGAAATCGTGTTTGGCGTCACGCAGATCAAACAGCGAATCCCGATAAACCGAAATCCGCCCAACCATGCTGTTGGGGCTGGCGTTTGCAAATGCCTGAGGGCTGGCATGAGCCGCGTTCAGGCCCTTGAGTTCCGACGCGATTTTACCGTGCTTGTTCGGATGGTCGTATTCGTCATCGTAGCTGTACTTGTCGTGGTAACCGTATTTGTCGTGGTAACCGTATTTTTCGTGGTAACCATAGCTGTCCGGATAATCGTACTTGTCCATGTGGTCGTAGTCGAACCGGTCATAGTAGCTATGATAGTCGTGCCGAATATCCTTGTCGTACTTGTCGTGATGATCATAGTCGTCATCATCATCGTACCAGTCGTGATAGCTGTATGAGTGATAGTGCTCGTATTCGTGGTGCTTGCGAGAATAATAGTCGCGCTTGTCCGTATAGTCGTATGTATCGGGATACTCGTACTTGTTCAGGTGATCGTAGGTTTCATAGCGCGCCGGATACTCCGTCGCATAAGCAGTTGTCGCCAACGAGGCGGTTGCGACGCTGCGCGCGGCGTAACTCTTGGAACTCTTGCGTGACCCGTCATAAGATTTTGTTTTTGACCTTCCGCGGGACTTTGTACCGCCAAACAGATCGGACATCGCTTGCGCGAACGCGCCTTTCTGGCCGCCATTCTTTCCCCTGTCCTTTGACCTGGAGCCATTGAAGCCGGCAAAGAGACCCTTTTTTCCCTTCGATCCACCTTTGCCAAACCCGTGCTTTGAACCGCCCTTGCTTGTGGATTTGGTGCGGCCACCTTTGCCAAATGAACTTTTGTCTGTGCCGCTATTACCATGGGCGCTCTTTCCTTTGCCGCCCTTGTCAGGCCCACCCTTGCCGTGACCACCTCCACCTTTGTCTCCGCCGTGGCCACCACCTTTACCGCCGCCTTTGCCACCGCCATTTCCGTTCTTGGCGATTGCCATGTCCGGAATTGCGATGTTGGCGGCAAATCCCAAAGCACCGGCCAGCATCAGGGATGTGGCTGTGACGCGCAACGCGAACCCGAGTTTCATAAATCTTCCCCCACATTTGCACCGATCGCGAACTTGTCGGCCAAAATCGAAGGATCATAGGCGTCAAGAACTCAATACCCACCGCCACGACTATACGTCAGTTTCACGTTGAGACAAAACTAACCGGCAACCTCTTGGCAATTGCCCGCCAAAAGACCGGGTCTGACGACCGTGGGGGAATTCACACAAAAGAAAAAAAACAGGGCGGCCAAAGCCGCCCGTTTCTATTTTATCTCACCACCCAAAACCGCGATGATTAATTAAGTCAGTCGGTTAGCATTCCGTTGAGTTCGGCAACAGCCTCGTCCGACAGGTCTTCGCCACCTGGAAGGCCAGCAAGCGACTCCTCCGAGATTTCCTGCGCCTCATCCACAGCGTCTTCGGCATCGGCAACATTGGTTTCCGCGTCTCCTATGGCGGTTTCCGCATCGGAAACATCAGTCTCCGCATCACTTACCGCGCTTTTTGCGCCGGCCACCGCATCATTATAGGCGTCTTCCGATTCAAATTGCGCCTCTCTTTCTTCCTGCGACAGGCTTTCAAGATCGGCCAGATCCTGTTGTGCATCCATCAGGGATTTTTCGGCATCGGCCAGATCGCTTACAGCATCGCTCAGCGCCGTGTTGGCTTCGGCCAAGGCGTCCTCAGCATCAGCAACATCGGCCAAAGCCTCACGATATTCTGCCAAACGCCCAACCATGCTGTTCGGCGATGCATTTGCAAAAGCCTGAGCACTGGCATGTGCAGCGTTCAGTCCTTTGAGTTCCGAAGCAATCTTACCTTGCGAGTTTGGGGCCACTTCCGATTTGGTCGCCTTCGCCACGCTCTTCGACGCAGGGCTTTTGGCCTGGGTTGAGGATTTGGTCTTGGATTTGCCGCCAAACAGGCCCGAGATCGAATCCGCCAACCCCTTGCCTATCCCGTTCCCCTTGCTTTTGCCGTCGCCCAGCCCGGCAAAACCACTTTTGCCATGACCCTTGGTTCCGCCAAAGCCACCTTTGCTGGTTCCGGAACCGCCTTTTCCAGCGTTTCCACCGCCATGGTCGCCACCTTTGCCACCGCCATTTCCGCCGCCGTTGCCACCACCGTTACCGCCACCATTGCCGCCCTTAGCAAAGGCAGCGTCGGGGGCTATCACACCGGCGGTGAAACCAACCGCACCCGCCAACATGAATGTCGTGGCCGCAATGCGAACGGCTGACTTGAGCTTCATCTCTCTCTCCTCCGGCTACCGGTCTCAACATGTGTTTCTAAGCCACAAGGAACTGTTGTGGATTGCAATCAGAAACATTTCGGAAAATCATTACTGCGAAACTATGGCAAAAGCGCGCCCAATATCTGCCTCATTTTTGCCCCGGCGGATTCCCGCTTGAAAGGAGAGCACCCGTATTCTTCACATCTGTACGAAGTCAGGTCATTCCTGCTCATTGATCAGTCCTGAAACGCTGCAGAATCGTCAGGCTGTTTTTGACCAGCACACCGCTGTCCGCCAGTGGCAAGAGCAATCGTCACCCGAGAAACACCAGAAGATGTAATTAATTGAATACGTATAGGAAATGGTGCCCCCACACGGACTCGAACCGCGGACCTACTGATTACAAATCAGTTGCTCTACCAGCTGAGCTATAGGGGCACGCGGTTGAATTACTGAGTTCGATCGTCGACTTCAAGACACTTTTTTCTGTTGCCGAAAAGGATGGGCTTTTAGCCACCTGATGCCCACAACTTTCCGAAGCAAAAATTTTGCCGGTTCTCCAATAACCGAGAGATTCGTTGTTTTCATGACGCGGACAAATGCTTGATTTGACTGTCCTGGCCAAACATGCCACCCGAGGCGAGGAAACTGACGATCGGTCGAAGACGCATGACGCAGCTGGTTTTTCATACGGGGGCTCACGCAACCGATGGCGGACGCCTGATCAAATGCCTGCTACAGAATACCGAGGAATTCGGTCGGCACGGTATCGCCATTCCACGACCTCGAAAGTACCGCAAGCTGTTTCAGACAACCTTTCAGGCACTCAAGAATGCGCCCGTTCAACCAGAGGCAGGCGAAGCAATTCTCGATACCGTCCTTCAGGGTGAAATGCCCCGGCGCGTACTTTTCTCCGACCCAAACTTCTTTGGCACGGAATGGTCTGCCATTCGCGACGGCCAGTTTTACCCACTGGCCGGGCCGCGGATGACGCAAATTTGCGCTCTGTTCCCCGGATCGCAAATTGATCTGTGCATCGGGCTGAGAAACCCTGCCGGCTTCATTCCCGAAGTCCTGTCTTCCCTTCCCGAGCGCAGGCAGAACGAAATTCGTTCGACTTTCGACCTAAGTCGGTTGTCCTGGTCACAGGTCATCGCGCAGGTCCGCGAACAGGCGCCAGAGGTCAATGTCACTGTCTGGTGCAACGAAGATACGCCGCTGATCTGGGGAAAGGTTTTACGTGCCGTGGCGCGTCTGGCGGATAGTGAACCGGTGATTGGTGAGTTTGCAGTTTTGCCAGAAGTACTGTCCGACGAAGGCCTCGCAAGGTTCCACGTTCAACGGTCGCTATCGCCCGACATAAACGACCGTCAAGTCAGCAACTTGATCCGAAGGCATCTGGACGAGTTTGCTGCTCTCGAACAGATCGAGGAAGAGCTCGATCTGCCGGGCTGGACCACCGAGGTGGTCGACGCTTTTACACAACTCTATGACGACGATGTAGGAACCATACAATCGATGCCTGGGGTATCGTTCATCACCCCATAAGCGTTGCGAATCACATCCCCAACGCTTCTTTGTACATTTCCAGAACTGCCTCTTCCTCGGCGATGTCGTCCTTGTCCCGTTTGCGCAGCGCAATCACCTTACGCATGACCTTGGTGTCATAACCGCGTGCTTTGGCTTCGGCCATCACTTCCTTTTGCTGGTCCGCAATGTCCTTCTTCTCTGCCTCCAGGCGCTCGAAGCGCTCGATGAACTGACGCAACTCCCCTGCTGTCACGCGATAGTTAGAATCGGCCTGTGTTTCGATCATTTCGTCCATCTGCATCACTCCGTCGGGCTGAAATCGGGCAAAATGCGGGATACATCGGCGATGGGCAGGCCGCAAGCGGCCAATGTCTGGAACCGACAAAACCTTGCACCTGCCGCAACGATCCGCTAACCGCGAACCGGTTCGGAACACGAAAACGGGCAAGACATGTTCGACATTATCATTTGGTCTGGCGCCGCCATATCCCTTGCCGGTCTGGTTGGGTTGGTCTGGTGCATTCTGCGTGTCATGAAAGCGCGCAAGGCGGGACTTTCGGATGAAGAACTGCGCGCAGCCGTCCAAGGCGTATTGCCCTGGAACCTAGCCTCGCTTTTTCTGTCGGTTCTTGGACTGATGATGGTGATTCTGGGAATATCGCTGGGGTAAACCCAGACTCAGACCGGCATATTGTCGAATCGCGCTTCGATCGCATCCTCACACAACGCAACGTCCAGCCTGCGCAATCGCGAGGGAACACGAATACCTTGCGTCCGCATCTGCCGAACCATCTGGCTGACCGTTGGCTGCATTTCCAAGCGTTTTTCGATACACGCGCCCTTGAGCGTCCTCTCCAATCGTTCAACTTCACGATAAAGTTCTTGTGCAGTCATCTGACTCCTCCCCTATACGTTGAACCTGACAGAGTTCAGTAACAACCGTAAGAAATTCATGCACCGAACATGGAGTACCTGCGAATTTCCGCCCGTCGTGCCTGTTTTTTCGGCGAGGAAACGCTACTCTGGCAGAGTCTATCATGGTTTGAGGAAATTGCCTTGACCGACATCAAAGCAGCCGGGGAATCGGCGTGAGGAGACGGGGTGGTTGAATCACATTCAAACTTATTTATATGATTAACATATGAAATGCGGAGGATCCAATGACGCCATTCGTAAAAGCCTTCTTTGACGAAGCCACTTTCACGGTGTCTTATCTGGTGCGCGAACCCAAAGGGCGTGCGTGCGCGATCATCGATAGCGTGCTGGATTTTGATCACGCATCAGGTCGTACCAATACCGCATCGGCGGACGCAATCGTCGACTATGTCAAATCCGAGGATCTCAAGGTCGAGTGGATATTGGAAAGCCATGTTCATGCCGACCACCTTTCGGCAGCTCCCTATCTGCAAGAAAAACTTGGCGGCAAAATCGGGATCGGGTCAAACATCACCGTTGTTCAGGATACATTCGGCAAAGTTTTCAATGAGGGCACTGAGTTTCAGCGGGACGGTAGTCAGTTCGACTCCCTGTTCACAGAGGGCGACAGTTTTCACATCGGGCAGATGCGCGGCGATGTTCTGCACACTCCGGGCCATACGCCCGCCTGCCTGACCTACGTTATCGGTGATGCCGCGTTTGTGGGTGACACGCTTTTCATGCCGGATTTCGGAACCGCGCGCTGCGATTTCCCCGGCGGCTCGTCGGCGACTTTGTACAATTCAATCCAAAAAATACTGACACTTCCGGATGATACGCGGATATTTGTCGGACATGATTACAAGGCACCTGGCAGGGATGAATATGCTTGGGAAACAACGGTAGGCGAGCAAAAAGCGCTGAACATTCACATCGGTCAGGGCAAATGTATCGAGGATTTCGTCAAGATGAGAGATGCGCGCGACGCAACCCTTGCAATGCCGCGACTGATCCTGCCGTCGCTGCAAGTCAATATGCGAGCCGGGCAAATGCCGCCCGCTGATGAGCAGGGCGACGTCTTTCTGAAGCTTCCGATCAACAAGATCTGACGAGCTTGCGCAAACAGGGGAACATCAACCTATGGAAACGGACTGGATCTGGGGACTGGTCGGCGGCGTGTTGATCGGCACGGGCGGTGCGGTCTATTTGCTGGCAAACGGCCGGATCATGGGGGCGAGCGGCATCCTTGGCGGGCTGGTGGATGGCAGCGAACGCCGAACAACCCTCGAACGCCTGGCATTCATTCTGGGAGTGATAGTTGCTCCCTTGGCGTTGTGGCCAATGTACACTGTCAAGATCGACACCCATCTAACCAATAGCGTTACAATCGTAATTGCCGCAGGATTGCTAGTGGGCGTCGGCACGCGCATTGCCAACGGTTGCACTTCGGGTCATGGCGTTTGCGGTATATCGCGACTTTCCCTGCGGGGCATCGTGGCCACCGTTTTCTACATCATTGCAGGTGGGCTAACCCTCGTTTTCTTTCGTCACCTGATAGGAGTGATCTGATGCGTTTTGTATTCGCATTGATTGCGGGCGCACTGTTCGGCGCGGGACTGTTCGTGTCCGGCATGACGGACACCACCAAGGTTCAGGGGTGGCTTGACGTTTTCGGCGACTGGGACCCGACCCTGGCTTTTGTGATGGGTGGCGCGCTTATCCCCATGGCCATCGCGTGGCGGATTGCAGCCCACCGCAAGCCAATCCTTGGCGGTGACTTTCCTGCCCCGCCGCAGGTGGAAGTCGATCACCGGCTGGTGACTGGATCGATTATGTTCGGAATGGGGTGGGGTTTGGCTGGCCTGTGCCCCGGGCCAGCGCTGGCCTCAATTACCTATGGCGGGATTGGCGGTGCGATTTTCCTTGCATCAATGATTGCAGGAATGATGGTGGCTCCTAAAGTTGGCGCACAACTGGACAGATTCGCGACCGCCGCATAAGGAAGCTGCATGCAGATTCGACAGATCACCCCCCGCTATTCCGTTTCGCCTCAAATCTCGGTCGAAGATGTTCCGGCGATAGCAGCGGCCGGTTTTTCCAAGGTCATCTGCAACCGCCCAAATATCGAGGTTCCGCCCCAACAGCAGGCCGATGCAATTGGCGCAGCGGTGCGTCAGGCTGGAATGGAGTTCGAGGTTCTCGAACTGACGCATCAGACGATGACGCCGGAAAACGTGGCGCGCCAGATGGAACTGGCGGAAAGTGAGACGGGGCCGGTTCTGGCCTATTGTGCCTCTGGCACAAGATGTTCGGTGGTCTGGGCATTGGGGCAATGCGGTGTGATGGACCCCGATGAGATTCTGGCAAAAACGCAGGAAGCAGGATATCAGCTGGATGGCCTGCGGCCGACACTGCAACAATTGTGTGAAGAAGCCGGACGACGTCGCTGACGTAATAGCTTTCTCAGATTGCCCCTGAAATCCCGTTTCCTGAATTCGGTTCTGTTTTCGCAGGCGTGTTGACCTCCTTTGCAATCCCATCATGCTCGATTGCTGGCGCGTCCAAGTCGGTGCGCGATGCGTTTTCCGCAGCAGGAGAAACGTTGTGCTTCTCGAAAGTGCGGGCCGCAGGAAGAACAGCCCGGTTTTCGGTGCCGGTTTCATTCAGGCGCACCGCGCGCATTCCGTCGCGCTGACCCAACCGGCCTACTGCGACTTTCTTTTGGTCGATCGTCTGCAGCTCAGTCCGGTCAAGGCGCAATCCGTGCAGCGGCAGAAAATCCCCTGCTGTCAGAGACGAAAACACCACAAGCGGCAATCGCAACTGACCAATCACCGCATTCAGATCGGCAACAATGACCTCGGCTGCACGTTCCAGTCGGCCCTCAGTTTCCGCCCCAACGCCATCGACCACAACCTCTTCTTTATCCACTTCCGGCAGAACAAGCTGCACCTTGCCCTGCCGCTTTCCACCGGCGATGTCGACGGTTAGGTCGATGACGCAATAGTTTTCCATTTCCAGCGCCAGAAGTAAGCTGCGCCGGTCAGGCAAAGATGACAGGAATTCAAACCCCGCGACGCGCGCACGTTCAACCGGGGCATCAACCAACCCGACCACCCGCGACAGCGTCCCTTCGATCAGCGGCGCGGACATGGCGGCGTCGGTGCCAGTGTAGGGCCGCGCTTCGGCGTCACCCTTGGAAAGCTGCCCCAACGTTTGCTGCTGAATGATCGATGCGACGCAGTGCCGGTCAAGACAAGCCGCGGCAAGAACTTCAGTCTGCGATGCAAACAGAAGGAACAGGCGTCCTTCTTCAATCGCCTGCGGCAGCGCATCGTGTGAGCACAGGCGCTGTGTGGCACCAATGACCGCCAGCGGCAGCTTTAATAGATCGTCCGCAGATCTGGCCAACGCAAGCCGAATTGCCCGCAAAAGCGAACGAGGTTTGTCATCGACCTGAAAACGACTGTCGAGTTTGCGCGCCAGCGCTGTCTTGGGGTTCTTACCGGTCACCATTTTCCGGATTCTGTTGCAAGGGACACTTCAGTTTTCTGGTGTATCCCAGCGACGGTTACGAATGTCTTTACCGACGCAGTTACTGCGCAGCCTGTTTGTGGGTCAGCGGCAAACTTACCCGAAACGCGCCGCCCCCCTGCCCGGCAAGATAACTCACTTCGCCGTTCAGGCGCTGCATGATCTCTCGGCAGATCGCCAACCCCAGCCCGGCTCCACCGGCCTTGTCCGACCCGACCCGAGCAAACTTCTCGAACACCATGGCTTGCGCCCGAGCCGGAATACCACTTCCGTTATCCACGAAATCAACAACCACCTGCCCGCCAACATCATGAACCGAAATCGTCAGAACCGGTTCCGCTGCATCGCAATACTTCTGGGCATTGGCGATCAGGTTGATAAAAACCTGTTTCAGCCGGTCCAAGTCCGTATGAAGGTAGATATGTTCAGCACTTCGGTTGCGGCGTACGCGAACAGCCCGCTCCGTTCCAGTAAGCGCCGTAGAAACGGCACGGTCCATGACGTCATGAAGGCTTCCATCACCCATGTTCAGGTTGACCTGGCCGTTCTCAAGAACGCTCAGGTCCAGCAGGTCATCCAACAACCGGGTCAGCCGCAGCGCTTCGTCATGGATGATCGTCGCATACTTCGCGCGCTCATGGGCGGTCAGGCCCTCTGTATCGCGCATAATTTCAGAAAACGCGCGAATCGAGGTCATAGGGGTGCGCAACTCATGGCTGACCTGGCTCAGGAAGGCATCTTTCTGCAAGGAAATCTGGGTCAGCTTTTCGTTTGCTTCTCGCAGCTTGCGCGCGGTTCTGGTCAACTCGGCCGATTTCGCCTCGAGCTGACTGGAATACTCAAGAAGTTGAGCGGATTCATCGGCCACCGCCAGAAGGTCTTCGACCGAGACGGACGACCCGCCCACAATCTGCCCGATCATGGCATGAGCCGTGGCCGCGCCCACGGAACCGCTCAACTCCCGCTCAAGCCGTTCCAAAAAGGCTGGTGTCGGCTCTGGTAGATAGCCGCGACCGCCCTGACGTTCTGCCTCTGCGTGAAAGAAATCATGCGCTTCGGAACTGCCAAGTATCCGCTGGGACATGATCATCAGATCCTCGCTTTGCGCCACCGACCCGGTCCACCCACGCGGACCGGCGGAATGTTCGAAGACATTGACGAATTGCGCCCCTTGCAACCTCTCCAAAGGGCTGGGAAAGCTCGCAAGCGATGCCGCGCAAAAGGCTGCAGTGTTCAGCGTCAAAGACCACATCACCGAGTGAACCATCGGATCGATTCCTTCGATCCCGAAGAGGGCGCGGGGTCGCAACCAGCCAAATCCGAACGGCCCTTCGGTCAACAAGCGCTCAGACACGATCCAACCGCTCATATCCGGCAGCAACAGGGTGTAGGTCCACAGAACGAAACCGACGGTCAACCCAATCAGGGCTCCGGTACGGGTCGCTCCGCGCCAGAACAGGCCGCCAACCAGTGCTGGCAGAATCTGGGCGATGCCTGCAAAGGCGATCAGACCGATCGAGGCCAACGCTGCGCCTCCACCGGACATCTGGTGATAGAAGAACCCCAGCGCCATGATGACCGCAATCGAAACCCGGCGCGAAAACAGGACGATGCTGCGAACATCCCCGGACACCGAGGCGCGTACGCCCTGCGCGCTCAGCCAGATCGGCATGACGATATGGTTCGAAACCATTGTCGAAAGCGCCATTGCGGCGACGATGACCATGGATGTTGCGGATGAAAACCCACCGAGGAAGGACAACATCGCCAAAGCGTCGTTTCCCTGCGCCAGCGGAATGGTGAGAACGAAAAGATCCGGGTTGGCGCCTTCCGGCATCAGGTCCAGCCCAACAACCGCGATCGGCACCACGAACAGGCTCATCAGCAGCAGGTAAAGTGGAAAAGCCCAAGCTGCTACACGCAAGTGTCGTTCGTCATCGTTTTCGACAACCATCACCTGGAACATTCGCGGCAGACACACAAAAGCGGCGGCGGACAGAAAGGTGATCGCGGCCCAACGCCCGTGGTTGACCTGCCACTGCCCGATTTCCGACGCGTCAATCCGCGCCATGATCGGCCCAATTCCGCCGCCGATCCTCCAGACAACAAAGATGCCGACAGCAAGTAGCGCGATTAGTTTGACGATCGCCTCGATGGCAACTGCGGTCACCACACCATGGTGACGTTCATTTGCATCCAGATTGCGGGTGCCAAACAGAATGGCGAATACGGCCAGACCTGCGGCCACCCAGAACACACTCGATCCTTCGCGATAGATACTGGACGGATCGTTCTCGGCAAAAATGCTGAATGACAGAGTGATCGACTGGAGTTGCAGGGAGATGTAGGGCGTCACGCCCAGAACCGCCAGAATGGTCACGCAGATCGCGAGGGTATTGGATTTGCCGTAACGGGACGAAATCAGGTCGGCAATAGAGGTCACCCGCTGGCTGCGCCCAACGCGAACAAGCTTTCGCAGTCCCCACCACCACCCGACCATGACCAGCGTAGGCCCAAGATAGATGGTGACGAACTCCAGCCCGGAACGCGCCGCATATCCGACCGCGCCATAGAAGGTCCAGGCAGTGCAGTAGATGGACAGGGACAAGGTGTAGACCAAGGGCGAGCGCAGCCAGGTGCTGCGACCCGTAGCGGCCAACCGGTCGGCGGCAAAGGCCACGCCGAACAACAGTACAACATAGCCTAGGCACACCAAGATCAACAGGTTGAGCGTCGCCATCAACCTTCGTCTCCGTCCTGGCCCTCTCGCACTGACAATCGCCGCGCCGCAATACCGAAGCCGAAGCTAAGGGCTATCAGTCCCGCCCAACAAAGAAACACATACGAGATCGCGGAAGAGGTCGGCACGGTTTCCGTATCGGAGGTGCCCGATGGCCAGAGCAGCGGAATGGCAAACAGACCAGCACCTAAAATGGGCAGCAGCCGGGCCGCGTCAGACAGCCTGCGTCGGCGATAGCTTTGCCGTTCAAGAAATACCGGTGGCGGCGCCACCGTATTGCCGGATTCGGGCTCGGACCCGCCCGTCATGTCCGAGACGCCTGTGCGTGCAGGTCGCGAACAGCAGTCACCACCTCGGTATTGGAAAATGGTTTGGTCATGAAACGGCTCACCCCAGCTTTTTCCGCCATTTCCCTATCTCGACTTTGACCTCTAGCGGTCAGCATCAGTACCGGCAGATTTTCCAAATCGGCCTCCTCCCGCAGATCACGCAGGATGTCCATGCCGCTTTTGCCGGGCAGCATCACGTCGAGTATCACCAGATCCGGGTTCGCGTTTTTGATGACTTCGACCGCGTCGGAGCCTTCGGCATGGGTTTGTACCTGCCAACCTTCTCGGGTCAGCAAAAAACGGATCGCCTCGGTAATGTTGGGTTCATCCTCTATAAGCAGAACCTTGCGGCTCATTCTTGCGCGTCCTCCCCCGTCTTGCCTTTCGGCGGCAATGCCGCTCATTGTGTATAAACAGACTATCCCTGCGTTCACCGAACTGTCAAAAACCTTCGCTCAAAATCGAAGGTTCGCGACGGGCGTTACAGGTCGGGTGTGGGCAAACTCTGCAACTGCTCCCGACCGGCAATGTCTCGCTGGTTTGGTGCTCCGAGCGATCCCGGGACAGGATCAGCATAACCGAATGATACACCGGGTCTTGACCGAAAGCCGTTATTTCCCGCGGCCAGGCGACAGCAAAACACTCGAATTCAGCTGCCGTCCGGCCGAGTTGTGACACCCTGCGGTGCACTGGGACCAACGGTCGATTCAAAGCAACAAACAAAGGCCAGAGCGGACAGGATTCCCCGTGGCGTGGCAAGGCGAAGCCGGACACCGGTTTGCGAAACAGGATGCTACCCGAGGCGTCGCAGATCACCAGCCCTGTGGGCCTGGGCAATACATCCTCTGGTAAGCACCCCAACCTCCTGAGAACCGTTGGCAGATCGGTATCGAAGCGGCGCATCAGAGCAAGTGGATCGGGATCACCTGCCTCCAAAGCCTGACGTAGTTCGTCGAGCGGCATGGCCAGGGCGTCGGCGGCATAAGTTCTCAGCATGTCACGCCCGATCGCTCGAGCTGCTCCGGACGGCAATGCATCAAGCGCGACATCACTCACCTCCCCGCCTGTCTCGATTACCGGAAAATGATGACCGTTCTCGACGAAAAAGGCTTCAACCTGTTCCAGCGGAACGCCCCGGTGATCCTCGGACGATTCGCTTTCGTCTAGGTAGTTGACCAACGCCTTGGAGCTGCCAGCGAGGCGTTCGGCGTCCTGATTGAGGTTTTTGTGGAAGCGATCGCGCCATTCCGCCTCCAACTCGCCGGGCTCAGCTAGAATGGCCGCTGTCGATCTAATTGCGGCCGCGGTCGAGAGAACCTCGTGCAATGACGCAGCAAGCCGAGGATCGTGTGTCAACCGATCAGACAATGTCTCGACGGTGCGCTCAAGAGATTTGATCCGCCTGTGCATCTGAGACATGACGCTGGCCCAGCCGGGAAAACGCCCGGCAAACTCATCTGCGCGATCTGTCTCGGCCTTTTGGTTCACTGCATCCGCTGCCGCTTCGCGCAGAGCCGCTATCAACGCAGCCTCGGCGCCTTCAGTCAACATCGATGGCTCCACGCCCAGAACCGAAGCAATATTAACCAAGAGCTTTCCGCCGATTCTGCGCCGGTTGTGCTCGATCAAGTTGAGATAAGAAGCTGAAATCCCCACATCGCGGGCCAGCTCGGCTTGGCGCAGGCCAACAATCTGCCGTCGCTCGCGAATTCGGCTGCCAGTCAAAGTGTCCCGGGCCATTGGTTATTGCTTTCCTTTATTGCGCATTTTCAACGACTTTCTGCAACGCGACATAAGATACTTTACAATTATCACGCATATTGTGTTGATATATTTTCAGAATTATGCAGCAATTAAAAGGGTTTATTGCGTGATTTTCCATATTTCCTCCATACTCGCTTTGCACATACCGTGCCCGCGCCCTGCGGAAGAGGAGCCAAGGGGCGCATACAGGGAAATGGGAGGAATGAATGTCCAATAAATCCGTTACGCGTCGTGGCGTGCTGAAATCGGGTGCCGTTGCCGGTGCCGGTGTCGCCCTGCCGACGATCTTTACCGCGTCGTCCGCATCAGCATTCACGAATGAACCGACCGGCGGAACCGTGACGCTTGGTTTTAACGTGCCGCAAACCGGTCCTTACGCCGACGAAGGTAATGACGAGCTTTTGGCACAACAGCTTGCCGTCGAACATCTGAATGGCGAAGGAGACGGCGGATGTCTTAATACCTTCACGTCGAAGGCGCTGCAGGGCAACGGCATCCTTGGCAAGAAAGTCGCATTCGTTACCGGTGATACCCAGACCAAATCGGATGCCGCGCGTGCTTCGGCCAAGTCGATGATTGAAAAGGACGGAGCCATCATGATCAACGGCGGATCGTCCTCGGGCGTGGCCGTCGCTGTGCAGGGCCTGTGTCAGGACGCCGGCGTCATGTTCATGGCTGGTCTGACCCACTCAAACGATACTACCGGCAAGGACCGCAAGAAGAACGGCTTCCGTCACTTCTTCAACGCCTATATGTCCGGTGCGGCGCTCGCACCTGTGCTGGCAAAAGAATACGGCGCCGACCGCCGCGCCTATCACCTGACTGCCGACTACACCTGGGGCTGGACCCAGCAGGAATCGATTGCAGCCGCAACCGAAGCGATGGGCTGGGAAACCGTCAACAACGTGCTAACCCCGCTGGCGGCAACGGACTTTTCGTCCTATATCGCGCCGGTTCTGAATTCGGGCGCGGACGTACTTGTTCTGAATCATTATGGCGGCAACATGGTCAACTCGCTGACCAACGCCATCCAGTTCGGCCTGCTTGACAAAATTGCCAACGGCAAGGATTTCAAGATCGTTGTTCCGCTGTATTCGGAACTGATGGCCGCAGGTGCTGGCGACAACATCAAGGGCGTTCTGGGTTCGATGAACTACAACTGGCAGCTGGACAACGAAGGTTCGAAGGCGTTTGTCAAGTCGTTCGGTGAAAAGTACGGCAAACCGCCGTCCAACTCGGCGCAGACCTGTTATGCGCAGGTTCTTCTCTATGCTGATGCCTGCGAACGCGCCGGAACATTCAACCCCTGTGGCGTGGGCGAAGCGCTCGAAGGCTTCGAGTTCGACGGGCTGGGCAACGGGAAGACGCTGTATCGTGCCGAAGACCACCAGTGCTTCAAGGACGTTCTGGTCGTGCGCGGAGCGGCAAACCCCTCCAACGCCTACGACACGCTGGAAATCGTTGAAATCACACCGGTCGATCAAGTCACCTATGCACCGGACCATCCGATGTTTGGTGGTGCCGAGGCAACTCTGGGCGAGTGCAACGACGGCGCATAAGCGACTTTCTACCCGGACCCTGAAACAGGGTCCGGGTTTCGCGCCCTTTTCAAATTCGGACGCGCCCTGACGCCCCCTGAAACGGATGGGTGAAAGCGGCAAGACCCAAACGACGGTGGGTAACGATGGACGCATTCCTTCTGCAAATTCTCAATGGGCTGGACAAGGGATCGGCATATGCTCTGATCGCTCTGGGCCTTACGCTGATCTTCGGCACGCTGGGGGTCGTAAATTTCGCACATGGCGCGTTGTTCATGATCGGCGCCTTCTGTGCTGTTACCTTGCAAAGGCTGCTGGGCCTGTCCTATGAAATGGTCGACGAGACCCAAAAGGACTTCTTGGGCAATCCTCTCAAGGTCAAGGTCCCTTATGTCGAGGGCTGGTTCGGCCCGGAAGTTGGCGCGTCGATCATCGACTGGTCCGTTCCCCTGGCCGTGCTGTTCACGATCCCGATCATGTTGTTTGTCGGCTACGCCATGGAGCGGGGCTTGATCAAACACTTCTACAAGCGCCCCCATGCCGATCAGATACTTGTGACATTCGGTCTGGCCATCGTCCTGCAGGAGATCATCAAGTATTTCTTCGGCGCTAATCCGATCCAGACACCGCCGCCCGATGCGTTGCGCGGCTCGCTGGATCTTGGTGTGATGATCGGGTTCGATCCTAACGCCATCATCTACCCGATCTGGCGGCTGATCTATTTCTGCTTCGCTGCACTGATCATCGCCGGGGTCTTCTGTTTTCTTCAGTTCACTACATTCGGCATGGTCGTCCGGGCCGGTATGGCAGACCGTGAAACCGTCGGATTGCTGGGCATCAACATCGACCGGCGGTTCACGATTATGTTTGGCGTCGCCGCCGCCGTCGCAGGACTGGCCGGGGTAATGTACGGGCCACTCAATCCACCGAACTACCACATGGGCATGGATTTTCTGGTGCTCAGCTTCGTTGTGGTCGTGGTCGGTGGCATGGGATCGCTGCCAGGCGCCGTATTGGCCGGGTTCCTGCTGGGCATTCTGGAAAGCTTTGCGTCGACCACCTGGGCCACCACCACGATACCCGGCATCAACCAGATCATCATCTATCTGGTCGCAATCATAATTCTGCTCACCCGTCCGCGGGGTCTGATGGGCCGCAAAGGCGTGATGGAGGACTAAACCATGCTGGGTCTGGACAAGAAAGATACCACCCTTCTGATCATCGTGGCCATCCTCGCTTTGTTTGCGCCACTGATCCTGAACCCCTTCCCGTCTGGCAGCGCCATGGCGCAGTTCAACGCGGGTTACCCGGACTTGATGCAGCGGTTCGTCATCTTCGGCATTTTCGCAATTGGTTTCAACATCCTGTTTGGACTGACCGGATATTTGTCGTTTGGGCACGCCGCGTTCCTGGGTATCGGATCCTATTCGGCAGTCTGGGTGTTCAAGCTGTTCACTTATAACGTGGTTCCGGCAATCGCGTTGAGTGTGATTATCGCAGGTCTGTTCTCGCTGCTGATCGGCTTTGTCAGCCTGCGCCGGTCTGGGATCTATTTCTCGATCCTGACGCTGGCCTTTGCACAGATGAGTTTTGCGCTGGCCTATTCGGTTCTGTCGAACCCGAAGTTCAACCTGACCAATGGCGAAACCGGACTGCAGGTCTATGCCAACGACCCTCAGATGTTCCACCGCGACAGCCTGCCCGATGTCCCGCATTTTTTTGGTATCGCAATGCGCGACAGCTTCTGGGAGCCAAGCATTGGAGGTTGGACCTTTACGTTCAACAACGGCTACTACCTTTGCGCCGTCATCATGATCATTGTCTTCTATCTGGCAATCCGCATCTTCCGTTCGCCCTTCGGCATCATGTTGCGTGCCGTGAAATCCAACCAGCAGCGGATGAACTATACCGGGCTGAACTCGCGCCCCTATACACTGGCGGCATTCGTGATCTCGGGAATGTATGCCGGTCTGGCCGGCGGCCTGATGGCGGCGATGGACCCACTAGCCGGCGCCGAGCGGATGCAATGGACCGCCTCGGGCGAGGTGGTGCTGATGACCATTCTCGGCGGCACCGGCACCCTGATCGGTCCGGTTCTGGGCGCAGGTTTCATCAAGTATTTCGAGAACATCTTTTCGAAGATCAACGACAACATTCTGCACGGCTGGTTCAGCTTTCTGCCGGACGGAATGGAGGATTTCATGGTCTTCATCGTACATCCTTTCATTGGCAAGGGTTGGCACCTGACACTGGGCATCCTGTTCATGCTTGTGGTTATCTTCCTGCCGGGTGGCCTCGTCGAAGGCGGTCAACGTTTGTTGAACTGGGTGCGCGGCAAGCGCTCGGGGTCTGACGACAAGACCGCACGCAAGACCGAACCCGCGGAATAAGGAGACGGAAAGATGGGTATTCTCGAAGTCAAGAACGTGGGCAAACGGTTCGGCGGCCTTCAGGCGCTGAGCGACGTGAACCTCAGTGTCAAGGAAAACACCGTCCACGCGATCATCGGGCCGAACGGAGCCGGAAAATCGACCCTGCTAAACTGCCTGGTCGGCAAGCTGATCCCGGACACAGGATCGGTCATGTTCGATGGCCAATCGGTCTTGGGTCGGGCGCCGTTCGAAATCAACCAGATGGGCATCAGCCGCGTGTTTCAGACACCCGAGATCTTTGGCGATCTTTCGGTGATGGAGAACATGCTGATCCCGATCTTCGCCATGCGCGACGGAGCCTTCCGCCTGCACGCTTATGAAACTGTCGCTAACGAGCGTGAGGTCATCAAGCAGGCCGAAGAGATGCTGGAAGAAATGGGCATGGCCGACAAGCGCCACATGCATTCGGCCTCGCTGTCGCGCGGTGACAAGCGCCGACTGGAAATCGCCATGTGCCTCAGTCAGAAACCGCGGCTGCTGTTGCTGGACGAACCCACCGCCGGGATGGCGCGTGCCGACACCAACAACACCATCGACCTGCTCAAGCAAATCAAGGACGAGCGCGACATCACCATCGCCATTATAGAACACGACATGCATGTGGTTTTTAGCCTGGCCGACCGGATTACCGTTCTGGCACAGGGCACACCATTGGTCGAGGACGACCCGCAGAACATCCGTGGCAACCCCAAGGTACGCGAAGCCTATCTGGGCGAGTCGGCGTAAGGAGGATCAGATATGAACGTCAAACCCGATTTCTCCAAAAACGCCAACGTGGCGCAGACAGCCCCGGCATTTCTGTCGGTCTGGGACATGCACTCGTACTACGGCGAAAGCTATATCGTTCAGGGCGTCAGCTTTAACGTTCACGAAGGTGAAATTCTAGCGCTGCTGGGCCGGAACGGCGCTGGCAAGACGTCAACTTTGCGCTCGATCGCGCGTGTCGGCGATCCCGAAGTTCGCCATGGCGAGATCTGGTTGGATCACAAGCCGCTGCATCGGATGACCAGCTATGAGGCCGCAGCCGCCGGTTTGGGACTTGTGCCCGAAGACCGTCGTATCATTCCTGGCCTCACGGTCGAGGAAAACCTGCAACTGGCCCAGATCGCCCCTCCGATCGGCTGGTCTCTGGATCGCCTGTATGAACTGTTCCCCCGTCTCGGCGAACGCCGCAAACAGGAAGGCGTAACCCTGTCCGGTGGTGAACAGCAAATGCTGGCGATCGCCCGCGCTCTTGCCCGAGACATCAAAGTGCTGCTTCTAGATGAACCCTATGAAGGGTTAGCCCCAGTGATCGTAGACGAGATCGAAAAGACACTCATCCACATCAAGGAACAGGGCATGACCACCATCATCGTCGAACAGAACGCTGTCCGCGCGCTGGAACTGGCCGACCGGGCCGTCATTCTCGACACCGGTGGGATCGTATTCGACGGCACCGCGTCAGAAGTTCTGGAGAACGAGGAACTGCGTGCCGAATATCTGGCTATCTGATCAATTCTCCCCGTCGCATGGCCGGTTGGCCGTGTGGACCAACTTGGGTGCCGGTTCACATTGAACCGGCATTTTTTTACTTTAAAGCGCGCCTTGTTTTTGAGGAGTTTTTATTAATTTGACTTCGCCATCTGCTCCAAAAGCTTGCGCAGCTCGGTTTTCAGGACTTTGCCATAATTGTTCTTGGGCAGTTCGCTGAGAGAGTAATAGGCCTTCGGCCGCTTGAACCGCGCGATGTTGTCACGGCATAGAAGGTCCAACTCGTCCGGATGAGCATCGCCCACGATGAAGGCGACGACTTCTTCGCCCCAATCCGGATGCGACCGTCCGACCACCGACGCTTCGGAGACCTTGGGGTGAGACAGCATCACTTCTTCGACCTCTCTTGGATAGACGTTCGAGCCGCCCGAAATGATCAGGTCCTTGGATCGATCCTGAAGCGTGACATACCCGTCTTCGTCCATGTAACCCATGTCGCCGGTAAGCAGCCAACCATTCACGAGCGTCTTTGCAGTGGCCTCGGGGTTTTGCCAATAACCCGGCATAACAACATCGCCGCGAACCATGATCTCGCCATGACTTCCAGGCGGCAGCGCATTGCCATCCGCATCGCCGATGCATACTTCGACAGTCGATTGCGCACGCCCGACGCTGGCCAGCCGTTCTTTCCAACGGAAATGGGTACGGTCCGTCACGTTGTCCCGCGACAGCGCGGTGATCCCCATCGGGCATTCCCCCTGACCGTAGATCTGTACGAAGACCGGCCCGAAATGCGCGACAGCTTCAGTGATGTCGGCCAGATACATAGGCCCGCCCGCATAGACGATGGTTCGTAGTCCGGTTCCTGTTTCCCCCATGCTTTTCGCGACGTCGGTCATGCGTTTGACCATCGTCGGCGCGGCAAACAACTGGATTCGATCAAAATGACGGGCGAGGTCAAAGATTTCCGCCTCGTCAAACCCGCCTGATCCGGGGCAAACGTGGCGCGCGCCGGCAAGCACATGCACCATGCTGTAAAGACCCGCGCCATGACTCATCGGGGCGGCATAGAGGATGGCATCTTTCCCTGAAACCTTGTCGACATCGGCCCTGTAGGTCAGCGAAACGGCCATCAGCATGCGGTGCGTGATCATCACCCCCTTGGGCTTACCTGTGGTTCCCGAGGTGTAAAACAACCAGGCCAAATCATGCGGCGAGCGATGTGCCACCTCGGCAATCGGCTCGTGTTCCATCGCCGATGAATAATCCGCACTGGAAATATCGATGACACGGCCTTGCACATCTGCCTCCAGCAAAGCCTCGGTCAGACCGGGAGAGGTGAACGTAATGCCGGTACCGGAATTTCCCAGGATATAAGCCACCTCACGCCCATGCAGTTTGGCATTGACCGGCACGGCCGCCGCACCGGCATACCAGATCGCGTATTTGGCAATCAGGTAGTCCGGACAATTCTTCATAAAGATCGCAACCCGGTCACCAGGCCTGATCCCCTGACTCAGCAACCAGCCCGCCAATCGTGCTGCGCGGTCATGAAACTCCTGATAGCTGGCCACCCTGTCCCGCCCCAGATAAAGTGCTGGCCGCGATCCGCTAATTTGTGCCTGGCGCGCAAGCCAAAGACCAATATTCATTCCCACCCTCCCACAACATCACCGAACCCGAAGGCGATCGGCTGCGGTGTTTTCGCCGTGATCTCGCCGCTTGCCCATTCCGATAGTTGCAAAATCCTAGTCATCCAAACCTTTTCGCTTCAATTCCGTAGAAATACCCGTCACCATGAATACATGAGCGACGCCGCCTTTGAATATGCCCCGATCGGCCTGGTCGAATTGGAAAACCGGGTCATCCGGCGCTGCAATCTGCAGTTTGCCCGCATGTTTGGCGGCGGGGAAGAACAATATCGTAACATGCCACTGCTGCACCTGTATCCGTCGGTTGCCGATTGGGAAAGGATCGGCGCACGTGGCCTGCAGGTGATGAAGGAAACCGGTTATTATACTGACGAACGTGTCATGCGTAGGCGCAATGGCGATCTGTTCTGGTGCCGCGCACGTGGTCGCTCGTTGACCCCGGATGATCCGTTCCGTCACAGTATCTGGAGTTTTTCTGACATATCCGAAGAGCGCCCGATCGTGGAATTAACCACCCGAGAGCGCGAAGTTGCGATCTTGTCCTGCCGTGGCCTGTCCGCCAAGGAAATTGGCGCTGAACTTGGACTCAGCTATCGCACTATCGAGGCGCACCGAGCGCGACTTTTGGAGAAATTTGGTGCGCGCAAATTGCCGGAACTGGTCGCGAAGATGTCTGGCATGCCTCTTTGAGGCCCTCGGCCACTGGTATTCTTTGAGGTTTTCCCCCATCTATCGGCCCATACGGCGCTTTTCATGGCTGATTTCATGGCCTATAACGCCGGGTAATTTACCAGAGCCCGCAAGAACAGACGGGCCAAAGGGGAACCGTCGAGGACACTCATGACAGACAACAAACACGAAGCGGACGTGGCGTTCATCAAGGCTCTGGCCGAGTTGCTGCGTGAAAACGATCTGACCGAGCTACAGGTCAAGCGTGAATACGGCGAAGAGGACAGCCTGAATGTTCGCGTCAGCCGCGTTACACAGACCGTGGCCGCGCCGGTTCAGATCGCGGCACCCTCGCACGCTCCGGCAGCAGCACCTGTTGCGGTACCGGCCGCCACATCTGCCGCGGCACCGGCGCCCGCCGAAGACCCGGCCAGCCACCCCGGCGCGGTGACCTCGCCCATGGTCGGAACTGTTTATCTGCAAGCCGAGCCCGGGGCGGCACCTTTCGTGTCTGTTGGGGCCAGTGTATCCGAGGGCGATACTCTTCTGATCGTCGAAGCCATGAAGACCATGAACCACATCCACGCTCCCAAGTCTGGAACCGTCAAGCGCATACTCGTGGGCGATGGCGATGCAGTCGAGTTCGGCACGCCCCTGGTCATTGTCGAGTAAGGGTGCGGGATGTTTGACAAAATCCTGATTGCCAACCGAGGCGAGATCGCCCTGCGCGTGATCCGCGCCGCGCGCGAGATGGGGATTGCGACGGTCGCCGTGCATTCCACCGCCGACAGCGATGCAATGCATGTGCGTATGGCCGACGAATCCGTCTGTATTGGCCCGCCCCCCAGTCCGAAAAGCTATCTGTCAATGCCCGCCATCATCTCGGCCTGCGAGATTACCGGCGCTCAGGCAATCCACCCCGGATACGGCTTTCTATCTGAAAACGCGGATTTCGTTCAGATCGTCGAAGATCACGGTATCACATTTATCGGCCCCACCGCCGAACATATCCGGATCATGGGCGACAAAATCACCGCCAAGGACACGATGAAGGCCTTGGGTGTGCCCTGCGTGCCCGGTTCGGATGGTGGCGTTCCCGACCTGGAGACTGCGAAAAGGATCGGTGAAGAGATCGGGTATCCGGTCATTATCAAGGCTACCGCTGGCGGCGGCGGGCGCGGCATGAAAGTGGCGAAGACCGCCGCTGAAATGGAAAGCGCATTCCTGACCGCGCGGGCCGAAGGCAAGGCCGCTTTTGGCAATGACGAAGTCTATATCGAAAAATACCTGACCACGCCGCGCCATATCGAAATTCAGGTCTTTGGCGACGGCAAGGGCAACGCGGTTCATCTGGCCGAACGAGACTGCTCACTGCAACGTCGCCACCAGAAAGTTTTTGAAGAGGCCCCCGGCCCTTGTATCTCGCCGCAAGAACGCACGAGGATCGGCAAAGTCTGCGCGGACGCCGTGGCCAAGATTAATTATATCGGCGCAGGTACCATCGAGTTTCTCTATGAAAAGGGCGAGTTCTACTTCATCGAGATGAACACCCGCCTTCAGGTCGAACATCCCGTTACTGAAGGCATCTTTGGGGTCGATCTGGTGCGCGAACAGATCCTTGTTGCGGCAGGAGAACCGATGTCGTTTGGCCAGAACGATCTGAAGATCAATGGCCACGCCATCGAAGTGCGGATCAATGCCGAAAAATTACCGAATTTCTCGCCCTGTCCGGGCAAGATCACAGCCTATCACGCCCCCGGCGGTCTGGGTGTGCGGATGGATTCGGCGCTTTATAACGGGTATTCGATCCCACCCTACTACGACTCGCTGATTGGCAAACTGATCGTACAGGGGCGTGACCGGGACGAAGCTCTGGCCCGTCTTCAACGCGCTCTGGGCGAACTGATCGTGGACGGTGTGGACACGACCGTTCCCCTGTTCCACGCCCTGCTGCAGGAGCCGGACATCCACAGCGGCGACTATAACATCCACTGGCTGGAACACTGGCTTGCGGAGAATTTGGCCCAATAGCAAAACAGGTCGGGCGACTCGTCCGACCTTGGGGCATCCGTCATGAGCCTGTCGCCAGAACTTTTGTTGCATGGCTATTCCATCGGAATTTTTCCGATGGCCGAACATCGCGACGACCCGGAACTGTTCTGGGTCGATCCGCAGCACCGCGGTGTATTCCCGCTGGACGGGTTTCACATCTCACGCTCACTCGCACGTCGCATCCGTCGGGCGGACTATCGGGTCACCATCAATCAGGACTTTCAAGGTGTGATCGAGGGTTGCGCAGATCGGGCAGAAACCTGGATCAACGCCGAACTGAGGCACCTCTACCAATCGTTGTTTCAACGCGGCCATGCCCACTCGGTCGAAGTGTGGCAGGATGAGCGGCTGATGGGCGGTGTCTATGGCGTGGTTCTCGGAGCAGCTTTTTTTGGTGAAAGCATGTTTTCTCGCCGCGAAGACGCATCAAAAATTGCACTGGCCTATCTGGTCGATCGTCTGCGACAGACGGGTTACAAACTGTTTGACACTCAGTTCCTGACCGCCCATCTTGCCTCGCTCGGGGCAATCGAAGTTCCGCGCGCGCAATACCGACGCGAACTGAAGGAAGCGATTGAGGGCAAAGCTAACTTTGCCGCCGAGATCGAGCAGACCCCTCAGGGGGTCATACAACGGATAACCCAGACATCGTAACGCGCATGATCCAGCGCGTTCAATGCGGGTGACGTTGCAATCATCCAACCATCGAACAACTCGTCGGATTTCTCCTGTTCCCATATGGTGAGATAGGCGAAAGCGTCGCCCGTGGGATTGTCCGGAGGATACCGGCAATCGCCAAGCGCGACTTCCAATCCAAAAACCGGCGTCGTTTCACCTGACGCCACTTTCACGTCGATAGTCTGACCGTTTACCTTGTCCAAGCCGCGTAAAATGGCACCGGTACCAGAGGTTACCGCTTCCTGCGTCAGTGCTCCGCCGCAGCATGAAAAGGCAAGGATTAGGGCAGTCGCACGGATCACTCGGAACTGCTCCCATCTCCGGCGACGAATTTGACGAGCAGGGAAATCAGGCTGACCGCGCCTTGCGTGTCCTCGACTTCGTCGCCCGGTTCAAAGAAAAATGGCGAGCCGCCAGGCATCACCTCGACAAAGTTGCCCCCCAACAGCCCTTCGGAGGAAATCACAACCGCACTGTCGTCGGGGATTTGAATGCCGTCGGCGACAGAAAAAAGCGTATCCGCGCGATAGCTTTCCGGGTTCAGCACCACATCCGTTACGGTACCGATCTTGACCCCGGCCAAGCGGACATCGGTGCCAACGGTCACTCCTTCGAGCGAACGGAAGGATGCGCCCAACTCGTAACCGGAGCGGTTTTGCGACAGCCCCGCCGACTGGCTGGCATAGACACCGAATGCGACCGCAAAGGCCAGTACGACCCCGCCGACCACGACTTCGGTCATGTTGTGGCTAGACATTGCTCTGCCTCTTCCTATTCCGGGCTCCACGCCTCATAGTCGCTGCGTTTGATCGGATCGGGACGGCGAAGCGAACCGGCCGGCGCATAGGCCAGTGCCGAACCGGTCATGTTTTCCTGGTGCGGTTTTTCCCAGGATTTGTGTGCAAGTGGCTTGTCGGTCGGCGGCTCGTCCCAGGTCCGGTGCAGCCAGCCGTGCCAATTCGGGTCGATCCGGCTGGCCTCGGCCTCGCCGTTGAAGATCACCCAGCGCTTGCTGTCATCGGCATTGCGATAAAACACGTTGCCCTGGTCATCCTCGCCAACCTTGACGCCCTTGCGCGCAGTATAGATTTGCGTGTTCAGGGTCGCACCGTTCCACCATGTTACGGCTTTCAGAAGAGTATTCAGGATTCCCATCGGCTGCCTCCGGAATTTTGTCCTTGGCAGGTATGGACCAAAGGCGCGCCAAGGTCCAGTGCGACAAAGGCCGCAAACCTCATTCCGGCAGAACTGCGGTGACTTCAATTTCGATACGGTATTTCGGGTCGATCAACCCACATTCGATCATGGTCGCAGCTGGCGGATTTTCGCCAAACGTTTCCGCCAGAATGGGCCAACACGGCGCGAACTCGTGACGGTCGGACAGCATGTAGGTCACGCGTACAACGTTATCGAAGGTGGCTCCCCCCTCGGCGAGCGCCTTTTCAATGATGCCCAACGCCGATCGGCATTGTTCGACAATCGTCTCACCCTGCCCAACCGTGCCAGCCACATGAATAAAGCCGCCCGCCACCACCGCGCGGCAATAACCGACTTTCGCTTCGAACTCGCCCCCGGATGAAATGCGTTTGATCACTTCGATTACCTCACAAGAAAACGGCGCGGATCAATCCGCGCCGTTGAAGCTGTTGTATCCGGCAGATCAACCGGCAGAGGCCGATTCCTTACCCGCGTCTGCATAGATGATCAGCGGCTGCGCGTCGGAGGTCACGGCCTCTTCGTTCACCACGACCTTTGTCACATTTTTCATGCCCGGCAGTTCAAACATGGTGTCCAGCAGGATGTCTTCGAGGATCGAGCGCAGCCCGCGCGCGCCGGTCTTGCGCTGGATTGCCCGTTTGGCGATGGCCTTGAGCGCGTCATCGGTGAAATCAAGCTCGGCAGCTTCCAGTTCGAACAGGCGTTGGTATTGCTTGACCAATGCGTTCTTGGGTTGAGTGAGGATTGTCACCAGAGCATCTTCGTCCAGATCTTCCAGTGTCGCAAGAACCGGGAGGCGACCGACAAATTCCGGAATCAGTCCGAATTTCAGCAGGTCTTCGGGCTCCAGATCCTTAAATATCTCGCCTACACCGCGCTCATCATTGTCACGCACATCGGCACCGAACCCCATCGCGGACCCCTTGCCACGCTGCGCAATGATCCGGTCAAGACCAGCAAATGCGCCGCCGCAGATGAACAGGATGTTGGTCGTATCCACTTGCAGGAATTCCTGTTGCGGATGCTTGCGCCCGCCCTGCGGCGGAACGGAGGCCACAGTGCCCTCCATCAGCTTCAGCAATGCCTGCTGAACACCCTCGCCCGACACGTCGCGTGTAATCGAGGGGTTTTCGGACTTGCGGGTGATCTTGTCGACCTCATCGATATAGACGATGCCGCGCTGCGCGCGCTCGACATTGTACTCGGATGCCTGCAACAGCTTGAGAATGATGTTCTCGACGTCCTCACCTACATAACCGGCCTCGGTCAGCGTTGTGGCGTCGGCCATAGTGAAGGGCACATCCAGAATGCGCGCCAACGTTTGAGCCAACAGCGTTTTGCCACAACCCGTCGGACCAATCAGGAGGATGTTGGATTTTGCCAACTCGATATCCCCGCCCGACTTCTGAGCGTGGTTCAAACGCTTGTAATGATTGTGAACCGCGACCGACAGCACGCGTTTGGCAGTGGTTTGTCCGATTACATAGTCATCCAGGACTTCACAGATATCCTTTGGTGTTGGCACACCGTCGGTGGATTTCAGGCCGCTTGCTTTTGTTTCCTCGCGGATGATGTCCATGCAGAGTTCGACACACTCATCACAGATGAACACGGTCGGTCCTGCGATCAGTTTGCGCACCTCGTGCTGGCTTTTGCCGCAGAAGCTGCAGTAAAGCGTGTTTTTGCCGTCACCGCCTGAATTCGTCGCCATGATTTACCTTTCGGGCTCCGTCTTTGCCACCCTGTCCAAGGGCGGCGCTCTGCTGCGTGTGTACCCAGCTTAGGCCAGCACACCGACCGCTACAATCTCAAATTGCCACCCCGCGCCGCTGATGGCCTGAGGTTTGGCGAAATGCCGTGTCAGGCTTCGTCATCGCCTGCCTTGGCACGGTTTTCGACGATTTCGTCGATGTGCCCCCATTCTTTGGCTTCTTCCGGCGACATGAAATTGTCGCGGTCCAGCGCCTTTTCAACCGCTTTTTTGGTTTGTCCGGTGTGCTTTACGTAAATGTCATAAAGCCTGTCTTTGAGTTTTTGCGTCTCGGCGGCATGGATCATGATGTCACTAGCCTGTCCTTGATATCCGCCCGATGGCTGATGTACCATGATGCGGCTATTGGGCAGCGAGAACCGCATTCCCTTCTCCCCGCCAGCCAGCAGAACCGACCCCATCGAAGCGGCCTGACCGATGACCAATGTTGAACATTTCGGTTTGATATACTGCATTGTATCGTAAATGGACAAACCACTGGTCACAACGCCGCCGGGAGAATTGATGTAGATCGAGATCTCTTTGTTCGGGTTTTCCGCTTCAAGATGAAGCAATTGCGCCACCACCAGATGACTCATGCCGTCATGGATGGGGCCATTGATAAAAATGATCCGCTCCTTGAGCAGGCGAGAAAAGATGTCATAGGCCCGCTCGCCGCGGCTGGTTTGCTCGACGACCATGGGGACGAGGGTGTTCATGTAGGTGTCAACTGGATCGAACATAGAAACCTGCCTGCTCTTTGCGATTGGATCGGGACCGTACCCGACAAAGGATTACACGAGTCTTAGTGCCGCCTCTGAGGGGCCGCAAGGCCCGCAGATAGAATTCCTGCGTTTCGGATGTTTCGATGTCTGTCGCAACTCTGTTGCAAGACGTCGCAACGTTGACGATCGGCATTCGAGTTACCAGTTTAGAGAAGCCCAAACGACGTCACGTCACACAATCGCGGCGCAGACCGATCTGATGTCGCCAAAACCGGTGTCGAAATCATGTCACGAGATCCTTTTATTCAGAAAGGAGCGTCCGCCAATCTCAAACTTGCTTTTGATGGGCCTCCGCAAAAGTTCTGCTTTCTGCTGCTTCCGCGCACCACGATGCTTGCCTTGGCTGCAGCAATCGAACCGTTGCGCATCGCTAATCAACTGACCAAGAAACAGCTTTATACATGGCACACAATGACAGAAACCGGCGAGCCGATAACCTGTTCCAACGGGTTGCGGATTACACCGGACAAAGTACTGGAACCACTACCTTCTGACGCGCTGGGGTTTGTCTGCGCCGGGGTCGAGCCGGAACGGAGCTACTCGCCAGCAGTCCTGAATTGGCTGCGCAAGGAATACCGGTTTGGCCGGTCGCTGGGCGGAATTTGCACGGGTGCATTTGCGTTGGCGAAGTCAGGGTTGCTTGAGGGACGGAGATTCACTCTGCATTGGGAAAACCAGCCCGGTTTCGTCGAAGCGTTTCCAAACCTGACACCGACGCCGAATATATTCGAAGTTGATGGGCGCATCACCACGTGTGGTGGAGGAAACTCGGCCATTGACATGATGCTGGCCCTGATCGAACAGCGTCATGGGGTGGAACTGGCGATCATGGTCGCGGACATGTGCATTCACATGCGATCTGGAAACCGATCACCGCAGCGATCGGCACAATCCGTAATCATCGGCAGCCGAAACCCTGCGCTTCTCAAGGCGATCCAGTTGATGGAAAAGGAGTCTGAAGATCCTCTTTCAAGCATCGAACTGAGCGAGCGGCTCGGCATATCGAGACGCCAGTTGGAACGGTTGTTCAAGCGGTATCTACAGCAGGGGCCGATGGCCTATTATCTTGATCTGCGCCTGTCCCGGGCATTTACATACCTCAACGAAACTAACATGACGGTGGCCGAAATTGCAGCAGCTACCGGTTTTGCCAATACCAGTCACCTGTCGCGACAGTTTCGCGCCAAATACGGTGCGCCGCCGCATTCCTTCCGCAAGGCGTGGTCGTAGGTTCGTGACCTAGCCAAACATATCCGCGGTGATACCTGCGTACCAGCCAACGCTTTCCTCGTATGTCGCCCGCCGCAGTTCCGCCCCTTCTCCGGTCTGACTGATAAAGCCGTCGTCCTTTGTGATTTCTCTTCGGTCGCCTCATAAGTCGCGCCAACCTTGACCCCATCATTGGTATCGATTAGCGACCAGCAGGTGTTCGAGAACTTCACCAGGAACGGCTTTCAACCCGTAAGCGCCGCGCGAACAGCCATGGCCGCGACTTTAGCCTGCGAATTGGCGGAAAACCCGGATTTGCGCATGTCACATTGCGCGCACGCGTCACCCAGAACACAGATATTCTGCGCGGTCAGGTCCCAGCCTTCGACAGAACCACCGACGAAACCGGTCCCGGGCGACAGGACCGGCCGGTCACAACTCAGCGTTCCGCCTCCTGAAAGGGTCACGGCTATGGCATCCGTGGAATCTTTGGCGATATAACACGCGGTGGTTGCCCCACCGGCACCACCGCCGACCACGATGACGCATGCTTTTCCCTGAACCATACAATCGCGGCGTGCGCGATAGTTGCCTTCGGAATAAGTGAAATCATCGAAGTGGGCGATAATGCGATCAAAAAACGTTGTTCAGGTGCGGGCGGTGCCTTCTTCGGCATCTTGCTCGGCGTTTTCACCCACTTGGTGGCAGCTTCCGCATTTCTGGAGGAACAGCCGCTCGCCCCGTCCCGCGTCGCCGATCGCCATCGCTGTTTCATCAGCCTGAGCGGGCATGTTGAATACCACCCAGACCAACAATGCCACTGCTGTCCAGCGCATTGTTCAGTTCCCGAAGCTTTGGATATAGGCGATGACCGCCTCGACATCCTTTTCCTTCTTCAGTCCGGCAAAGGACATCTTGGTGCCCTTCATGTAAGCTTTTGGCTTGGCTAGAAACGCCGCCAGCTCCTCCTCAGACCAGATTAGGCCACCCTCGGCGGCTGTTTGCAGGGCCTTGGAATACTTGAAACCGTCGGCTCTCGCAGCGGCGGCTCCGACAACTCCGTTCAACGCCGGTCCAACCTTGTTCTGCGCACCTTCTCCGACCTGGTGGCAGGCTTTGCATTTCTTGAATGTTTTCTCACCATGTTCAACCAAAGCCGGATCAAGGGCTGCTTCCTGAACCGGTTCATCCACGACCGGTTCGGACGGCGATGCTTCCACAGCTTCACCTTCCTCTTCAGGCGTTACATCCAGCACCATGGCGCGCATGGTGATCTCAACGCTGTCCTTGCAGTTTTCCATGCAGGGTTCGATGTCCCAGAAATGCGCCTCGGCCTCCTCCCGATCATCGACGATGAACCCGTTCGCATTGGGCATTTCGACTTCAAGGAAGTTCTCGTTCGACAGGACGAAATCATCCTCGACCAAGTCGTTGGAGTAAAGGATGTAGGCCACTATTGCATAGGTATCGTCCACGCTCATTGTCTGGGCGTCGCCGAATGGCATGGACCGATGGACATAGTCCCACGCGGTCGACAGATAGGGCCAATAGGACCCAACTGTCTTGAGCGGGTCCTTGTCGGCAAGAGTGCCTTCACCGCCTGCCAGCTTGGGCCAGTTGTCGACGCCTTCGGCAAAATCGCCATGGCAGATAGCGCAGTTGTCAGCAAATACCATTTCGCCGTCTTCCACTGAACCGGATCCCGCAGGCAGGCCGGTACCGTCTGGCGAGACGTCCAAATCCCAGGCAGCAATTTCCTCGGGCAGTGCCGGGCGGCCAAGACCATATGTCCCAGCCAATACCGGCGCGGCGACACAAACAGAGCCAAGCACGGTTCCGACAAGAACATTAAGAAACTTCGACATTCTCGGCCTCCCCATTCGCCTTGACCCACCAGGTCTGGATGCAATTGTTGTGGTAGATCGAGTTTTCGCCCCGAACCTCGCGCAATTGCGCCTTGCTGGGTTGCACATATCCGGTAGAATCCTTGGCGCGCGCTTGCAGCAACATTTCAGAACCATCCCAGTTATGATCGAGATAGAACCGCGTCAGCGCCTTGTCGGTGCCCGGCGCGGCCAAACGAGCGGGCATCCAGTTCTTGCCACCGTCAACCGACACATCAACACCCGTGATCGCGCCTCGGCCCGACCAGGCCAATCCGGTGATCACCAAGGGCCCCGGACCATGGGTAATCGGCGCCTGCGGACTCGGCGACGTGACTACGGATTTGGCGTCCATCACCCAGGTCCATTTGCGGCTGATCCCATTGGCCAGAGTATCGGTGTATTTAGAGGTTTCTTCGCGACTTTCCACTGGACCTTCTGTCACTTCGACCCGGCGCAGCCACTTGATCCACATGTTCCCTTCCCAGCCGGGAACCACAAGACGGACAGGATAGCCGTGTTCTTTGCGCAGCGCTTCGCCATTGGCCTTGAACGCCACCAATACGTCATCCATAGCCTTATCCAGCGGGATAGACCGCCCGTTCGAACTGGCGTCCGCACCTTCGACATAGACCCACTTGCCTTCCAGCTTCACTCCGGCCTCTTCCAGCAAGGTGCGCAACGGCACACCGGAGTACTCCATGTTGTGTATCATGCCATGAGTGAACTGCGCGCCATTCAGTTGCGCACCGGCCCATTCCATCCCGGTATTGGCGGCACATTCAC
Organism: Ruegeria sp. YKSE079; assembly: GCF_059612845.1. Taxonomy (NCBI): domain Bacteria; kingdom Pseudomonadati; phylum Pseudomonadota; class Alphaproteobacteria; order Rhodobacterales; family Roseobacteraceae; genus Ruegeria; species Ruegeria sp. YKSE079. The sequence continues at coordinate 120,039 of NZ_JBXWRJ010000009.1, read as the reverse complement.
AGAAATAGACGTGGTTTTCGCGCGGAAACCGTTCCAGGTCGGCATAGGTGAATACCAGTGGTGTATCCACCAGACCGTTGATCATCAGCCGGTAGTCCTGCTTGTTCAACTCAATGGCACCGGAATGGTGGCGTTCAAACGCGCATCCTTGAGGCGTTATGGTGCCGTCAAGGGCATGGATCGGAGTGAAATTGATGGAACTGATCGTATCCGCCGTCAGCCATTCCACGTTCCGGCGCACGACGTCAGATTCAAACTGTATAGGCAATCCGTATGGGGTGACATCCACGCCTTCACCTGTCGAGCGCGCCCATTCCTGAATTTCCGTGATCAGCGGGTCAGGCTCTGCCGCCTGCACCACACCCGCAGAAAACGCCCCTGCCCCGGCAGCAGCAGCGCCGGTAAGAAACTGACGGCGGGACGGGGCGTTTTTTAGGAAGTTCTCACTCATCTCAAACTTGCCTCCTTAAACTTCATCACACCTGTTGTCTTGGGTGCGTAAATGAGCTGGCGGGCGCTCAGGCACCCACGACATTGACCGAGTTTTTGGGGTTGACCGTGACGGTTTCCTGCTTGCGGATGTGGCTCTCTACCACGTCCCATATCATCGGACCTTCGGTGCCTTCGTTGACGCTGGCCCATCCGGCGACGACATAAATTTTGGCTGGATCGATCGCCTCACCGGTCTTGAGTAGCGTCATTTCACTGATGCGTTCGCCCTGCGATTTGTTTATGTCGATCCGGTACCCCATCCCACCGATCCGCACCATATCACCGCCCTGCTGATAGTATGGGTCAGGGTTGAAGATGTTGTCGGCCACGTCTTCGAGGATGACCTTGATAAACTCGCCAGTCATCTCTGACCGATAAGCCTGCCCGTAACTCATCGAGGTGACGTTCCAGATATCTTCGCGGGTGATATCGTCGCCGGGAACAAGGCTCGGCCCCCAACGAACGCCGGGGGACATGGCGATATCGGCCTCTCGTTCCGAGATCAGCGCGTCGCAGATCAGATCGTCCCAGGTGCCGTTGAAATTGCCGCGCCGGAAAAGCAGCGAGTCGGTCTTGCCGATCACCTCGGCCAGATCGGCCGCAAACGGTGCGCGCTGTTCTTCGATCAGCGCCGTCATCGCCGGGTCGGGCGCAATTACGTTTGAAAAGACTGGAATCAGTTTGTGGCGCAGTCCCATCAACTGGCCATCGCGCACATCCATGTCTACCCGGCTGACGAACTTGCCATTCGATCCGCTCGCGATGATATGGGTCTTTTCGACCAGCACCGGGTCGGGCAGCGCATCATGCGTGTGGCCTGACAGGATCACGTCGATCCCCTGCACCTTGCCCGCCATCTTCTTGTCGACGTCAAATCCGTTGTGGGACAACACGACCACCACGTCGGCGCCGTCGGCGCGAACCTCGTCGACCGTGGCCTGCATGTTTTCATCGCGTATGCCGAATGAATACTCGGGAAACATCCAGCGTGGGTTGGCAATGGGCATATAGGGGAAAGCCTGCCCGATTACGGCTATCTTGGCCCCGCCACGTTCGAAGAACTTGTAGGGCTTAAACAACTCGGCTGGTTCGTCCCATTCGGCATCGAATATGTTCTGTCCCAGTGCGGCAAAAGGCAGGCTTTCGACAATCTCGTTCACCCGCTCGCTGCCTAAAGTGAACTCCCAATGGAAGGTCATGGCATCGGGCTTTAAGGCGTTCATGACGTTGACCATGTCCTGACCCTCGGTCTGGTAGCACGTGTAAGAGCCGTGCCATGTGTCCCCGCCATCAAGCAGAAGAGCATCAGGTCGATCGGCGCGAATGGCGTTGATGACAGTAGCGACACGATCCATGCCACCCACGCGACCATAGGCCTTGGATAGCGCCGAAAAGTCATCATACGTCAGGGCATAAGCAGACGCGCTTCCATCTAGGATCCCGTAGGCCTTGCGGAAATCTGCGCCGGTAATGTGAGGCACGTATCCCTTGTTTTCTCCAACGCCCAGGTTGATTTCGGGTTCACGGAAATATATCGGCTTCAGCTGGCCATGAATATCCGTGACATGGATCAGGCTGATGTTTCCGTAGGTTTCGAACTCCAACAACTGGTCCTGCGTCAGGCTTTGCTGCGCGGCCAGTCGGGCCCAGTTGCCGAAACCCGACGCCCCCACAAGGGCCGAAGCCGCCATTGAGACCTGAAGAAAATCACGACGCGAGATCATCTGGACCAACTTTCCCTATTAATCTTGATTGCATTCGCTTTATTGAATTTGTTGATACGGAAAAACCCCGCGCACAATGACGCGGGGTTTTTCGGTTTCAGTTACGGACAGACGGACCTTCGACCGACAAGCCATTGCCGCGCGAAGCAACGTAAAGCTCCAGAGCGACGAACTCATCGCTACCCGGTTTGAAGGTCTCGGCACGGGTGTCACGCACACAACCCTTGAAGCGTGCGTGTGCATTGTTCAACTTGGCATTTTTTAACCGATAGGTCGGGAACCCGTTGATTTGCCCCTGACTCAGGTGGTCGGCACGGATCATGTTGCCATAGTTTTGTTCGTGGCAATTGGCGCAACTCAACTCCAGCTGGCCGTACCGCGTATAGTATACTTCCTTGCCCTTCTCCCAGGTTTCCCGGGCGGGGCCGTCGATGGCCACGTTGACCGGCATTCCACGGGATTGCACAGAAATCAGAGCTTCCATTGCGGTCATTTCTCCGCCGTCATACTTCCATTTTTCTGCCCCCATCTGGTTCTCGCGGCAATCATTCACCTGCATCACCAGAGTGCGGACTTCGCCTGCTTTTTCATTCCACTTTGGATACACGGCCCGCACACCGGCCATGCTCTCTTCGACAGCTCCATGACAGGACGCACAGGATTTGCCTTCGCTTCCTTCGACCGTGTCCCACGCTTCCTGCGCCTGATCCACAAACACCATTGCGGGATTGTCAAAATCATCCATCTGAAGCGCCTGAGTTTCATCCGAACGAAAACGCCAACCCGAATAAATCTCATCCATTGCATCGGAAAGATGCGCCGGTGCTGCAGTTTTTGTGACCATCTCGATCTCGCCATTCACAACGAGGTTGTCCTCGTCAGGACCGGCACCCGCTGCCAGCGGCGCGGCGACCAATGCGGCAATCGCACTCATTGCCCTGAAATTCATTCAATATCCTCCCTTGGGTGGTCGGCCACGCCGGTTCCGTGCGGCATGGCCATTGTTCTCGCGCCCTGTATCAGGCGATGGCGATCGACTTTTTCTCGTCGTAGACCGAGCCGTCATCGTCATGCCAGGTAAAGGCAAACTCCCCTGCCTCCGGCACGGTCGCCTCGAACTGGAAATACGGATTGGTCGAGATTGCCGGTTCCATTTTAACGTCAATCACAAGCTGCCCGTTGAACTCGCAGGTGAAGCGGTTGATGATCGAACGCGGAATGACGTTGCCTTCCTTGTCCTTCCGCTGACCACTTTCCATCTTGTGGCTGATCAGAGTCTTGATTGTCACTGCTTCGCCCGCAGCCGCGCTTTTCGGGACCTTGACGCGGGGTTTAACACCAGATGCCATTGTGAATTCTCCTGTTTATCGGATGGACGGCAATCAACCGCCGCACCCCCCGATGGTCACTTTCACGGTCGCGCTGGCCTTGGCGAAAGAGCCGTCGGCCAGTTTGGCGATTGCAACAACATCCTGCGTTTCCGCCAGGCGGATGCGCGTAGATGCCGCTTGCGACCCGGCCAATGGCCCAAAGTTGAAGGTCGCGACACCCGGTGTCGGGTTGCCGGTAGCCAGAACCATGATCGCCGATGCGCCCGGCGCCGACACCTCGATCGGAACGGTATTGCCATTCTCTGCGATTTCCGGTGCGGTCAGGGTTACTCCGGCATCCGCAAGTTCGGCGCCTCCGGTGAATTCCGCAATCAAATCCTCGGCCGCCGCATTTGCGCGGAAGGGCAGGACCGAAAGGGCCGCTGCGCCTAGGGCAAGGCCCAAGGTGTCACGACGTGTGAATTCCATCGTTATTCTCCTTTGCATGCTGAAAGACACAGGCAACGCGCCTCACTCTTCCTTCAAGGTCGCCAGGAATGCGACCACATCCTCGATATCCTGCGCGGCCAAGATAGGCGGCAGCGGCCCTTCTGGCGCATTGCCCGTGTAGGCGTCACCGGGCCGAACGAAGCCATCCGTTTTATAGAAGGCAGGCATGACCGTTCCTTCGAAGGTCATCTTCGCATTTGAGACGAGACCGCGAAGCTCGGCTTCGGTCCAGCGATCCCCTGCGCCGTCAAGCGACGGGCCAACTTCACCTTGGAAAGGCACGTCGGACAGGGCCGAAACCTGATGGCAGGCAACGCAATTTCCCATGGATTTTTCGCCTACCACCATCGCACCGTTGGACGCGTCGCCGGGCTTTCCGGTCAACGAAGCCTCGACAGCGCCATCCTCCGTGAAAGCAACGTCGTTGGGGCCGGTTTCTGCAAGCGCGGCGCCTGCAACCACAATTGCGGCCAATGTCAGTGAAGCAGTTTTCATGTGTCCTCCCCTTGGCTGCCGCGCAGGGCGCGGCGAAACTCGCTTTGCATACCGTAGGCCACCGAACAGACGGAACGCAACAACAAATTCATGTTTATGAATTTTTTGTTTTATTTCACGCCTCAGCCGTGAATTCGATTGAAGATTCAATACGGGGTTCTTTCAGCCTGCGCGCCTCAGCGTGTATCGCCATCGTTCCGTTCACGAATCATGCGGGCGTGATAGCGCTGGAAATCTTCCTCGGACTGATCCAGATAGCGCTCCTCGGCAACCCAGGTCAAAAGATCCAGGGTGGTTCCCGGAGAAAACGCCCCGGGCATAACGGCAACCGCCTGTTCCGCTGCCGAGCGTTCGGCGTCCATCTCGACTGGCAAAAAGATCATTGTGGGCGTGAACAAAACGCCCCATCGGCGGGTTGCTTGTTTTTCCGACAAAACCTCACCATCGGCATCGACGATTTCGGTATCTCCATGCAGGTTGATCTGCACCGGGAAATAGGTGTCCTCCAACATCGCCATCACCCGCGGGTCGGGGAAAGTATTGTCGTGCATATCCTTGCAATACAGACACCCGCGCTGCTCTACCAGCAGCAGCAAGCGCTTTCCTTCGGACTGGGCCTCGGCAAAATCCTCGCTCAGGTCCTTGAATGTATCCCGCATCCAGTCTGCCTTATGCAGACCGTCATCACCCAGTTCAGCACTCAACACGGGTACAGCAAGCAGGGCGGCAAAAAACACGGCAACCAGTCTTGTCATTTCTCTCTCCTATTAATTCAACCTATGCTGGCAAATCCTGGAACCCACCGGATCATTGCATCGGCGATCAAATTGACCCCGCCGGTTGCAATCAGCACAGCAAACAGGATCAGCATCGCGCCCATCGCCTTTTCGACCCAGGCAAACGCGGCGCGGTGACGCTGCACCCATGCCAGAAACGGTTTGGCAAACAACGCAGCGATTACAAATGGCGCCGTCATGCCCGCTCCGTAGACGAACAACAAAAGCGCGCCGCGCCAAATATCCCCCATCCCCGAGGCAATCATCAGGATCGATGCCAGTGCTGGCCCCACGCAGGGCGTCCAGCCGAACCCAAAGGCCAGCCCCATCAGATAAGCCCCGAACACGGTGGACGCCTCGGCCGAGCTTTCCAGCCTTGCCTCGCGATAGAGAAAGGGAACTCGGATTATTCCTAGAAAATGCAGGCCGAATACCAGTAGAACCGCCGCTGCAATATAAGACAGCGCGTCGATGTGCTGCCCAAACAGCTTGCCTAGCGCAGTGGCCCCCATCCCCAGCAGCATGAATATAGTCGTCACGCCAAGGGCAAACATCAGAGCAGAAACAAGCAGCCTCTTCTGCGCGCCAGAGGCAATCCTGCCATCGCCGCGCAACTCTGCAATGCTCAATCCACCAAGATAGGACAGGTAAAACGGGACCATTGGCAGAATGCAGGGCGTAAAAAAGCTGAGCAATCCTGCGGTCAATGCTCCGACCAGAGAAATTTCAAGCATTGCACCATCCAAGCAATTGGCAGGCCAAACGGCAGGTTGCAAAATTCATACATTCAAATTATATTATGGGAAAGATCAGGTCAACAACTGCACATGCTGATACGCCGCCTCTTGCTTTCGATTGCTTTTGCTCTGCTGTGGGTCCTTCCCGCAGCGGCCGCTGAGTTGGTGATGGTCGAACGGAAAGGGTGTAGTTGGTGCGCCCGTTGGGACGCCGAAATCGCGCCGATCTATCCAAAAACGCACGAGGGCAAGTTTGCTCCATTGCGCCGTATCGACATCCGCACCGTGACTGATGAGTTGCAGATCAATCGCCCCGTGTCCTTTACCCCCACCTTTTTGTTGGTCGACCAAGGCCGCGAATTGGCGCGGCTCGAAGGATACCCTGGTGAAGATTTCTTCTGGCCGCTGCTTGAACGGTTGCTGGTCGAGTACACGGAGTTCCGAATCGCATCCCTGGCAGGTGGGTGAGCCCGAACGGTCGCGCATTCGCAATAATATTGGACTTGTAGCTGGAAATGTCTGGACAAGAAGTGTAACGAATTTGACCACTGGACCGAAGCGGAGGGGAGCCGCTCGAAGCGTCCACTGGGAATGTAGGGAACTCGAAAGATGGCGCTGCCAAAGTTTTCAAGCGATATGGCCGAAGACGAACTCGACAAGATGGTCGATAATGCGACCAAGGCGTCGAATTTTCTAAAGGCAATCAGCCACGAGGGGCGGCTGATGATCCTGTGCCATCTGGTGTCCGGCGAGAAATCCGTCACGGAACTGGAAGAGTTGCTCGCGGCCCGTCAGGCAGCAGTCTCTCAGCAATTGTCGCGCTTGAGGCTTGAAGGGCTGGTTGTACCGCGCCGCGATGGCAAGGCAATCTATTACCGTCTTGCTGACGACCGCCCCCGGCGCATGCTGGAAACGGTTTATGACCTTTTTTGCAAAGACACTGACTGAAAAACTCGGTTTCTGCCAGCGCACCCAGCTTTTGTGACCGCTTGCGGTGGCCGGGCTATTTCTGCATGCTCCAAGTCAATTCCACATGCGATCAAGGGGAGATGGTCCATGTTCGAGTTACTGACCGACCATCAAATCGTCACCGCTATCGGTTTCGGCGGCGGCATTCTGTTGGGTCTGGCCGCCCGATTGGGGCGGTTTTGCACACTGGGCGCCATTGAAGACCTGCTTTATGGCGGCTCTGACCTGCGATTGCGGATGTGGGCACTGGCCATCGGCAGCGCCGTGATGGGAAGTTTTGCTCTGGCCGCACTCGGTCTTTTTGACCCTGGCAACAGCTACTACCTGTCTATCCGTTGGAATCCTTTGGCGTCCATTGTCGGCGGTCTGATGTTCGGATACGGCATGGCGCTGTCCGGCAATTGCGGTTTCGGCGCGATTGCGCGGTTGGGCGGGGGTGACTTGCGTGCCTTTGTTATCGTGCTGGTCATGGGGGTATTTACCTATGTCACACTTAGCGGCCCACTGGCCCCGATCCGAAACTTCCTGTTCCCCCAAATCCCGGTGTCTGGTGAAACCCTGCCTGGCCTTGCCCATCACGCAGCCAACGCGACTGGTCTGCCGTCAAATACCATCGGTCTAGCGATGGGTGCAGCGATTTGCATCGCCGCCCTGTGGGCGCCGTCGCTGCGGCAAAACCCGAAATCCATCTTTTGGTCTTTGATTGTGGCGCTTGCCATTGTGTCCGGCTGGGCCGGAACTTTCTGGGTTGCTCAGCACGGGTTCGAGGCACTTCCCGTCGTTTCACACAGTTTCTCGGCCCCTCTTGGGGAAACAATTCTCTTCGCCATGACCGGCAGTTTGCGCCCCCTCTCCTTTGCTGTGGGATCGGTGGCGGGTGTCTGGACCGGTGCGTTGATTGGATCGATGATCCGGGGCCATTTCAGGTGGGAAGCCTGTGAAGATCCGCGTGAGTTGCGCAGGCAAATTCTCGGTGCCGCAATCATGGGGATCGGAGCGGTGCTGGCAATCGGCTGTACCGTCGGTCAAGGCATGTCCGCGTTCAGCGTGCTGTCACTCAGCGCACCGGTCACGTTTGCCGCGATCTTCGCAGGGGCAGCGCTTGGACTGCGGCAGTTGATCGAAGGTTTCCGGATCGCCTGACAGCCAGTCAGTTGCCATTGGCGCAAGCAAAAAAACTGTCTTTCATCTGGTTCAGAATAGCGGAATACATCCCCACGCCGGGTTCAAGCTTTGTTCCCAACGGGTCGAGGATATACACACTCACCTCAGCTTCCTCGGCCACGGCATCCACCAACCGTGTGTCAAATTGGGGCTCGGAAAATACGCAAGTCACGGAATTTCCTTGCACATGTTCCCGAACTTCCGCCAGGTGCGCGGGGCCGGGAGAACCGGCGTCTCCGAGGGTGATCGATCCGGTGTGGTTGAGCGAGAACCGTTGTTCGAAATACTGATAAGCATCGTGATACGTCACAAATGGGCGATCCTGCATCGGGGCAAGATGCAAGGAAATATCCGTCTCCAATTGTATCAACCGTTTTTTGGCCACCGCCGAGTTACGCTGATATGTCTCCGCGTTTTCCGGATCGGCCTCGGCCAACGCTCTGGCGATGTGGTCCACCCAAACCTGCGCATTACGCGGATCCAGCCAGGCATGGGGGTCTATCCCTTCGTGACCATGCCCGTCATCTTCTTCGTGCGCCTCGCGAAGCTCGTGCAGGATGGTTCCATCCATTTCCAGCAATTCCAGTTGCTCCGCATCACCTGCCAGTGCCGCCAATGGTTTCTCCATCCAGGGCGTCAGGCTCTCTCCGATCCAGATCACCAGATCTGCCGACTGCAGCACACGCGCCTCTGACGGGCGCAGCGCATAGGCATGAGGCGATACTCCGGGGCGGATGATCAGTTTTGGCTCTCCTACGCCTTCCATAACCTGCGCAACCAAAGAATGAACCGGTGCTATGTCCGTTGCGACGACCGGCACTTCAGCCGCTACGGAACCGGCATAGAAGGGCAACGTCACCAGGATCGGGAATCTAAACATGGCGCCTCAGTTGATATGTTATTACATTCAGGTTAGCTTGATAGTTCCGACGTTATAACATATCAACCACTAAAATGACGGAGAGCCCCTTGACCGCCATAGGATTTCACAACCACGATCACGGCACCTGCATTGCGACCGCGTTGCATGAAGCGGAAGCGAAATGCCGGCAACAAAAATTACAACTGACCCCCGTCAGGCGTCGCGTACTGGAAATCCTGCTGGAAAAGCACCGTGCGATGGGGGCTTATGACATCCTCGAAATCCTCGCGTCTGAGAGGTTGGGTTCGCAACCGCCAGTCGCGTATCGGGCACTGGATTTCCTTGTGCAAAACGGCTTCGTCCACCGAATCGAACAGTTGAACGCCTACACCGCCTGTGCCCACCCCACCCATGACCACGTCCCGGCCTTTCTGATCTGCCGAGAATGCAAGGCTGTAGCCGAAGCTGAAACGGAACTGAAACAAGGCCGGTTGGGTACCGCTGCGGACAAGACCGGGTTTGTCATCGAACGTGTCGTTGTCGAAGCCGAGGGTCTTTGCCCCACTTGCGCAACAGGTGTGGCATGAGCCCTCCGGTCATTGCCGCCGAGGGCGTCAGGATCGAGTTGGAGGGCCGCACGATCCTTGACAATATCGACGTCGCAATTTCGGCGGGTGAAATCGTCACCATCGTGGGACCAAACGGGTCGGGCAAATCCACCTTTCTGAGGGCCTTGATTGGCGCGGTACCCCTGGCGCAAGGACACATTGTCCGGGCACCTGGGCTGCGCATCGGATATGTACCCCAAAAACTTGCGTTGGATGCGGCCCTGCCGATGACCGTAGAGCGCTTCCTGAGCCTGCCCCGGCGCATCGCGTCCACGATAGCTTTGGATGCGCTTGAACGAGCCGGAGTTTCGGACATCCGACACCGCCAGATGGCAGATCTTTCCGGCGGCCAGTTCCAGCGTGTTCTTTTGGCGCGCGCCCTGCTGGAAAGGCCGCAACTGTTGCTGTTGGATGAAGCAACACAAGGCCTGGATCAACCCGGTTCCGCCGCGTTCTATGAGCAGATCGAGCAGGTTCGGCACGATTTGGGATGCGCGATTTTGATGGTCAGTCATGATCTCCATGTCGTCATGGCCGCATCAGACCGCGTTCTGTGCTTGAATGGCCATATCTGCTGCGAAGGTTCTCCGCGGATGGTTGCCGACGCGCCGGAATACCGCGCGCTTTTCGGAAGTGGCACCAAGGGAACCATGGCACTTTATCGGCACGAGCACAGCCACTCGCATGATCACGACCACCCGCACTCGCATGATGAGACGCACTGATGCTCGATGATTTCATGGTTCGCGCAACTCTCGCCGGATTGGGCGTCGCAGTCGCGACCGCCCCCTTGGGCTGTTTCGTTGTCTGGCGCCGGATGGCCTATTTTGGAGAAGCAACGGCCCATGCCGCGATCCTAGGCGTCGCGCTTGCGCTCAGCTTTTCTTTACCACTTTTACCCTCAGTGATCGTGGCGGCGCTTGCAATGGGCCTTGCAATTACTGCTTTCCGCGGCCGCGGATACGCGATGGACACGTTGCTGGGAGTTATGGCCCATACCGCGCTGGCAGCGGGAATGGTAGCGGTGACCGTGCTTTCGGATGTCCGCCTGGACCTTAGCGCGTTCCTGTTCGGCGACATTCTCGCCGTAACCCGCGCCGACCTCGCCGCCATATGGGGCGGGGCCATGCTGATCGTCGGGGGAATCGCATGGCGCTGGTCGGCCCTGCTGGTGTCCACGCTAAACCCGGACCTCGCCCGCGCTTCGGGTGTGAATCCAAGGCGTGAGGAGTTGTGGCTGACGCTTTCCCTCGCCCTGACGGTTGCTGTTGCAATAAAGGTCGTTGGGGTCTTGTTGATCGCCGCTTTGCTTGTCATCCCGGCGGCGGGTGCACGACCCTTGGTCAGAACGCCAGAGGCCATGGCCATGACCGCAGCTCTCCTCGGCGGTATGGCTGCCGTGGGTGGGCTAGGCGCAGCTTATCTTGGTGATGCTCCGGCGGGGCCTAGTATTGTTTGTGCTGCGGCGCTTTTGTTCATTTTGACAGCTTTGTTTGCGCCGTTGTTTCGACAGAAGTGACGGCAGCGCGACAAAGCTGGATTTGTTGTACAAGAGGTGCTACGGGATCGGCAAACAGAAGAAACGGAGAGCAGCATGATCCGCGCGATTTTGGTTGGCATTGCCCTTATTTCATTGGCCGCTTGCGAGACCGCCAAGGGGGCGGGGCGTGATGTACAGAAGGCCGGGGACGCAATCGAGGATGTGGCCGAGGATATTCAGAAGAAATTCTGACCCCGGCTCCGGGCAACCGGACGGCCTGTTGCCCTGACGCCTCATTCAACAAAATATGGTCACCAAAACCGCATGGCCCGCAATATGTGGTTGTACCAGTCCCGCAAACCGGGTAGCCATGGCATCACAGGTGCATGGACGCGGTAATGCATCAGCAGACGCTGACGACGGGGATTGACTGCTCATGCAGTTGATCCCCGTTTCTTTTCAATGGGTTACGAGTGGTGGCCTGTATGATCCCGACCTGAAAAAGGAAAAGGCGTCAGGTGCTCAGACGCGGTCTTCGCATGCATCCAGACGGATACCCCTGACGCCTTAGTGGCCTGGCTTCCTCCGAAAAGTACACCTGACCGTTTGCCCCGATCCCGAAGGACCAGTGCCGCCGCATGAGATCCGAGGGACCCCACACGACCCGCACAACCCTTATGAAAAACCGATCCTTCGCCATGAGCCCGAAGACCCCTCGCGACCGACCTGTTCCCGGTAAGCCTTTGCGATGAAACGCAAATCCTAAGACCTGCCTTCCGTCAACTCCGACCCCCTTGGCCTGTGCGTCCCGCTCCGGTTCCTAAGAACCCTTGCGATGGACCAACTGTTGCACCGGCCCTGCCGCCAGACAAGAAAATAGCACTGCAGCATGAAAATTAGACGGGGATAACGTGTTGATATCCACTTGTACGAATATGTGGACAACCTGAAAACCGGTGCTGCCACGCGCGGTTAAAACCGGAAAAACCGGGGCACCTTTTCTGCGCCTGAAAATCGCGTCTTTCTGCAGGTGCAAAGGCGATCGTACGCCGCGGCAGGGCCGAATTTACCGAAATGTCCCAGTTTCAGACCCCCGGTTGTCCGAATCGTACAAAGGAGATTCGCCCATGCTCATCCCGATTTCCCGCGCCCGCGCCGAGCTGAGCCAGCTTGTGACCCGCGCCCAGGACCCGCGCGAGGTGATCATCCTGACCCGGCGCGGGCGGGCGCTGGCGGCGCTGGTTTCGATCCCCGAGGCAGAGCGCATCTGGGACCTGTCGGACAACGAACAGATCGGCTGGCGGCACCCGCTGAGCGGGCTGCGTGGCTGGTGGTCACGCGGCAGGGGCATTCCGGGGATGGAGCCGGGGCCGGATGGCACCTATGTCACCGCGCGCGAGGCGGCGCTGCGGGTGCGCGAGGTGCAGATGACCCGCGCCGAGGAACGGCGCATCCTGCAGCGCGGCGGGCTGGACCCGGTGGAGGGCGGAGAGGTGATGCAGCGCGACCAGATCCGGTGGTGGCGCCGATTGATGGGACGCGCGGCGGGGTGATGCTGCACGCCCCCTGGATGCCGGTGTCAGTTGAGGCCCAGCATCTCTTTGGCCTGGGCCAGCGTCTCGACCGAGGCGCTGTGATCGCCCGCGTCATGCAGTTGCTGCCCCTCGTCGCGCCATGCCTCGACCTGTACGATCTGCTCGTCGGTCAGGTCGGTGCCCGCATCCAGCGCGGCGTTGATGGCGGCAATGTCGGTGGGGCATTGCCCGGCAAGGGCGGGCATGGCCAGCAGGCAGAAGGCGGCGGCGATTGTCAGATGTTTCATCAGGGTATCCTCCCACAAAGGTGTCGGAATGATACCACTTTTCCGGCGGGCGGTTCTGCCGACTTTGGTCGGAGTGTTTGGGATCGGCGGTAGTTGGCTTATGGGGGTAAGGCCCGTCCTGGAAACGGCCCAGTGGACCGTTTCAGGGCCGAACGGGCGCAGCGTCATTAGTGATCCGGTAGCGTAGGGCGGGCTTCAGCCCGCCAATATGTGCTGCCAATGCATCGGATTGGCGCCTGTTGCCCGGGTTGGATGGCGGGCTGAAGCCCGCCCTACGGAGATAAATGCAACGGGTGTGGTCGGAACCGAGGGCCGCGAACGGGCGGAGCGTCGTTAGTGATCCGGCAGCGTAGGGCGGGCTTCAGCCCGCCAATATGTGCCGCCAATGCATCGGATTGGCGCCTGTTGCCCGGGTTGGATGGCGGGCTGAAGCCCGCCCTACGGGTGTTCAACAGAACAGAGGGCAGCGCCGACCCGAGGGGTGGCGCAAACGCGCCGCCCCATGGGGGCGGGTCGGCGCGGCCCGGCGGTGCCGCCGGGCGGGTGTTTTCAGCTAATCTTCAACTAGGTATCGGATAACGGCTAAAACAGCGAAGCAATTGACTCACCGAAGGATTTCAACCCTTGTGCAGCAAACCAAACAGATAAGCCCCTCGCCGTCCATTTCGCGGTTTGCTCGCCAGCAACTTTTGCAAATTCTTTGACAAAAGAATCTCCGACCTCACCAATGTAAGCAAAGATCTTCTTTGACAAAGCAATTGAGAGTTCAGACAATCGGCTCAGTTTGCTTTCAGAAGCTTCCAGTTCTTCAACTTCGGCCTCCTCAACAAACTCTAGAAGTTTTCGAAGTTCGCGGAGTTCTTTCGCAATCAGAACACTATCGCTTGGTGGGCGATTGTGCCCCATACCCGCAGGTATAACTTCCTCGAACAAATTTAGATAAGAACGAATTCGAGGCACACTGTCCTTCAAATCACTAAAATTGAACTCCTCATCCTCGTCTTCTTCCACTTCATCTACGTCAACACGATCCTCGTGCGGCACCCAATAGTCCGGAAAGCTATCATCTAGTTTTTCCAGCAGATTCTCAAACTCGGAAACCGTAATGTGTTGCGCCCATGCCCGATGCAGAAGGTCTTTTGTCGGAATTGATCGCAGCTCCCATTCATCGGCGAGTTCATCTTCATTTTCCCAATCACTGAAGTCGTATCGGGCTTCTTCCTCGGGAACAAAATTCGCCTCAACCCATTTTCGAAATTCTCTGATCTTTTTCTCAGGCGACCAATTGTCGACAAAAGCTGGAACGGTAGTCTCCGAGTAAACCTGAAGCTCACCTTTGGGCAAATCTGACAACCAAAACCTCCGATGCAATGTACGTCGAAAGTGAGCATCTATCTATAAGTTGTCAAAGGGAAATATACATGAATTTTCTTTTGCAAAGGTGTGTTGGACTTCTAAAGCAACTATGCCCGTAGGGCACGCAGTTGGCTGCGCCAACCGCTTTCGCCCACCCGCCGTAAAAATGGCCAGCCTTTAGCTGTCCATTTTTAAGGCGCTAATAAACGCCTCCTGCGGGATATCAACCTTCCCGAACTGGCGCATCTTCTTTTTACCCGCCTTCTGTTTGTCCAGCAGTTTGCGCTTCCGGGTGGCGTCGCCTCCGTAGCATTTCGCGGTCACGTCCTTGCGCAGGGCGGACAGGGTCTCGCGCGCGATGACCTTGCCGCCGATGGCGGCCTGGATCGGGATTTTGAACATGTGGCGCGGGATCAGGTCCTTGAGCTTTTCGCACATCGCGCGGCCCCGCATCTCGGCCCGGTCGCGGTGAACCATGGTCGACAGCGCATCGACCGGTTCGTCATTCACAAGGATCGACATCTTGACCAGATTGTCCTGACGGTAGCCGGTGAGCTGGTAGTCAAAGCTGGCATAGCCCTTGGTCACCGATTTCAGGCGGTCGTAGAAGTCAAAGACGACCTCGTTCAAGGGCAGGTCATAGACGACCATGGCGCGCTGGCCCGCATAGGTCAGGTCCATCTGGATGCCGCGGCGGTCCTGGCAGAGTTTCAGCACGTCGCCGAGGAATTCGTCGGGCACCAGAATGGTGGCCTTGATGCGCGGTTCCTCAAGGTGGTCGACCTTGGACAGGTCCGGCATGTCGGCGGGGTTGTGCAGTTCGATCTTTTCGCCGTCCTTCATGAAGACGTGATAGATCACCGACGGCGCGGTGGTGATCAGTTCGATATCATATTCGCGTTCGATGCGGTCACGGATCACCTCGAGGTGGAGAAGGCCCAGAAAGCCGCAGCGGAAGCCGAAGCCCAGCGCGGCGGAGGTTTCCATCTCGAAGCTGAAGGAGGCGTCGTTCAGGGCCAGCTTGTCGATCGCGTCGCGCAGGTCTTCGAATTCGGCTGAATCCACCGGGAAGAGGCCGCAGAACACCACCGGCTGCGCCGGTTTGAAGCCGGGCAGCGCCTTATCGGTGCCGTTGCGGTCATTGGTGATGGTGTCGCCGACACGGGTATCGCGGACCTGTTTGATCGAGGCGGTGAGAAAGCCGATTTCGCCGGGGCCAAGCTGGTCGACCACCTGCATGGCGGGGCGGAAGACGCCGATGCGGTCGACATGGTGCAGGGTGCCGTTCGACATGAACTTGACCCGCATGCCCTTTTTCAGCACGCCGTCCATGATGCGGACCAGAACGATGACGCCGAGATAGCTGTCGTACCACGAATCCACCAGCATCGCCTTGAGCGGCGCATCAAGCGTGCCCTTGGGCGCGGGCAGATGCGCGACGATGGCCTCCAGCGTTTCGTGGATGCCCTGCCCGGTCTTGGCGCTGACCCGGATGGCGCCGGATGCGTCTATGCCGATCACGTCCTCGATCTGTTCGGCCACGCGGTCGCAATCGGAGGCGGGCAGATCAATCTTGTTGAGCACCGGCACGATCTCGTGATCGGCGTCGATGGCCTGATAGACGTTCGCCAGCGTCTGCGCCTCGACCCCCTGGGTGCTGTCGACGACCAGCAGGGAGCCTTCGACCGCGCGCATGGAGCGGCTGACCTCGTAGGCGAAGTCGACATGGCCGGGCGTGTCGATCAGGTTCAGCACATAGGCCTCGCCATTGTCGGCGGTATAGTCGATGCGGACGGTGTTGGCCTTGATGGTAATGCCCCGCTCGCGCTCGATATCCATGGCGTCGAGCAGTTGTTCCTTCATGTCACGATCCTGCACCGTCCCGGTCTCTTGAATGAGCCGGTCGGCAAGGGTGGATTTGCCATGGTCGATATGCGCGACGATGGAGAAATTGCGGATATGAGCGAGGTCTGTCATGGTCCGCGTATTAGCGGGTTTTTTAAGGCGGTCAAGGTGGAGAACGACGGCGCACCGACCCTGAGCAACGAAACGATTGATACTTGGCTGCTGAGCGCCGATGAAATCAAGCTGCGCGATGTTCTGAGGCGCAATGCCCTCCGGTCGGTGCCTGCGGCGGCTGCGGTTGCGTCGCACCTGTCGGGCGACAACAAGGTGCAGCGTCTGAATGATTTTCTTTGCTCATACCTGCGCCTTCTGGTCAGCGTGGTGGGGTATGAGGGCAAGGATTTGCCAAAGACGTTGGGGCGTCGTGGCGAAGAATTCGACCGCGCCTTTAGAGAAGAGGTCGGCGCGTTTGATTTTCGGTTCGGCGCGATTGGCGAGGCCGTTTTGGCGCTGAGCGGCGAGCGCGCGCCGGAGCCTTGCTGTCGTGCTTCGATCAGCAGATTGAACAACTACTTTCGCGGCGCGGCCAATGCCGATGGTGATCTTCGCAATCTGGCCACAGAATACCTGCATCACGCGCTCAACGACGATTTCAACGCAAACAGTCCTTTCCTTCTGAAACTGTGGTTGTTGGAAAGCCCTCATGCGTCCAAACGCGCAGCATTTTTCTTCGACATTGTCGCACGTGAAATCGGGAGCGACTGGTTTCAGAACTGGTACGCCGGTTTCCTTGATGGCAAACCCCTCGACTGGGACTTGCAGCGCCGTGTTGCGCTGATCGACGATGCCGTTTGGGAGGCCGGTCCCGAAGCTGTCGCTGGCGAAATCGAACAAATTCAGGCGCGGTGGGACGTCGAGAAAGCCTTATCGGACATGAAAGACAACCTGACGGTTCGAACGTCTGCGCGCCACGGTATCGGAGGCAACAACCCTCCTGAGAGCATCGAAGATGAACGTTTGTCCGGCGTGATAACCTTGATCTGGGAAGCCACCGAAGAACTCTCGACGGCTTTGGAAGAGGAAAGCCCTGCTCGCGAGTGGATTGAAGCAATTCTTGCTAAGTTTAAATCTGGGTTGGCAAGCTTTCTCAAATGGTGCGCAGGCAAAGGCGATCTTGCGGTCGATACTTTGATCAAGTGGGGTATTCCGGCGACCGGAGCGGGGTATGCTGCAACGTATCCGGAAAAAATCGAAGCGTTAATCAAGGCGATTGAAAGGTGGCTCCCCTTCCTGTCCTGACCGGTGCCGGGCTGAAGCCCGGCCTACGGGGGATGGTGGGAATGTATCGTTTCCGGATCGAGTAATCACTTTTTCGCAACGTATGATTGATCCACGCGACCGTTTAATTCATACTTTGCCCACGGCCGAGAGGGGCACAGATTCCTCCGGGCAGGCAAAACGAGAGCAGAGTCATGAAACATCTCTTTACCATCGCATTCGGCGCAGCCTTGCTGGCATCGGCGATTCCGACCGCCTCTGCGGCGCGCGGCGACATCCAGCGGGCCTGCATGGCCTCGGGCAGTCAGGCGGCAACGCGTCAGCGGTGCAACTGTATTCAGGGCGTGGCCAACGACACCTTGTCACGCGGCGACCAGCGCACCGTGGCCAAGTGGTTCACCGACCCGCATCAGGCGCAGGAAGTGAAGATGTCGAAAACCGCCGAGGACGACACGCTGTGGGAGCGGTATGAGGTCTTTGGGCAGCTGGCGCAGGCCGCCTGCCGCTAAGGTTTGATCCCAGTGTTGACGGGTTTGCCCGGCCACCCCAGTGCGGTGTGCCGGGTTTGAGTGCTTGACCTGACGCCGGGGGCCTTTCAGAAATGGCGCAGCGGAAAGGGACGGTTGAATGGTGATCAAGGGTGTGACCCTGCGGGGGCTGGAAGTGTTCGCGGCGCTGGCGCGCACCGGCTCGGTGGCGCAGGCGGCCGAGGTCACCGGGCTCAGCCAGCCATCGGTCAGCCAGCAGCTGCGCAATCTGGAACAGGCGCTTGGCGTCGATCTGGTCGATCACACGCGGCGGCCGATGCGGCTGACGCAGGCGGGGCGCGGTTTCCAGACCCGCGCCGAGGCGGTGCTGTCGGAACTGCAACAGGCCCAGAGCGAGCTGATGGTGATGGATCTGGGCCACCTGAGCATGCTGTCGATCGGGCTGATCGACGATTTCGACAATGACCTGACGCCGCGGCTGGCGACGTTGCTGGCCGACAGCCTGACCCGCAGCAAGTTCAAGCTGGTCACCCTGCCCAGCCTCGAAATCTTCGAGGCGCTGGCCTCGCAGCGGCTGCATCTGGCGGTCTCGGCCCATAGCGGCGAGATGCTGGAAGGGGTGGTGGAATATCCGCTGGTCAACGACCCCTTCATTCTGGTGGCGCCCAAAGGGGCGGTTCCCGAGGGCGGCGATGTGGCCGGGGCGCTGGCGGACCTGCCGTTTCTGCGCTATGCGCGCGAGCAGCTGATCAGCCGCCAGATCGAGGCGCAACTGGCGCGGCACAAGCTGGAATTCGAGGAGCGGTTCGAGATCGGCTCGCATCTGGCGCTGATGGCGATGGTGGGGCGGCGGCTGGGGTGGGCGCTGACGACACCGCTGGGATATATGCGCGCCGAACGGTTCCACGACGATATCGACGTGTTTCCGGTGCCGTTCGGGGATTTCTCGCGCCGGATATCCCTGTACACCCGGTCGGATTGGTCCGATCAGGTGCCGCGCGACGTGGCCGAGATGATGCGCCGCCTGATGCAGGCGCATATGATCGATCCGGCGGTGGCGCGGCTGCCGTGGCTGAACGACCGGCTGACGATCATTCCGGGTTAGGTGTTCAGGCCTGGGGGCGGCCAGCCCAGTACTATCTGACCTGCCCAGCCAGACCCCGCCGGACGAGCCGATCAACACCGTGATCGCCGATGGCGCCTGCGACACGCGCCGCTGTAACAATGCCATCATCGAGCGCGATGCCGTTCCAATCTTTCCGATCCGCAAGAACAGGGGCTTGTGGAAAGAAGGGTGCTGTCAGACTGATTCCAACCAGTCTCAACAAGGGCCGTGACGCTGCCCCTTGCCGCGAGAGCGGGTTAGTCCGTGAGCCCAAACTGTACCTTGGAGATTTTCGCTGCGCGCGCTCGCAGCATAGGTTTTATCTCATGTGCATCATCGTTGGCGCGGCACTGCGGCATGAAGACGGACCATTCATTCCGGGCGCAGCAAGCGTTTGTCCGGCAATGAGCAGGACACAGACAAAGCGTGCTTTGGCAACGGCTCTGGTGCTCTTTATCCTGACTTGAGCCAGGGAGATTCAAATCCTCTGTTTTACTCCACTGAATCAAGGCTTGTATCGTGCGTACTCGAAGTCCATATACATTAGGCTTACGTTTTTCTTTTTCGACCTGCTGTCTCCTCAATTCGGCGTTCAGTCTTTCGATTCAGACCGACCACGCCGAGTCGCCGCAATCATGCGGGCGGCAAGTATTAGGAGACTACCACCATGGCAAATGGCACAGTAAAATGGTTCAACTCGACCAAAGGTTTTGGCTTCATCGAGCCTGAAGACGGTAAGCGCGATGTATTCGTGCATGTCTCGGCACTTGAACGTTCCGGCATCAGCGAATTGAAGGATGGCCAGAAGGTGACCTTCGACGTTGAAGCCGGCCGTGACGGACGCGACAGCGCCGCCAATCTGGCACTGGCTTGATCTTTTTCGGGCACCCTTTTGGGGGTGCCCGTTTGCACAATGGACTACTAAAAGCCGTTGGAGAACACGTAAGTTGCAACCAAAAGACTGGACGCGGGTACTCGCGCAATATCGTGTGGCCGATGCGAAGCGCAGTGTTTTTGAACTTTCGGTCACTGTTGTCCCATTATTTGCGCTATGGGCTATAGCGTGGTTTGCGTTATCTTTTAGTGTCTGGGTCGCAATATTACTGTCCATCCTGAATGCCGCGTTTCTGGTCCGTATCTTCATCATTATGCATGATTGTGGTCATGGATCTTTCTTTAGAAACCGAACCGTTTGCAATTGGACAGGCCGGGTTCTGGGTATTCTTGCCCTGACACCCTACGACGTTTGGCGACAAAGCCACGCGATTCACCACGCCTCAACGGGTAACCTTGATCGACGTGGCATGGGTGACATCCCTACATTGACTGTTGAAGAATACCTGAAGCGGAAATGGTTCGGGCGTGCCGCTTATCGTCTGACCCGGAATCCCATCTTCCTTTTGGGTATTGTGCCGATCTATACGTTCTTTCTTCAAAACCGCTTACCTCTTGGTTTCATGCGGTCGGGCTGGCTGTATTGGGCAAGTGCGATGGGAACAAACGCCGCGATTGCAGGGTTATTGCCTCTGGTTATTTGGGCCGGAGGCTTTGACGTGTTGGCGTATGTTTATCTGCCAACCATGATTGTCGCATCATCGATTGGTATTTGGCTATTCTATATTCAACACCAGTTTGAACACACGACCTGGGAGCGGGAAGAAGTGTGGAATCTTCAGAACGCCGCATTCTATGGAAGTTCTCACTATGCCCTGCCAGGCATCCTGCGATGGTTCTCTGCCAATATTGGTGTGCACCATGTTCACCACCTTGCCAGCCGCATACCGTTTTATCGGCTAAACGAGGTTTTGCGTGACCATTCCGAGTTGGAAAACTGCCAGCGTATTACTCTGTATGAGAGCTTTCACTGCGCGCGATTGCATCTTTGGGATGAAGAAAGTCAGCGCCTGCTGACGTTTTCCGAGGCTTTGTCGAACGCCAATCCCAACAAAAATTTAGTGTAGCCTGGCGCGCACCAAGTAGGCTTCGACAGTGTCTCCTCCGAGGGCGCGAATGGCCTCTAGTCGGTGAAGGCCTTCAATCAGTACGAACCTTTTGTTGTCCGCGCGTATCTGAATCGGGGTTTTCTGGCCGTTCTTCAGGATATCTTCGGCCAGCGACAGGACTTTTTGCTGATCAAGTGTTTTTGCACGTTTCACAGGTACATAGATCAGGTCGAGCGGGTATGATTTTTTCTTCAGCATAAGCTATGCGTGCAACCTTTCGTGCATTTGGAGCGGTCAGGAACTCTCTTCGTATTTAGGTGCTTGATTTTTCGTCATAGAATAGAACGCACGGCGTCGCGCAGTTCCTGATGCATGATCCAAGTGGCTGGTTTATCGTCATTTTCGACGTGAGAAAATGCCAGGACTTGAGCAGCGCCATCATTCTGAGCAGACCCGCCTTCGGGAAGTTCGAGTTCCAGATATTCTGCGATCAAAAACCCGATTTTCTTGAAGACCTTGACGGACGCCTCGCGCGATTTGTAACCGGCCGCCTGAGACAAGTGACCAATGGTCAGACCTTCCTTGCCTGCTATTGTCAGTGCTTTGAGCATTGTAACCTGTGCAGGGGTCAGCCTGATCTGGCGCAATGCCTCGGCATATTCTCTTTCACTGGGAACGAAGGTGCCAGAGTTTCCCTCCAAACGGCGTTGACCGCTTCGTTTTTTGTCTCGCTCTTTGAGAGTGTTTTTTAGTGCTTCAATGGCCAATGCGGGTGTTTCACCAACTGCGTCGGCGATCATTGCCTGCGTTTTAGCAGGCGGCTTGGGGAATGCGCGCGCAACGCTGTTACCGCTCAGCATTCCTGCCTTAATCAAGTACTTTCCGAACTCTTCTTCAATCACTCCCGATACGTCAGCGTTCCGCGTCTTACGAACATTGCGGTCCTGAAATGCTCTTTGTTCCAGACCACGAGCTGACATCTTTGAGCCCGGAAGTGTTACTTGAGGGGCATTTTTACGCATCAGAGAAACACCACTACAATTATCGCCGCAACAAACACCACTGACGCAATAGATATCTTAATCCCGTGGGACCGGCGACGAGCCTTTTCGGCTTTGAGGCTTTTACCCAGATTTTCATCAATCGAGTTATGGTTCACGGCTTCGTCCTTCCGGATATGTCAGGAGGTATTGATTTCCACCGACCTATTGTCTCGGCACATTTTCGGTGCACTTGTCGTTCTGTCGTGTGAACGACCGATTGCATTCCCATCCGTCACCTCTTCGATTCAAGTGAGCGTTTGAAGGGACAAGGATCGCAACGCACCTGTCCCGGTTTGCGCGAAAACCACGTTCGCATTTCCATCCGGAAAAAGTTCCAGATGCCAGATATGCATGCTTTGGAATAGCCACAGGCTCACAGCCGCTCTCTGCTGCCCTGTAACCTCTGAGGCATACCCAACCATCCGGGCTGTTTTTGTCAGTCAGACGGCCGTTGCTTGGGACATTAATTGCAACACATTCCTGGTCCTCCTTACGAAATCCCCAGTTGCAGTGTATTTCCTGTGCGCCAAACCGGGTTTCGACGTACCCATTTTGAGGCGCAATCAGTTCTTCACATTCTTCTCCGACTCGGCGGAAGAGCCGATTGCACTCCCATCGATCTCCGGTTGATGCAAGATAGGCATTCTCAGGAACATTGATTTCCTCGCAAAACTCCCCGACATGCTGGAAACCATGATTGCATTCCCAGCCACTGCCATAGGAACTGCCCGTCAGATATGCGTTTTCTGGTACGTCTGTTCTTTGACACGATCCATTCTTGTTTTCGAAACCTTCGTCACAAACCGATCCGTCGGCATTGCCTGTGGCTTGGGCAGGAAGCTGCGTTCCTGTGAACAACAACAAGAATGCCGGGATTAAACAAAGAACGCCGTGCGAAAACACGATGAATGACTGATTGAAACGGAGCCTGAGACCTGATCTATCGGGCATCAAGCACGCTATTTATTAGCCATGTGCTGTTCATACGGCGCCTTCTTTCATGAGTCACGCGATGACTGGGGCTTGTCAGGTGACAGTTGCGAATGCTTGCGAGGAACGAGCTCATAGCGAAGACCCCAGCCAAACCCGTTCCTATGCTGGGGCACATGCTACAATTGGTCTGAAGGCCATTGGATCATCGAAGCCGGCAGCATCGCGGCAACGAGTAATTTTCACCAATACACTCTTGTGGTTCTTAGCCAGCATAGAGTCAAGGAAGTTGGCCCAGTCGCTGTGCTGGCACCGCCAAGACAGATAGTTTTTGAGACTGCCAGTAGCCAAGTTGCCTCGTGAAACACCGAAATATTCTGTCCAGCGTCAATCTGCCGTTGTGGTGATTTAGGGTCGGACCAGCAGGGAACGGCAACTTAAGTCCGCGTCTCGATTGTCGCGCCCGAATGCGGTCAAAGTGCAATTTAAGACTACGGCTTTTCGATGCTTTGAATAACCGGTCTGACGACATTAGCTGCAACGCAGCGATACTCGCGCCGCTTTCGCCAGTCGATGCTGCACAAGCACTCGCGGTGCGGGCATGTGGTGGCTCTTTTTCGCGCCTTGCCCATTAGCCAACACGGTCTCCCTGCGTCCCTGGCTGACTTCGGCTCGACCATGGTGCTCACACCTTCACTGGGAACCTGTTTTATCAGCCCGCGCTTTTTCGCCCAGCGGAGCATGGACAAGAAGAAACGCAGCCGCTTTTCCTGTGTCCGGGGTGCGAGCCGCTTCCCCGCGATGTTGTTCGCGGCCAAGTCGACAAGCGATGTGCCTGTGTCCATGCTGAGCTTGAGCACATTCGGTGCCCTCACTGTACCAGTTGACTGTACCAGGGCGCGGATTTCGACCTTCCCGAAAACCAGTATCGTTTTATATCAGCAGGTTAGCCGTGAAATGGCGGAGACGAAGGGATTCGAACCCTCGAGACGGTTTCCCGTCTACTCCCTTAGCAGGGGAGCGCCTTCGACCACTCGGCCACGTCTCCGCCGACGGGTATATCCGCGCAAGCAACGGAAATTCAAGGCCAATTCGGCAGCTTTGGGAATTTTTTACGGAACCACTCGAACCCTTTGAAATAGCACGGAAAGGCGGAGGCGAGCGGCAATTTCGTGCACGGATTTGTCGTCTGTCTGATACGGTGTCGGCTCGCCAGCACCCGATGTGCGCCGCTCGGACCGGCGAGATTCAGTTTGTCGGCAGTATTTTCTTTTACTGCCGCCGATATGAAATGGGACTGTTTCTTGCTGAACCGAGATCCGGCATCAAACATCGCATCTGGCAGGACAGTTACGGAGTTTCGGAGTTCGGCCACGCAGGGTCGACCCCGCCTGCTCCCACGAATATTCTACCCGTCGGGCGCGTCGCGTATTTCAACCACGTTCCGGCGTGTAATCCGGGCCAATCCGCCATCACTGCCCCTTATTTCGTTTTCGATGCCTTCTGCTCGACCACGTTTTGCGCAACCAGATCCTTGTAGAGTTGGCGAAGGCGCAAGGTCATGGGGCCTGCGCCCGTATGGTCGCCGATCGGTTTGCCGTCGATTTCCGCCACTGGCGTCTGCGCCCCGAAGGTGCCGGTCAGAAACGCCTCGTCCGCGCCATAGGCCTCGTAAAGTGAATAGTTCTTTTCCTGCACCGGAATGCCGTTGGCGCGGCACAGGTCGATCACCTTTTGCCTGGTGACCCCGTTCATGCAGTAATCGCCCGTCGAAGTCCAAACCTCGCCGCGGCGCACGATGAAGAAATTGCAGGCGTTGGTGGTGTTGACGAACCCGTGCGGGTCCAGCATCAGCGCCTCATCCGCGCCGGCCTGCTCGGCCTGCAGGCAGGCGATCACGCAGTTCAGCTTGGAGTGGCTGTTGTATTTGGCGTCCTGACTCATCGGCAAGCCGCGCACCTGCGGGACCGTTGCCAGCCTGATACCGCGCGATTGCAGGCTATCGGCGGGCGTGGAATGCTCGACGATGGCCACGATGGTCGGCCCCCATTTCGACAGACCCGGATGCTGGAACGGTTTGGCCTTGCGCCCGCGCGTGATCATCAGGCGGCAATGGGCGTCGCCTGTCATGCCATTGGCCGTGGCGGTATCATCAAGAATCTTTCGGATGTCTTCAGCCCCCATGCCGATGTCTATCGAGACCGATTTCAGCGAATTGAACAGCCGGTCCATGTGATCGTCGAAAAAGGCCCATTCGCCGTCATACAGGCGCAACCCTTCCCACATGCCGTCGCCCAGCATGAAGCCGCTGTCATAGACCGAAACCACTGCTTCGCGCTTGGGCACCAGTTTGCCGTCGACGTAGATCAGAATGTTCTCGTTGCGATCGTCTGCCTGGGCATCGTGAGTGGAATGGCTGTGTTTGGTCATCTGTCTGTCTTCCCTCTGTGTCTTGGCCGATCATGTGATCGGCGGCAGGCTGGCGGGTAATGTCGGGCAAGGCGCGACTCTTGCCTGGCGCACATGCTTTCTCTGGCAAGATCGCCAGAACGTCCAGTGCTCTCAGGATAAGTCGCGTATCAGATCGCCGATGAACTGTCACAACCTGGCGACGGCAGGAGATATTGCAAGGCGACTCATACTGGCCGAGACCTGCGACAGGAATTGTTCCCCGATCGCCGAAATCGGGCGCCCGCGCGCGGTGACGATGACCACGTCCAGCACGATCTGCGGCACAAAACGGCGCAGCACATATCCTTCGCGGTCGTCACTGGACAGGGTGAAGGGATCGACAAAGGTCACTCCCAGCCCCTGCTTGACCAGATTCAACGCGTTTCGGAACAGATCAGTGTGGCATCTCGTTTTCATGTTGGCCCCGTCGGTATGGAACGCCTCGCGCGCACGCCGGGTGACCATGTGATCCGCACCCATCACGATAAACGGGATATCATCCAGCAGCCTCGGGGTCAGCACTTTATGTTCGACCAGTGGGCTATTTTGCGGAACCGCGCAAAGGATCTCGAAGAAGAAGGGCGTATAGTCCAGGCCGTCCTGACGCAAAGGGGGTTCGCAGATCCCTATCTCGAACAGGCCCGCGGCGACCCATTCCTGTATCTTCGATGAGTACTGAGACTGAAACGCGATGGTCAGGTTCGGCTTGTCCTCGGCAAACCGCGCGATTTCTCCTGGCATGAACCCAAAGGCCATGGCGTGGCTGGTCGCCACCTGCAACTGGCCGGCCTTTTGGTTCTGCAAGTCCACCACCGCTTGATTCACATGGTCAAGGCCCCGGACCACGGTATCGATTTCTTCGTACAGCACCATCGCTTCGGGCGTCGGCAGCAAGCGGCCCCTGCTGCGCTCGAAGAGCTTGAGCTTGGAGTGGCGCTCCAGTTGCCCCAGAAGGTTGGAAATGGCCGGCTGCGAGACGCCAAGCTGCTCGGCCGCGCGTGTCACGGTCCCGGTTTCGATAATGGCGTGAAAAGCCTGATAGTGGCGAAAGAAGGAGGCCATATAACACTATACATCATTTTTGCTGATGCATTGCAAAAATATTAGTATTTGAAATGATGAAAATGACGCCGCACACTGTTCTTGACCTTGGGGGAGGACAGCGTGGATCTTTTGCAAACCATCACCGGATTTGATCTGTGGCACCTGAAATTGCCCGTCGTTTCCGCAAGGGATCATGGCATCGGACGGGTCGAGGGAACCTGTGAAATCGTCGTTTTGCGCCTGACCGCCGAGGGTGGTGCTCAAGGGTTTGGCGAGGCCTCACCCTGGTCGGTTTTCACCGGAACCCCCGAGGCAAGCTATGCCGCGCTGGACCGGTACCTTCGCCCACTGGTGGTTGGCCGGAGTGTTGGTGACAGGGCAGCAATAGTGGCCCAAGCCGCCCGCGCGGTGGCCCATTGCACCGAGGCCAAGGCAGCGCTGGAAACCGCGTTGCTGGATCTGGCCGGGCAGATCAGCGGTCAGCCGGTCTGGTCCCTGCTTGGGGGCAAGTGTCGCGACACGATTCCGCTAAGCTGTTCTATCGCCAATCCGGATTTTGGGGCGGATATCGAGTTGATGGAGCGCCTGCGTACCGACAAGGTCGGGCTTATCAAGCTCAAGACCGGGTTCAAGGACCATGCCTTTGACATCATGCGGCTTGAACGGATCGCTCAGGACTTTCCCGAGTTCCGTGTGCGGGTCGACTACAATCAGGGGCTTGAGATCGAAGAAGCGGTGCCGCGCGTGCTGGATGTGGCCCGCTTTACCCCGGATTTCATCGAACAGCCTGTCAGGTACCACCATTTCGACATGATGGCGCAGCTGCGAGGCTTGACCAATGTTCCCCTTTTGGCGGATGAAAGCGTGTTCGGGCCGGAAGACATGGCGCGCGCCGCGCGCGAGGGCATTTGCGACGGCGTGTCGGTCAAGATCATGAAATCAGGCGGTTTGTCCCGCGCTCAGACGGTTGCGCGGATGGCAGCGGCACACGGGTTGACGGCCTATGGCGGTGATATGTTCGAGGCCGGGCTGGCGCATCTGGCCGGAACCCACATGATCGCCGCGACGCCCGAGATAACGCTGGGCTGCGAGTTCTATCAGGCTTTGTATTTCCTGAAAGAGGACATTCTGGAGACGCCATTTGCCGTCAAGGATGGCCAGGTTGTCGTCCCGGACGGTCCGGGGTTGGGAGGGCGACCCGATCTGGACAAGCTTGATCACTACAGCGTTCGGAAATCGACATGAACGCGCGGTGTTCAGAACACGCTGGCGCCACGCGCGGCCTGGTCGTATTGCCCGGACATCAGGCGCATCAGCGCGGACACCCGGCTAAGCTGTTCGGCTTCGACACCGATTTCCTGCATCGCTTCCAGCAAGAGCGCCTCGCGTATCTCGCCATATCGCGTGCAGGCAGCGGCGCCTTCTGGCGTGGCTTCGACAGTCTTTTCCTTTCCCTGACGGCCCTGTTTGACCAACCCTGCCGCGCTGAGTTTCTTGATCGCGTAATTGACCGTATGCGTGTCTTCGACGTTCAGTACATGACAGATATCGGCCAGCTTTTTGGGGCGGTCCCGATGGCGGACCGTGTGCAGCACCAGCACGTCCAGCGAGGACAGGCCGGAATAACCGGCGGCGGCCATGGCGCGCACGGTCCAGCGGGCAAAGGCGTGCCCGGCGATGATCAGCCCGAATTCAAACTCGGATACTTCCGGAAAGCTCCCTTCGGCCAAGTGAGCAGAGGATACAATGGGGCCAAGAATGGATTTTGACATGGCGTCAGAATATTGTTCACCGTCACTTTGTCAACATTTTGTTGACGTTTTCTCCCCGTGTGGCACTCTATGTCCAATCGAATCGGTCCGTTCAGCAGCGAACCCGTGGAGGGCATCATGACTGAAACGCCCAAAACCATTGCCATCGTCGGCGCCGGCATCGTCGGGGTTTCGACCGCAATATGGCTGCAGCGGGATGGCCACAGGGTCATCCTGATCGACAAGAAAGGCCCGGCCGAGGGCACCTCGTTCGGCAATGGCGGCATTTTGGCGTCCTGCTCGATCGTGCCGGTGACCGTTCCCGGCCTGCTGCCCAAGGCGCCGCGCATGTTGTTCGACCCTAATCAGCCGCTGTTTCTGCGATGGGGCTATTTGCCGAAACTGGCGCCGTGGCTGCTCAAGTACCTGGGCAACGCCAATACCAGTGGTGCTGAACGGGCGGCGGCGGCTCTGGCTCCGATCGTGGGCGACAGCCTGCAAGACCATCTGGCACTTGCACAGGGAACGGGGGCCGAGAAATGGATCAAGCCGTCGGATTACCTGTTCGTCTACAATGATCGCCCGCATTTCCGGGAAGATGCGTTCGGTTGGGGCTTGCGGCGCAAACACGGTTTCACCTGGGACGAGTTCGACGCGCAGGAGTTCCATGCCTACGATCCCATATTCGCCTCCGACCTGACCTTTGCGGTGCGCCTGAAGGATCATGGCCGAATCGCCGACCCGGGCCGATATGTCAAGGACCTTGCCGGGCATTTTCAGGCACAAGGCGGACAGCTGGTAAGGGCGGATGCCGAGGACATCGTGCATGAAAACGGGCATGTCATCGCAGTACGTGCCGCCGGGCAGAACATTGCCTGCGATGCAGCGGTCATCGCCACCGGCGCATGGTCGGGTCCGTTGACCAGGAAACTGGGTCTGAACATCCCGTTGGAGGCGGAGCGCGGATACCACATCGAATTCTGGGAACCGTCGATCATGCCGAAGGCCCCCGTTATGGTGGCAGCCCGGAAAATCGTCGCAACCCCGATGGATGGGCGCTTGCGATTGGCAGGTGTGGTCGAATTCGGTGGTCTTGAAGCGGGCGCTTCGGAGGGTCCCATCGAGTTGCTGCGAAAAAGCGCCAAAGCGGTCTTTCCAGACCTGAAAGCCGCCGAGGTGACAGAATGGCTGGGCCACCGCCCTGCCCCGGCGGATTCAATCCCGGTGATCGGAGAGTTGCCGCACATCAAGGGCGCGTTCACCGGGTTCGGACACCATCATGTTGGGCTGACAGGCGGCCCCAAAACGGGCCGTTTGCTGGCCCAACTCATCTCGGGGCGACAGCCAAATGTTGACCTGAGCGTCTATTCACCGGCACGCTATACGAAGGCCGGGCATTAACAACCACGCAATCAAACACTTCACACCAGGGAGAAAACCATGAAAACACTTGCGAAACTGATGACGGCAACTGCCCTGACTGCGGCTGCGGCGATGCCGGCCATGGCCGAGAAATGGGACATGCCAATGGCCTATTCCGGCTCGAACTTTCATTCGGTGACCGGCGCGGAATTCGCCAAATGCGTGACGACCGGCACCCAAGGCGAAATCGAGATCGTGACGCACCCGTCGGGTTCGTTGTTCCCCGGCGCACAGATCAAGCGCGCCATCCAGACCGGACAAGTGCCGATCGGCGAACGCTTGTTGTCGGGTCACCAGAACGAAGACGCAATCTTCGGCGTCGACTCGATCCCGTTCCTGGCGACGTCCTTTGACGACGCTGAAAAACTGTGGAAGGCGGCAAAGCCAACTCTTGAAAAGGTACTTGCCGACCAGAACCTGACCCTGATCTATTCGGTACCGTGGCCGCCGCAGGGCCTTTACTTCCGGGACGAAGTGAATTCGGTCGCTGACATGAAGGGCGTCAAGTTCCGCTCATACAACAACGCCACCGCGCGTCTGGCGGAACTGACCGGGATGTTGCCGGTCACCATCGAGGCGGCCGAAATCAGCCAGGCATTCGCCACCGGCGTTGCGGATTCGATGGTCAGTTCGGGCGCAACCGGCTATGACCGCAAAGTCTGGGAAAGCCTGAATTACTTCTACGAAGTGGATGCCTGGCTGCCGCGCAACTATGTCATGGTGAATTCGGACACCTGGTCGGGCGTTTCGGACGCGAACAAGGCCGTGATCCAGGGCTGTGCGGAACTGGCGGAATACGCGGGTACCTGGCGCGCAGTCCAATACACCGACTTTACCCTGAAGGGTCTCAGCGACGGCGGTATGACCGTGGCCAAGGCCAGCGATCAACTGAAGGGCGAGCTGCAGCAGATCGGTGAAACCATGACAGCCGAATGGCTGGAGGCCGCCGGTGCCGACGGTGCGGCGATCGTCGAAGCCTTCAAGGCGTCCAAGTCGGAATGACTCCGGACCGGGGCGGGCGATGGTGCCTGCCCCATTCCCAATCAGCAAAAAACAGGGGGGCATCATGACAATGGCCCAGCGGCTTCGCTCCGCCCTAGATTTCCTGTACCTCGGCTCTGGTATTCTTGCCGCGCTTTGCCTGATCGCGATCCTTGTGCTGATCGTGATCCAGATGATTGCCCGCTGGACGGGCGAGGTATTTCCCGGCGCACCGGATTATGCGGGCTACGCCATGGCGGCGGCCTCGTTCCTGGCCTTTGCCAACGCGCTGAACCGCGGTGCGCATATCCGTGTTTCGATCCTTTTGAATGCGGTTGGCCCGACCATGCAACGCGTGGTCAACATATGGTGTTTTGCAATCGGCACGGCAATTGCATGGTTCTTCGTACGCTACTGCGTCAAATTCGTTTACTGGTCGTGGAAGTTCAACGATATCAGTCAGGGACAGGACAGAACCGCCCTGTGGATACCGCAATCCGTCATGCTGTTGGGCGCAGTAATCTTTGCCATCGCTCTGACGGACCACCTGATCAGCCTGATCATCAGCGGCGAGCACCGCATCAAACGCGATCTCGTCGATCAGAGCTTTGGGGAGTAAGGTAATGGAAGATTTCTCGATCATCATTCTCTTTCTCTTTGTGCTCTTCCTTCTGCTGGGAACCGGCGTCTGGGTCGGCCTTGCGCTGATGGGTGTGGCCTGGGTGGGGATGGAGCTGTTCACCACCCGCCCGGTTGGCGACGTAATGCTGACCACGATCTGGACAGCATCGTCCTCGTGGACGCTGACCGCACTTCCACTGTTCATCTGGATGGGCGAAATCCTGTATCGAACGCGGCTATCCGAGGATATGTTCAAGGGGCTGGCCCCTTGGATGGCCGGGCTGCCCGGCGGTTTGGTGCACACCAATATCGTGGGCTGTACCGTGTTTGCCGCCGTTTCGGGGTCGTCCGCTGCAACGTTGACAACGGTGGGCAAAATGTCGATCCCCGAACTGCGAAAACGGCAATACCCCGAACCGATGATAATCGGCACGCTGGCGGGCGCGGCCACGCTTGGCCTGATGATACCGCCGTCGCTGACGCTGATCGTCTATGGCGTGACCATCAACGAGTCGATTTCGAAACTGTTTTTCGCAGGTATCCTGCCCGGTCTGGTGCTGGCCACGATGTTCATGGCTTATGTGGCAATCTCCTCGCGGGTGTCCAAGACATGGAACCCGGCGCAGGAACCGCCGCTGACACTGGGGCAAAGGCTTGCAAATTCGCGATTTCTTCTGCCAGTGATCTGCCTGATCCTGGTGGTGATCGGATCGATGTACCTGGGCTATGCCACCGCGACCGAGGCCGCAGCATTCGGCGTCATCGGCGGGCTGATCCTGGCTGCCAGCCAGGGCTCGCTCAGCTGGCAGACATTTACTGAAAGCCTGATGGGGGCCACCCGCACCAGCGCGATGATCGCGCTGATCCTGGCCGGAGCCGCCTTTCTGTCGCTGTCGATGGGCTTTACCGGCCTGCCGCGCGGATTGGCGGATCTGATTGCTCAGCTTGAACTCAGCAAATTCCAGTTGCTGATGGTCTTGCTGGTATTCTACATCATCCTGGGCATGTTCCTTGACGGTATCTCGTCGGTGGTGCTGACCATGGCTGTGGTCGAGCCGATGGTGAGGCAGGCGGGCATCGATCTGATCTGGTTCGGCATTTTCATCGTCGTTGTCGTCGAGATGGCGCAGATCACGCCGCCGATCGGGTTCAACCTGTTCGTGCTGCAAGGCATGACGCATCATGAAATGGGCTTCATCGCGCGCGCGGCGTTTCCGATGTTCCTGATCATGGTGTTGATGGTCTTTGTGCTGATCGCCTTCCCCGAGATCGCAACGTGGTTGCCTGAAAATATCCGGCAGGCGCCGGGTGGCGGATAAACCTGCTGCGAGAGCATGGAGTGGGCCGTCTGGCCCACTCCAGACTTTTCCAAGCCCCAAGTCCCAGCTCCCATGATTCATTCCGCACTTTCATTCGTTGCCCGTCACGGCAAGTTGGCCCTGATTTGCGGCCTGGTTGCGGGGATCGCCTTGCCGGGCCTTGCAGGCACCCTGCGGGCGTGGATCCCCGAGATGGTGGCGCTGCTTTTGTTTCTGACGGCGTTTCGCATCGGTCCACGCGACACTGTGGAAAGCCTGCATGCAATGGCCAGGACCTCGGCAACGGCGCTGGTTCTGCAATTGGTCATGCCGCTGGTTTTTCTCGCTGTGCTGGCGATTTTCGACCTGCCGTTGTCGCCGCTTGCGCTGGCTGTTGCCCTGATGCTGGCGGCCCCGTCGGTCACCGCGTCTGCGAATCTGACGATCCTGCTCAACCATGATCCCTCCCCGGCCCTACGTCTGTTGATCCTCGGTACTGCCATCCTGCCGCTGACCTGTATTCCGGTTTTTACACTGCTGCCCCAGTTTGGAGCGCTGGCGTCGGTGCTGCAGGCCGCAGGTCGTCTGTTGGCGGTCATTCTGGCGGCGGCTGCATTTGGCTTTGCATTGCGCCACTGGGGTTTTTCCGGGATGACTGACCGGGGGCGTCAGGTGACGGATGGAATTACCGTTGTCACGCTGGCGGTGATCGTGATCGGCCTCATGTCGGCGGTTCGGCCAACATTCGAACAGAACCCCGCCGAATTGGGCTTTTGGCTGGCCGCCGCTTTCGGCGCCAATTTCGGTGTGCAGATAGTGGCCTTTACCGTTCTACGCCTGCTTGGTCGCCCCGATGCGGTTCCAACGGCGATCATCGCGGGAAACCGGAACTTTGCCCTGTTCTTTGTAGCCCTGCCTCCGGAAACCACCGATCCGCTGCTGATCTTTCTTGGATGCTATCAATTCCCCATGTATTTGACGCCGACCCTGTTGCGGAGGCTTTATGACCCACGCTGATCCTTTCCCCGTGATCCGGAACGTCGGACTGGACGGCATGCTTGTCACCTTTGCCGACACCATGACCGAGCCGTCGAACCGCGCGGCGCTCGCCTTTCGCGGCGCGGTGGAAGACGCCGGCTGGGAGGGGGTGATCGAAACCTCAACCTCGCTGGCCTCGACCTATGTTCGGTTCGATTTCTCGCGGCTGCCCCATACCGAGATGGAACGGTGTCTGCGCGATCTGCTGGCCTCGCGCGACTGGTACGCCGCGCCCCTGCCTGCCGGACGCAAGTTGTGGCGGGTGCCCACCGTTTATGGCACGGAACTGGCCCCGCAACTGGACGAAGCCGCCGCCGCGGCCGGGTTGCCCGTTACAGAGGCCATTCGCCGCCTCAGCCAGACACGCGTGCGCGTCCTGACCATCGGATTTGCACCGGGCCAGCCCTATCTTGGCCCGCTGGGGCCCGAGTTTAACATCCCCCGCTTAAAGGAACTGACCCCGATGGTTCCCGAAGGGGCGCTGGTTCTGGCCATTTCGCAGTTCGTATTGTTTTCGGGGCCGACCCCGACAGGGTGGCGGCATATCGGGCAAACCGCGTTTCGGTGTTTCCGGCCCGAAATTGAGCAGAGCTTTGCCCTCAATCCCGGCGACGAGATGGTGTTTGAATCGATTCCCCGCGACGAGCTGGAACACATCTGCGCGCATAACGAGGATGGTACAGGCGGCTCAACGGCAGAGGAGATCCCAGCATGAGCCTGATCGTCCGCCGTATCGGCCCTGCTTGCACGGTTCAGGATCAGGGGCGCGAGGGGTTCCTTGATCAGGGCTTGTCGCGCTCGGGCGCCGCGGACCTGCTGGCCCTGCACGAAGGGGCCGCACTTTTGGGTCAACCGGCTGCGCTGGCCGCACTGGAGATGGCGGGGATGGGCGGAGAGTTCGAGGCGTTGGAGGACATCCGCATCGCCCTGACCGGCGCGCCGATGCAGGCCAGCATCGACGACAGTCCGGCGATGTGGAATGCCTCGCACCTGCTGGCCAAGGGGCAGCGGTTAACTTTGGGGGCTGTACTCAAGGGTGGTTATGGTTACCTGCATTTGGGCGGCGGCATCGCAACTGAACCGTTCCTGGGATCACGCGCCACACATCTGACTGCCAAAATCGGCAGGGCTGTTGAAACCGGGGACACATTGCCCGGTGGGCCTGACGCGGGTATCACGGGTATGAAACTGGTGCCCGCCGAGCGGTTTTCGGGCGGTGCGCTGCGCATCGTGCCCAGCTTTCAGACCGCGCTTTTCGATCCGGAGACTTTGGCCCGGTTCGAACAGACCGAATTCCGGCGCGGCCCGCGCGCCAACAGGATGGGTATGCAACTGGACAGTGACGGCGAGGGGTTCGCGGCGCAGGGGCAGCTCAACATTCTGTCCGAAGTCATCACCCCGGGTGATATCCAGATGACCGGATCGGGAAACCCTTTCATCCTGCTCCCTGAATGCCAGACCACCGGCGGTTATCCCCGCATCGCCACGGTCGTGCCCTGCGACCTGCCTCGCGCGGCTCAGACACCGGCAGGTGGCAAGATCAGGTTCCAGTTCGTGACACTGGACGAGGCGACGGCCCTTCAAACCGCTTTTGTCAAGGATCTGGCGGGGCTGTCCCGACGGGTCGAACCACTGGTCCGCGACCCGCATGACATTGCCGACCTTCTGTCCTACCAATTGATCAGCGGAGTTGTTTCCGCGACCGACTGAGGAGACTGCCGATGAACCGCGTCGATCTGAACGCCGATATGGGAGAAAGCTTTGGCCCTTGGAAAATGGGCGATGACGACAGCCTTTTGAAAATCATCACCTCGGCCAATATCGCCTGCGGGTTTCACGCGGGCGACCCGGACGTGATGGCAATGACCATGCGGCTTGCTGCGGACAACGATGTGGGGATCGGCGCCCATCCCGGCTTTCCCGATCTGCAGGGGTTCGGGAGGCGCAACATGAAGGTGCCGCACAGCTCGCTGCGCAATCTGGTTCGCTATCAGTTGGGCGCGGCACAAGGTATGGCAAGAGCCGTTGGCACCAGCGTCAGACACCTGAAACTGCACGGGGCGCTGGCCAATATGTGTTCAGCCGATCAGGACATGGCGCGCGCCTGTTATGAGGGCGCACTGGATGTGAACCCGGACATCATCATCATGGTTTTGGCGGCAACCCAGCAGGAAGCAGCCGTGCGCGAACTGGGCTGCAATTGGGTAGGCGAAATCTTTGCCGACCGGGCCTATAACGACGACGGCACACTGGTGGATCGTTCCCTTCCCGGAGCCGTCATTCACGACCCCGAGATCGCCGGGCCACGCATTCTGAACATGGTGCGCGAAGGGGCGATCATCACCGAAAACGGCAAGCGGCTGGAAGCCTCGATCGACACGATCTGCCTGCACGGCGACGGGCCGACAGCGGTTCAGATCGCCAAATCTGTACGTTCCAGTCTGATTGACGGTGGCATCCAAGTAAGCAAGTTCGAGCGTTAGATAGTCGGGCGGTTGACCAAAACGCGCAACCCTTTGGCGTCTGTTCACAAGCGCGGGCCCAGGCCGCGCTCCATCTATCCGGTGCAGCCGAACAGGCCGCCTGACCCCGGAGGAACTCAATGAACGTCAAAGTCACGCTCGACCAGCCAACCGCGAAATTCCAACCCGGCAAGACCGTGTTGATCTGCCAAGCGCGCCACCTGCGCAGAAAACTGGCCTTGGTGAAATTGTCGCCATCGGATGCCGAACGTCTGGCCGAAGGTGATACCATTACCCTCATGATCGATCCCACGGACAACGAGGCCTTGGCAACTGAAATGCGCGACCTGACGTCGTGCTGGCGCATCGTGATGATCGAAACCCGTCCTGAGGGACCATTCGCTTATTGCATGCCGCAAGGCCCGTCATTCGGGCGGCCAATGTTATTGATCTGACAATCGGGAGTTAAGAAACGCGGCCCGTTTTCGCTGCGCAATCCAATAAAAAGCGGCTGCGGTTGAGAGCGCAGCCGTCCAGTACCCGTGAGTGAGCGCCAGACCTTAGGATGGTCCGATCATGAAACAGGTGACATTGCGGGCTTTGAGGCGACGGCAGGCCAGATCAGCCTGTTCGCGTGTCATGCCCTGGAAAGTGGCATCATACCCGCGCGACCCTTGATTGACTTTGCGCAGGGTACCGTCGAGCGTGGTCATTTCCGCCAACGCCGTTCTCAGCAGGATTTTCTCTGCCTCGTACCGGCTGGGATAGCGCCCGACATTGATACCCCACAGATGGCCGCCGGACGTGGACAGGCGAGTGACAATTTCTTGTTCGGGCTCCGGCTCGGGGACCGGTGACGCGGATGCCAGCACCAGTTCTTTTGGGCGTCCCACGGGCCGGGTATCGGTAACCTCGGCGACGGTTTGTGCAGCCGTCGATCCGACTTCGGCAATCGCAGCCTCGATACTTTCCTGGATCAAAGTGCCGTTCTCGGCCGCATTTTCAGCGATGGCGCTGACAAGCAGCACTGGCTGGGCACCGGACCGCGAAAGCGGGCGAAGGCTCTTTTCGGGGGCGCCAACCAGCCGGATCGTCTTGGTCACGCCGTCGCTGATACCGGTGTTCCCGGCATAGACCGGACGTGCGGGTTTGCGGATCGGCGCGCGCGAAGGCGCCTTGCGGAATCCCAGATCCAGAAGCTCTGCC
The DNA here is from genome assembly GCF_059612845.1 of Ruegeria sp. YKSE079. Classification (NCBI taxonomy): domain Bacteria; kingdom Pseudomonadati; phylum Pseudomonadota; class Alphaproteobacteria; order Rhodobacterales; family Roseobacteraceae; genus Ruegeria; species Ruegeria sp. YKSE079. The sequence goes on along the minus strand of NZ_JBXWRJ010000009.1, from coordinate 82,828 downwards.
ACTTTGGCATTGCGCGAGGCGCTGGAATTGCCGCCAAAAACCGTGGCGATGATGCGCTCATCCCCGCGTTTGGCCGAAGCCACAAGATTGAAACCTGCCGCGCGGGTGTATCCGGTCTTGATCCCGTCCGCGCCCTTGTAGGCTGCCAGCAGTTTCCGGTTGGTGTTGGGGACGGTCTTGATCCCCGCATTCGTGGATTGGCGCGAGAACAGGTTGTAATACTGTGGATAGTCATACAGCAGGTGCCGCCCCAGGGTTGTCATGTCGCGGGCACTGGACAGGTGCCCTGCCTCGGTCAAACCATGTGCGTTCTTGAAGGTCGTACGCGTCATTCCCATCGACTTGGCGGTGCGCGTCATGCGGCGGGCAAAAGCGGACTCGGACCCGCTGAGCGTGACACCGATCGCCGTCGCGGCGTCATTGGCCGATTTCACCGCAGCCGCGCGGATAAGATAACGAAACGCAATCTTCTGTCCGGTCCGCAATCCAAGCTTCGACGGCGGTTCTGCCGCCGCCTCGGACGGAACAGTCACCATGGTATCCAGGGTAATCTCGCCGTTCCGCACCGCTTCGAACGCGATGTAGAGCGTCATCATTTTTGTCAGAGAGGCAGGATGCAGTCGGGCATCGGCGTTTTTGGAATGCAGGACTTCGCCCGTTCGGGCATCAATGACCATTGCCGCGTAAGGCGCCGCCACCGCGTGAAGCGGCAGCATCAATAGCAGCCACAAAAATGCTAGAAGATATAGCCCCATACGGGCCGGACTTGTCCGCCGAACCTGCACGATCTTTGCCTCTGTCTGCCTCGCGCCGCCGGATTTTCCGGTCAGCAAAATTCATTTTTATTGCCTCAAGCGTAACACAGGGTTTTGTTGATTGAAACCGAAAGCGCCATATTTGCATGATCAATTCCTTGAAACCACCAACCTGCATATAGTGGCGGGACTTACAAAAGCGCCCCATATCTGGTGTATCTTCGACCTATCGACGATAATCGCCCCTTAAAATTTGAAAGATGAGGCGCTTTTGCAACAAGCGCAACTAGTCCAGAGAACGCACCAGATCCGCCAAATCGCCCAGATCAGAAATCTCGCGAAACCGGTTGTGATCGTCGGGTGCGTCGGCTTGTTCCACCTCCCACACCAACCCGTGCGGTACAAATACCCCCCATCCCCCGGCTTCGATCGCAGGCAGAACATCCGACCGCATGGAGTTGCCCACCATCATCGATTGCGCCGCGCCATCGCCATGACGGGCAAAAATACCGTGATAGATGTCAGGCGTTTTTTCCGAAACGATCTCGACAAAGTTGAACAACTCCCCCAATCCCGACTGCGCCAGCTTGCGTTCCTGATCAATCAGGTCGCCCTTGGTGATCAGCACGACCTTGTGCGTTTCCGCAACGGCCTCGACTGCCTCGCGCGCATGAGGCAACAACTCGATGGGGTGCGCCAGCATCTCCTGCCCCGCTTCGATCAACTGGCGGATCACCGAGGCAGGTACACGGTCTTGCGTCACCTCGATGGCGGTTTCGATCATCGACAGGGTAAAGCCTTTGATTCCGTAGCCATAGTGCCTGATGTTGCGTCGTTCCGCGGCCAACAGCCGTTCCATCAGGTGATCTTTCTCGGCGTGATCAGCCAGCAGTTCAGCGAAATGCGACTGGGTCAGCTGAAAGAACCGTTCGTTGTGCCACAATGTGTCGTCGGCATCGAACCCGACAGTCGTGAGCATTTGTCCCATGCCAATTTGCCTGCTTTCTCTTTTCCAAAGCTGCGCTAAGGTTATATAAGCTCCCAATTGAATCGAAGGCTGAATCGGAATTTCGAAAGTAATGGTGATCGAACCCCTGTTGATGTCGGACAAATCGGACGAGGATGGAAGCACCTCGATCCTTGTGCAGACGCGCCCAAAAACCAAGCGTCCGCCGCTCTACAAGGTTCTGCTGCTGAATGACGATTACACGCCGATGGAATTCGTGGTGCATGTGCTGGAACGCTTCTTTGGTATGAGCCATGCGCAGGCGTTCGAGATCATGCTTACCGTCCACAAGAAAGGCGTGGCCGTTGTCGGGGTGTTCAGCCACGAGATTGCGGAAACCAAGGTCGGGCAAGTGATGGATTTCGCCCGACGCCACCAGCACCCGCTTCAATGCACGATGGAAAAAGAGGATTGAACCGGTTGACTGGCCGTGACTGCGCCTGCCTCTGTCAATTGCGAAAGCGCAATCCATCCCTCTGACACACGACTTGGAATCCTGAATGTCGCCACGCGTTTCACTTGCCCTCGACGCCGGACTGACCCTGTCCGAAAACGTATCAGCCCTGTTGCCCACGCCTGAACATGATCTGTCAGACCTGCCCGGCCAGGCCGAAGTGGTGCAGCCGTTCAAGCCGTTCCACGATCATTTCGCGGCACTGGGGTTTCATGCAGTACCCGCTTCGGACACTCCCTGTACCGATGCGATCCTGTTTCTGCCGCGCGCCAAGGCGCAGGCCAGGGCGATGGTGCAACAGGCGTGCACAAGGGCCTCGGGAACCGTTGTCATCGACGGCGGCAAGACCGATGGCGTGGACGGCCTGTACAAGGAAATTCGCAAGAGGGTCGATGTTCGGGGGCCGATCTCCAAGGCGCATGGCAAGATTTTCTGGTTCAAATCCGATGCAGACGCATTTTCCGACTGGGCCGCGCCGGAACACCAGCAGGCCGACGGGTTCTTGACCGCGCCCGGCGTCTTTTCCGCCGATGGCATTGATCCCGCGTCCGAGTTGCTTTTGGCCGCCCTGCCCGCAAAACTGGGTCGCCATGTCGCGGACTTTGGGGCGGGTTGGGGGTACCTGTCGGCGCAGATTCTTAAGGACGAGCGTATCGAAAAGCTCGATCTGGTCGAGGCCGATCACCTCGCGCTGAGCTGCGCACGGGACAACGTGCCGGATGCCCGTGCCCGATTTCATTGGGCCGACGCCGTCACATGGAAATCCGCCGAGCCGCTGGATGCGGTCGTCATGAACCCGCCGTTTCACACCTCCCGGGCCGCCGACCCGTTGCTGGGCAAGGGATTCATTCAGTCCGCCGCCCGCAACCTGGGCAAGTCGGGGCACCTGTGGATGGTCGCCAACCGCCACCTGCCGTATGAGGCCACGCTTGGCGATTCCTTCGCATCCGTGGAAGAAGCGTCGGGAGACAACCGTTTCAAAGTGCTTCACGCCTCTCGCCCTCGCCGGTGATCCCGGTTAACGTGCGCCGCAACTCAGGAGGAACCGGATGTCCTTTTCCATCGCAGGCAAAACCGCAATCGTCACCGGGGGCGCAAATGGCATCGGCCTTGCCATAGGCAGACACTTTGCCGAGGCCGGGGCAAATGTCATGTTCGCGGACATGGACGAGGCCGGATTGGCCAACGAATTGGGAGAGCAGGGCGAAGACAGCAATATCAGGTATTTCGCCGGAGATCTGCGCGAGAAACTGACCATCGCCAATCTGCTGTCGGCGACCATCGACGCCTTTGATCAGGTGGACATCCTGGTCAACGGAGCGCGGCAGGTTCTGCCGTCCGATCCCCTGGACCCCGAGGATGACACGGTGCGCGAGTTGCTGAATCAGAATCTCATGCCGGCGATGCGGCTCACCCAGATGGTCGCAAACCGGATGATCAAGCAGACCGAAAAGGACAATGAAAGCCCGGCCGGATCGATCATCAACCTGTCTTCGGTCGCTGCGCGCAGGACACATCCCAACCTTCTGGCTTACTCGGTTTCTACCGCCGCCCTCGATCAGCTGACCCGCTCACTGGCGGTCTCTCTCGCCCCCAAGCGCATCCGCGTGAACGCCATCGCAATCGGCTCGGTGATGAGTGCGTCGCTGCGAACTACCTTGAAGGACAACCGCGAATTCCGTCTGGATATCGAACGGCATACCCCTCTGGCCCGCATTGCGGCGCCGACCGAGTTAACCGAAGCCGCGCAATTTCTGGCCTCGGAAGCCTCCGGCTTCATGACCGGCCAGATCCTGACCGTTGATGGCGGGCGCACCCTTCTCGATTCCGTTGCGGCCCCGGCTCATTGATACCGATGTTCGATACAGAAAAATCCACCGCCTCCGCCTGGTTCCGTCAACTGCGCGACGAAATCGTCGCCGCCTTTGAACAACTGGAAGACAATCATGACTCCGGCCCGTTTTCGGACGCTGTCCCGGGTCGCTTCGAAGTCACGGAAACCAAACGCCACTCAGACGACGGAACGGATGCCGGCGGCGGGCTGATGTCGGTCATGCGCGGTGGGCGCGTGTTTGAGAAAGTGGGTGTCAACGTCTCGACGGTGTATGGCACCTTGGGCGAACGCGCGCAAAGCGCCATGGCCGCACGCAAGGGCATTCCGGGGATGAAGGACGATCCGCGCTTCTGGGCCTCGGGTGTCAGCCTTGTCGCGCATATGCAGAACCCGCAGGTTCCGGCGGTGCATATGAACACCCGCATGTTCTGGACACCGCATGCCTGGTGGTTCGGCGGCGGGTCCGACCTGAACCCCTGCATCGAGTATGACGAAGATACCGCACATTTCCACGGCACCCAGAAATCCTTCCTCGACCCGCATGGCGTGGGCCACTATCCACGCCTCAAGGACTGGGCGGACGAGTACTTCTATATCCCGCACCGCAAGCGCGCGCGGGGTGTCGGCGGTATCTTCATGGATGATTATTGCACCGACGACTGGCAGGCCGATTTCGCCCTGACACAGGATATCGGCCGGGCTTTTCTACCTGCCTTCGTGCCTCTGGTGGAGAAGCGCAGGGTGCAGGGTTTCACCGACGCAGACAAGAACATCCAACTGATTCACCGCGGGCTTTATGCGGAATACAACCTGGTTTACGACCGCGGCACCAAGTTCGGGCTGGAAACCGGCCATGATCCCGATGCTGTACTGATGAGCTTGCCACCGCTGGCAAAATGGGTCTGAGCGTTACCGCAGCCACAAATCGTCGGTAAGGTTGTCGTAGCAATATCCCTGCGCCATCGATGCGGACAGGTTGTCGCCCACGCGCTTGACGGTCAGGGAATAGCCCGGCGTTGTATCCGCGCCCTCCGGGGCCTGCAGCGAGAACTGAACGCCTTTCTTGCCCGGCTGCGACACCGACGGCCCGACCGCATTCCACAAATAGATGCGCTCGTTGCCCTTCAGCCTGAGTACCCGGATGCCGTAATCACCCGCACCGCACCAGTAATCCCTTGGGGCCGAGCCGAAGTAATTGACGACTTCGAACACGCCATTGCCGATCGGCGTGACCTCGGATCGGTTCCAGGCGCGGAATGCCAACGCCATTCCCGGGGCTACAATCAGGGCGGTCAGAACGCCCACCTTAACCAACTGTTTCATCCGTATCTCCAGTTTCAATACCCGTGATCCATAAAAAGCATAGCGCATTGTTTCGCGTCGCCCACATCGAAACACGCAAGTTTCAAGTCTCGACACCGCGACTTCAATCTGCACCTTTCAGGATACGCCCGCCCACATCTTCCGGGGCAATCGCCACAGTTTTGATGATTGCATGGCATTCGCTCCCCACTCCTAGCCCAAGGGCCACCACGGATCGCCGTGTGACACGGGCAAGCACTGTCCCGGCATCGGTCGCGACCGAAACGATTGCCCCCGGCCCCTCTCCCGCGCGGATACCCGTGACCGTGCCGGGCAGGACATTGAGCGCCGACAATCCCTCTGGCTTGTGGTTGGCCAGGATCACCTCTTGCGCCGCAATCCGAACTCGCAGGCTTTCGCCGATCCTGTGCGGGATGCGCGGCAGAAACAGGCGGTTCTCACCAGCCTGCAGCTCGGTCAACCCGTCATCATGATGTGTCACGACATTGGCTTGCAGGATTGCCCCGACGGCGCGAATACCCGCAGGCGCGACCGCCGGGTCGGACAGGACTTCGGATGCGGGGCCATGCCGGGCGACACGCCCGTCTTGCAACGCGACCACCGAAGTCGCCAGACGCGCCACTTCGGCGGCAGAGTGGGTGACATACAGAATCGGGATTGAAACCTCGTCCCTGAGCCGTTCGAAATAGGGCAGGATTTCCGCCTTGCGCGCGTCGTCCAGCGCCGCCAACGGCTCATCCGCCAGGATCAGCCGGGGGCCGGCCAACAGGGCACGCCCGATGGCAACGCGCTGCTTCTCGCCCCCGGACAGGTCCGTTGGCCTGCGATCCAGCAGGTGGCCGACACCAAGCATCCCGACCACCTTGTCCTCGCTTTCAAATCGGGTTCCGCGCGGGGCAAACCAGCGACCGTAGGCCAGGTTCTGGCGCACGGTGAGATGCGGAAACAGTCGGCCTTCCTGAAATATATAGCCAAGCCTGCGCCGGTGTGGCGACAGCCACCGCTTCTGTTGCGTGTCAAACAGAACCCAGTCACCCACCGCAACCCGACCCATCTCGGGCCTCAACAACCCGGCCACCGCGTTGACAACCGTGGTCTTGCCCGACCCCGACCGCCCGAACAGAACCGTGACGCCGGGCGGCGCATCAAAGGAAACGTCCAGTTCCATCTCGGGTAACTGGTGCCGGATATGCACCGACAACGTCATGTTCCGGCCACCCGCGCCGCCGCACGCCTGCCGACATATTCCGACAACAGCAAGGCGCCCATCGCGATCCCGATGGAAACCAGCACAAGCCGCGTTGCCGCAGGCTCGCCACCTGGCACCTGCAGAAAGGCGTAAACAGCCGATGGCAACGTCTGGGTCTGGCCGGGGATGTTCGACACAAAGGTGATGGTTGCGCCAAATTCCCCCATCGCCTTGGCAAAGGCCAGTATCGCCCCCGCAATGATACCCGGAAAGATCATCGGCAGCGTCACCGTGGCGAACACCATAAACCGGTTGGCGCCCAGCGTTGCCCCGGCCTGTTCCAGCTTGGGGTCGACCGCCTCGATCGACAGACGGATGGCGCGCACCATCAGCGGAAAGGCCATGATCCCCGCCGCCAGCGCCGCCCCGGTCCAGCGAAAGGCAAAGACGATACCGATCTGTTGCAAGGCGCTGCCCAGCGGCCCTTGGGTGCCGAACGTCAACAACAGCAGATACCCCGTGACCACCGGCGGCAGGATCAGCGGCAGGTGAACCAGACCGTTGACGATGTGCCGCCCGGGAAACCGCCACCGGGCAAGAGCATAGGCCACGAATATTCCCAACGGCAAAGCCACCGCTGTCGCCCAAAGCGACACTTTGAGCGACAGTATCAGCGCAGTCCATTCCTGTGGACCCAGCCAACCCATATTCCTATCCCTCCAGCAGGGCGAACCCCTGCGCGACAAAGATGCGGCGAGCTTCGTCCCGCCGCAGATAAGCAAGGAACCTTCGGGCAGCGTCCGAGCCTTTTGCAGTCACCGCAGCCGGATAGACGATTTGTGAATGTGAAGCGGCAGGAAAGTGGCCCAGAACCTGAACCCGATCGTCCGCTGCGGCGTCAGTCGCATAGACCACGCCCAAAGGCGCTGCGCCCACCGCCACCAGCGCCAACGCGGCCCGAACATTGTCGGATTGCGCTATACGGTCTGCGACGCCGTCCCACAAACCAAGATACTGCAGCGCCGCCTTGCCATAGACACCTGCGGGCACCGCGTCCACCAGAGCCATTGCAAGGTGGCCGCCCGCCAACTGATCGCCCAAAGGATAGTCCGGTCCGATCTCGACGGGCGATTCGCCGGTCGGCGGCCCGATCAGAACAAGACTGTTGCCCAACAGATCCACCCGGGTTTCCGGGTCGATGAACCCTTCCACCTCTAATAAGTCCATCCAGTCGACATTGGCCGAAAGAAAGACCTGTGCCGGGGCGCCAAGCTGTATCTGGCGCGCCAGAACCGAGGACCCTGCAAAAGAGAGGGTAACCGTATGTCCACTTTGCGCCGAATACTCTGCCGCGATGTCATCCAAAGCTGACTTGAGACTGGCCGCTGCAAAAACCAGAACCTCCTCGCCGCGCGCTGGGATGGCCAGCGAAGCGCATATTCCAAGCGCCGCGATCCAGGTTCGGCAAACGCGAGAGAAAGTCGTGTTCATAGGTCAAAAACTCGTTATGTTTCTTCGGGAATATCGGAGCTTCATCTGCATGGGCAACCCCTATTTTTCCACCTCCCGTTCGCGCAGCATCTCGCACAGCTTTTCGATATGTGGATGCGCGGCCTGCCGCGCATCGTGTTCGAGCGCGCGATAGGCAGCCAGGACCTTACGCCCCGTCTGCGTCAGCTCGGCCCCGCCACGATTGGCCCCACCGCGCGTGCTTAGCACGACAGGTTCGGCAAACATCGCATTCATAGTCTCAACCAGTTGCCAGGCCCGCTTGTAGCTCATACTCATTTCGCGCCCCGCCGCCGCAATGGACCCGGTGCACGCGATATGTTCCAGCAATTCCGCCTTGCCAGGTCCGATCATCTCGTCCGGGCTGAACACGACGCGCAATCGGAAGCGGGGATCGGGAAAGCGGTTTGTCATAGCGCGATTGTGCTTGGACAGGGTGCAGAGTTCAACGGTACATCTGACTATGAACCCGGTGGCGGTCAATCATATGCGCAATGGTTGCCGACACGCCTGCTGATCCACGCTGTCGCGGTTTTCCGAATACCGCAACGTCACGCAATACAGCTTTGATCGACTTCAGTGATCGCGCATCGGCCGATTTGCGCCAATGTCTGGTGAAGCTCAGCCTGAAGCACAGCTGCAAACTGCTTGAGGCCAGCTTCGCCGCTGGCCGCGATTGCAAAAAGCAGGGGCCGCCCGAAGAAAACGAAATCCGCGCCCGAAGCATAGGCTTTGACAATGTCTTCTCCCGACCGCAGGCCGCTATCGAAGAACAGCGGGAACTCCGACCCGATGGCCTCGCGAATTTCGCGCAACGCGTCAAGTGCACCCGGCGCGCTTTCCATCTGTCGGCCGCCGTGGTTGGAAACCTGTACCGCATCGACGCCTTCGCTCCGCAATCGCAAGGCATCTTCGGGGTCCATCACACCCTTGACCACCAGATTGCCCTGCCATTCCTGGCGCAACCGCCTCAGATAGTCCCAATCGGCCGCCGCACGGCTGGCGTCCCGGTCAAAAGTCCCGAAAGGTCCGCCAAAATTCGCCAGTTCCGGACGGCCCTTGAAAAGGGTGCTCAGCGACCAGCGCGGATGCAGCGCAAAATCGATGAATTGGCGCGGACCCAGACGGAAGGGCATCTTGAACCCATTGCGCAGATCCTTGGGCCGCCGCCCCACCTCAGGCACGTCCACGGTCAGAACCAGCGTCTGGTAACCCGCAGCGCGCGCACGAGGGATCAGACGCCAGGAATCTTCGCCATAGTACAATTGCAGCCAGGCCTGCCCTTGCGCCTGTTCCTGGATCTGTTCGAGGCTGGTCGAGGCCAGCGTTGAAACCACATGCGGTATGCGCAGTCGCGCAGCCAACCGGGCCAGCATCAGATCCGCCCCATGCCCAGCCAGATTGCACATGCCCATTGGACTGATCCCGAAGGCTTGCCCGCACTCCTTATCTAGGACCACGTAATTCAGACTTCGTCGCTGCACGTTGCGAAGCACTCGCGGGCGTAACTGAACCCGGTCCAGCGCCGCGCGATTGCGCCGCGCGCCCTGCTCTTGGCCTGCGGCACCGTCGATATAGTCGAACACCATCCAAGGCAGCCGTCGGCGTGCCAACCGGCGCGCGTCTTCGGCGCAATGGATGGCGTTTGTCGCCATCAGGCCTGAACGGCCTTCATGAAACGGTCGCGGATGACCACCGGGTCCATGGTGATGACAGGCATCTTGGCGTTGCCACTTTCGCATTTGCACACGATGACGGTCTTGCGCCCGGCATCCAGAGCCTGCTGCAACACTGCTCCGGTCTCTTCTGCGCGGCACTCGATCACGGTCTCGCACCCCGCCTCGCGGGCCATTCCCGCCAGCGAGGTCCGCTGCCCGGCATAGGTCGGCTGATCCCCGGTCGAGCCATAGGACCCGTTGTCGATGATCAGCAGGATATAGTTGTCGGCCTGATGGTTACCGATGGTGGGCAACGTGCCCAGATTGGTCAGAACCGATCCGTCACCGTCGATCACGATCACCGGCTTGGGCTGCGCCAGTGCCAGCCCGAACCCGATCGACGAGGCCAGACCCATCGTGCCAAGCATGTAGAAATTGGTCGGCTGGTCGTCGATGGCGTGCAACTCCTGGCTGGGGATGCCGATATTGCAGATCACCAGATGGTCACGAATGATCGGGGCGATTTCCCGCAGAATTTCAGAACGGATCATTGGTCGCCATAGCCTCCCCAGAAATTGGCGTCGGTCAGGACCGCCACCGGCTTGTTGCACATGAAGGTGTATTTCAGGATGTTGTCCAGTTCCCCAACATCCCGCTGATTGTGGAAATGGTAGGCGGGGATGTTAAGTTGCGCCAGAAGCGCCTTGGTATGCACGGCCATCTCGACCTGACAGGCCACCGGCTCGCGCAACTCGCCGCGATAGGAGATCAGCATCGGCAGGGGCATCCGATAGTACTGGATCAGCGTGGCCAGCGTGTTGATGGTTACGCCAATCGCGGTGTTCTGCATGATGATGGCCGGACGCTTGCCGCCCATCCAGGCACCGGCACACAACCCCATACCCTCGTCTTCCTTGTTCGAGGGGATGTGTAGGATATCATCGCGCCGATCGATTTCGGCAATGACCCCGGCCAGTTGCTTGCACGGCACCGTGGTGACGAACGAAATGTCGTTCGCGACCAGAGTATCGGTGATCTGTTTGTCTATGTTCATATCCGAGTTCTAGATCCTGAATGATGCGCCCTGGGCGCGATTGACGGGTTTAGGATTGGCGGTGCACATGCACGGCACAGGGTGCATGCCGAACGACGCGCGATGCGGTCGAGCCCAGAAAATAGTCGCTGAGCCCCGGTTTGTGCGAGCCTACGATGATACAGTCGATCTCGTTTTCGGTGGCATAATCGATGATGGCACGAGCCGAATGCCCCCTGACGATAACGGGATGAACGCCGTCAAGGCCCTCGACCTTGTCCTCAAGCAGGTTGCGCGCATGGCGAAACGCCTCTTCGACCACGGATTTGTCCAGATAGCTGCTGACGGAACCCTGCGGCGCTTCATAGACATGCAATGCAATGATCTCACCACTTCCGCCGGAAAGGGCCTGGGCCACTTCCAGCGTGTGCTGCGAGATGCCGTGATCCAGCGCCATCGGGACAAGAACTTTTTTGTACATGGTTGCCTCCATTGTTGCCGGGTCTACGCCCACGGTGTCAGGACGATCTTTGGTGCGGCGACCGTACCGGCACGCAAATCGCGAAACGCTTGCGCCCCATCTGACAACGCCCGTTCTTCAAACCAGTCGAGTTGCCCAAGGCGCCCATCAAAGATCGCCTGCACGGTCTGGCGAAAATCCTCGCTCGTATAGGTATAAGTGCCGATGAAGGTTATTTCCTGCAAGGTCATTCGGCGCACATCCAGCCCGCCCGTGTCCTCGCCCAGCCCGACATGCACGATCACCCCTCCCGGCGCAACGCGGGCTGACGCGCTGTCTCGGGTCGCCGCATATCCGACAGCGTCTAGGACAAGCGGAAACGAACCGATCACACTGTCTACCAGTTTCAGTGACCGAAGCTGTTCCAGAAACCCTCGCCTGTGCGCATTCGGTTCGACAATGGTCACGTCATCAACCCCGATCGCCTTGAGCGCCAATGCCGCCGCAACGCCAATGGCCCCGCCACCAATCACCAGCGCACGCCTGTCCATCGCAGGATGCAGGGCCTCAACCCCCAACCTGACCGCATGCCAACTCACTGCGAGCGGCTCGGCCAGCGCGGCCCGGGATAACGGCACGTCATCCGGCACCTTGATCAGATTGGCCTCCGGCATGGTGACATATTGCGCAAACGCCCCCTCACGCGGGGGCATCGAGATGATTTGACGGTCCGGGCACAGATTTTCGCGACCAGACACGCAGGCAAGGCAACGGCCACAGACCACAAGCGGATTGATCGTCACGCGCGTCCCGTCCATGGTCCCGCCGACGACAACTCCCGCCGCCTCGTGCCCCAATATCAGCGGCGCCGGACGCCGGGCATCGTGACCGAGATACGCATGCATGTCCGAGCCACAGATGCCGACGGCCTCGACCCGGATCAGGTGCTCGCCCAGGACGGGAACGGCATCGGGCACTTCCTCATAAGCCAGCCGTTCTACACCCTCGTAAACCAGCGCTTTCATTTTGCCGTGAACCCCCCGTCGACCATCAAAACCTGCCCCGTGACATAGTCAGACGCCCTTGAGCACAAAAACAGGATTGGACCGTCGATATCCTCCAACCGCCCATTGCGCCGGATGCAGGTTTGCGCGGCATTGCGGGCAGCCCGTTCGGGATCGTCGAATACGGCTTGCGTCAGTTCCGTCGGAAAGAACCCCGGCCCGATTGCGTTGGCGGTGATGCCGAAAGGCGACCATGCCTCGGCCATGGCCCGTGTCAGCTGGCCGATCCCGGCTTTGGTCGCGCCATAGGCGATGCCGCCCGGAAAGGCCCTCGTGGTCTGCAACGACGCGAAGTTCACGATGCGGCCCCAGCCGCGTTCCTTCATTACAGGCACCATCGCCCGGCTCAGAAAGAACGGCGCGCTGAGGTTCAGTGCAAGGGTCGCATCCCAACCTTCGTCCGTGACCTCATCGGCGGCTTCGCGCGAATTCAACCCGGCCGCGTGGACAATGATGTCCGGCGCGCCGAACGGGGCGGATATCCGTTCGACCAGCGCGTCTGTCGCGGCCCGGTCGGCCACATCCCCGACCATTGTGGCGACGCTGTCGCCAACCTCGTCACGCAGCTGCGCCAAGGCCCCGGCGCGTCGAGCGACGCCGATTACCCGAGCCCCGGCGGCGGCCAGAACAATCACCGCCCTCCGCCCCAGACCCGAGCTTGCGCCGGTGACGCAGGCAACCCGTCCCGTCAGGTCAAAAAGCGCGCGCGGATCATCCATCGGCGGTCAGATCGAACTGTTCGTCGGGAAAATACTTGGCAAGTCGCACATCGGCAGCCCGTGCATGCCCCTCCATCCCCTCCAGGCGGGAGATGCGGGCAGTGGCCAACGCAATCGGCTTGGACCCCTCACGCGTCGCCCGCTGCCATGTCACGATCTTCATGTACTTGTGCACGCTCAGCCCACCAGTATAGCTCGCAGCGCCAGATGTGGGCAGCACATGGTTGGTGCCCGTGGCCTTGTCGCCGTAGGACACGGTGGTTTCCTCGCCCAGAAACAGCGAGCCATAGCAGGTCAGCCGGTTCAACCACCAATCCAGATCATCGGCCTGTACCGTCAGATGTTCGGGCGCATATTCGTCGGAACAGGCGGCCATTTCCTCGCGGTCCGAACAGACGATCACTTCGGCATAGTCACGCCACGCAGCAAAAGCATTGTCACGGTTCAGTTCAGGAAGATCGTCGATCAATGCCGGAACCAGTTCCATGACCTTCTGCGCCAGATCCCGGTCATCGGTCACCAACCAGACGGGAGAGTTGTATCCATGTTCGGCCTGGCTGACCAAATCGGTTGCAACGACATGCGCATCCGAGGTCGAGTCCGCCAGAATCAGACTGTCGGTCGGGCCTGCGATCATGTCGATGCCGACCTTGCCATACAGAATACGCTTGGCCTCGGCGACAAACTGATTGCCCGGCCCCACGAGGATATTGGCGCGCGGCAGGCCGAACAGGCCATAAGTCATCGCGGCGACCCCCTGAACGCCCCCCATTGCAAGGATGCTGTCGGCACCACAGATATGCGCCGCGTAAACGATTGCGGGCGCGACCCCCTCACCCGGGCGCGGAGGGGAACAGGCGGTGATATGCCGGCACCCGGCCACCTTCGCCGTCGTGACGGTCATGATCGCGCTGGCGATGTGACTGTAACGCCCGCCCGGCACATAGCAGCCCGCCGCATCCACCGGGATCGCTTTCTGACCGGCGATGAACCCCGGCACGATTTCCATCTGCACATCAGACACGGTTGCCTTTTGCGTTTCCGCAAACCGGCGTACGTTGTCATGGGCAAAGCGGATGTCCGCTTTGAGCTTTTCGGGAACCAGCGCACAGGCGGCCTCGATCTCCTTGGCGCTCATCAGGACATTGCCTTCGTATTTGTCGAACTTGGCCGCGTATTCCATGGCCTTGGCGTCCCGGCCTGCCTCGATGTCGGCAAGAATTGTCTTGACCGTGTCATGAACCTCCGACGCATGCGATTGCGCGGTCAGGGTTGCCTTTTTCAGATAGTCACGAGGCATATTCAGCAGATCCTATTGGTAGATTTCAGGAAGCAATGTAGTCGAAACCGCCGGAACATAAGCGATCAGAATGACCACGATCAGCATGGTAAGAACGAAGGGCACGGCACGGGCGGCGATCTTGAGGATCGACTCGCCGGTTATGCCCGAGACGACGAACAGGTTCAGACCCAAAGGCGGCGTGATGAACCCGACACCCAGCGCGGTAATCATCATGATGCAGAATTGAATTTCGTTCATTCCGATATTGTCCGCCAACGGTTTCAGGATGGGCGCGAGGATCACGATATTCGGCGTCGTCTCCATGACGCAACCGGCAGCAATCAGGATGCCGATCATCAGAAGGATCAAAAGATAGGGGTCATCGGTCAGCGACGTGATCGAGGCGACAAAGCCCTGCGGCACACCCATGATAGCAAGCGCTTCGGCCAATGGGGCCGAAAACGCAATGATCGGCAGGATCACCCCGTTCACCTTGGCCGAACTGACCAACATCGACGGGAAATCAGCCAGCGTCAGCGTACGCAGGATGAAACCCATGATAATGGTGACGACCACCGCGGTCGCTCCGGCCTCGGTCGGCGTCAGGCGACCCGAGAAGATGCCGTAGAAGATAATCCCCGGCACGATGAAGGCGTACCAACCTGACCTGAGAGCCTTGCCCAGATTGGCCAGCCACTCGCCCATGGTCATCAACCCGCCCCCTTCATAGGCGTATAGGCGGTTCATGATGATGTTGGTGATCAGGATAGACACCAGAATGGCAAGACCGGGAATGAGCGCGGCCAGAAACAGGGTCGATGCGGAAATCCCCAGCACAAGGCCGATGATGATATAGGCAATGGACGGCGGGATCAGAATGCCGGTACAGGCCCCTGCGGCAACCAGCGCACACGCGTAGGGGCGCGGATAGCCGCTTTCGACCAACCGGTTGATGGTCATGCGGCCCACGGCGGCTGCACCCGCCGCGTCAGAGCCCGAGATGGCGGCAAACATGCCACAGACCAGAACCGTGGCCGAGCCGAAACCACCTTTGGCGAAACAGGTCAACGCCTCGGCCACGTCCAGAAACTTGCGTGACAACCCGGTCCTGACCAGTACGTCACCGGTCAGGATGAACAGCGGAACGGCGGTCAGCGCAAACGCGTCGATGCCGGTGAACAGGCTCTCGCCAACAAGGCTGAGCGGCAAGTCACCTGACATCACCAGCATCACGATTGCCGCCGAACCAATCGCGGCCCAGACCGGTACGGCCAAGGCGATGAGGCCGACAAACATGATAACCGGCAGATAGAAATCCCAGCCCAGTTCGACGGATTGATTGAGGGAATTCCAAAGCATCGCAGGTCTCCTCAATCAAACAGCTTGTCACCTTCAAAGACGGGGGTGCCGTCTCGAAGGGATTTCACGTCGCGCATCAGGGATTGGATCAGCCGCCAGATCATCAGCGCAAAACCGGTTGGAACCGCCATCAGGAACCAGACCTTTGACACGCGCAGGCCATCGGTCACCGATCCGAACTTGGCAGACACGTGAACGGCCTCGTAAGACCAGTATAGCGCGATCACGGCGACGACGAACATCACCAGATCGCCAAATATATACAGCAACGCTTTGGGGCGCGGCCCGAGATAGTGCATGACCACGTCAATGCGGATATGCGCCCGCTCCTTGACGGCGGCAGCCGCGCCAATCCAGGCAAGATAGATGAAGGAATAGCGAACGATTTCCTCGCCCCAGATCGAAGAGAACGCGAAAATCTCGCGCCGCAGAACCTCGATGGCCATCGTGATCACCAGCATCACATAGAACACAAGCAGCAGCCAGCGTTCGGCATTTCGGTCTAAGTTCTGAAGAACGGTCATTTTCCCCTCGGCGTCAAAACGGTCACGCGCAGACATTCTGCAAGACGTTGCTGTGGGCCACGCTTTTGAAGCTCTCAGCGGACACCCGTTCGGTGCCCGCCGAATTTGTATCAGGCGTCGTGAACGTAGTATTTGCCCTGTGTACCAGCCGCTTCGACCAGCTTTTCAAAGGCATCCATCGACCCCGCCAATTCCGTCTTGAACGGATCCCAATCGGCGTTCTGATAGCCGCCGGCATCCTGCCATTCCGCCAATTGATCTGCGCTGAGCGAGTGGAACTCGACTCCGGCCTTGTTCAACTCGGACATGGCATAGGCCCGCGCCGAGGGAACCTTGGACAGGTTCTGGTGGCTGGTCATCTCCGACCCCCACATGATGCCTTCCTGCACATCGGCAGGCATCGAGTTGAACCATTCCAGGTTACAGGAATAGACCTGACTGTCCGGCACTGCCTGTGTAAAGGTCACATGGCTCAGAATGTCCTTGAAACCAAAAACATACAGCGCCCCAACGGACGGATCGAGCGCATCCGCGACACCCTGCTTGATGGCCGAAGGTGTTTCGCCCCACGCAACCGGGGTCGGGTTGGCGCCTACCATCCGGTAGTATTGTTGCAGCATCTTCGACCCCGGCACGCGGAACTTGATGCCGCTCATGTCACCCGGGGTCATGACTGCGTTACCGCCCTGACGCACCGCGACGACACGCGGGTCGATCACCACATAGAACAGTGCCTTGAACCCGGCCGCCTCGACCTTGGGGTGAACTTCGTTCTTCCATGTGTCGGAATGCACCAGATTGGTAAAGCGCTGGTTCGAACCGCACAAATAAGGCATGTTGATCAGATCGACGGTCGAGGCAAAGGGCGCGAAGTTCGACAACGAATGCTGCGCCGCCTGAATCGTGCCGCCCTGCACCTTTTGCACCAGCGCGCCGCCCGCGCCCAACTGGCCGCCGGGTGCCAGTTTGACATACACCTTGCCGTTCGTCGCGTTCTGGATATTCTCTTTGAGGTCCAGTTGCATGATCGGATAGCTGCGCGAGGCTCCCAGCACATAGGCTGTTGCCACGGTCATGACGTGATCGGCCGCATTTTCCCGCTCGCGCTCCTCTTTCGCGGTCTGCGCGGCCGCTTCGGATGACCAAAGCACCCCACCGGCACCTGCGACCAGCGCGGCGGTGAAAGCGCCGCTGGCACTAAGTTTCAGGAAATTGCGGCGCTCTGCGGATGCAAGCTCGTTTCTGTCGTTGTTCATATTATGCCCTCCCATTGGAAAATTCGGCCCCATCTCAACCGCCATTCTTGGCGTCGCGGTCGGCCTCCTTCTTCAGAATTGCGACAACGAACAGGATCGACGCCGCGAACAGAACCAACATCTCCCCTACATCCCCAAGAAATGCGCTGCCCGCAAAAGCACCCAAAGCCACGTTCGCAAAATAGATGGCAAACACGATAATGGACGCTGCAAGAAACATTTCCCGGTCTCCCTGTAGAATCGGCTCCTACCTATTTGTAAGCGCTTACATGACAAATGCAAGCGCTTACATTGTGACTTCCATCCACTCATCAAACCGTCTAGACTTTGGCAAAAGCGAATTGTGAGTTCGAGAATGACAAAACTTCGGTCCGCGCCGACCCTGGATGATGTGGCCAGGAAAGCGGGCGTTTCGACTGCGACCGTGTCGAGGTGCCTCAACGATCCGCAACGCGTCGTCGAGGCGACGCGCAAACGCGTCATGTCGGCGGTCGAGGTCTTGGGATACACACCGAATTTTGCCGCACGCGTCATGGCGGCTAAGAGGTCGTTCACGATCGGCGCGATCATTCCCACGATGGAAAACGCGATCTTTGCTAGGGGGCTGCAGGCGTTTCAGGAAGAGATTCACCAGCGCGGCTATACCCTGCTTGTTGCAAGTTCCGCCTACAAACCCGAGGTCGAGGAAGAGCAGATCAGAAATCTGGTCGCCCGTGGCGCTGATGGGCTGTTGCTCATCGGCCATGATCGCGACCCACGCATCTACGACTATCTCGACCGTCAGAAGGTCCCCGCGATGGTTGCCTGGTCCTTCATTCCGGGCAAGCGTGTTCCTTCCATCGGATTTGACAATCGCGAAGCGATGATGGCACTGGCGAACGCGGTGATCGGTCAGGGGCACACGCGCCTGGCGACGATTTCGGCCATCAGTAAAGGCAACGACCGCGCCCGGTTGAGGATCGAGGGCATCAGGGACGCCTTGACAAAAAACGGCCTGTCCCCCGACGCATTGTCGATCATCGAAACACCATACGAAATCGAAAATGGGGCCGCAGCCTTCAGCAGGTTGATGTCCCGCGCCCCACGCCCGACAGCAGTCTTGTGCGGTAACGACGTTCTTGCCGTAGGCGCGCTGCGCCAGGCCGAAAAGATGGGCCTGCGTGTGCCCGAAGATATATCGATCACCGGGTTTGACGATATCGAGTTGGCCCGGATCGTTCATCCGGGCCTTACGACATTGCATGTCCCGCATCGCGAGATGGGTCGTAGGGCAGCGATCGAGTTGATCAACATGATCGAAACCGCAGCGCCTGGCCAATCCATCCAGCTTCAAACCGAAATCGTGACCCGCGGTTCGCTGTCCCGGCCAATGTGACCCACGTGGGATTGACGGGGCCCTGCCCGGTTTGTCCCAGCCCGGGCGCGTGCCGCATCCGGCGCGCTGGGCAGTTCGGCATTCCCTTTTTCGCAACCCGCCTGAAAGTCGGGTAGCTTGCTGTTGGTCATGCCCGCGCTGTCCGTGCAAGGAATGCCATGGCGTTGCCCCATCTGCGCGCTGACGGCCATCCGCACGCCCAGTTCGGCGCGGCCACCCGAACAGCGCGGGATGACCGGGGTGCAGCAGATTGACATAAACCAGCTCGGCCAGAGCCTCGGCAGTTTGCTGCGCTGTGCCGGTCCTTCTTCAGAGTGTATCTTCTTAAGAGACAGGGTTCGCGCAACGGTTGACAGTAAAAGTTCCTGCAAGGCAATGGCAGGGTTTGACAAACAGCTTGGACGGGGTGGATCGGTCACCTTGCACCTGACCCGAAATGGAGCGTCAGCTCAAGGCGATTGTCAAGTTGCCGACTGCAAAACATCGGGATAGTCGACCCCGAGTTGACCTGTTTCAAACCGGTTCAGGTTCTTGCGCCACGTCCGGTCCGGCCAGATCAGTTCCACGGACAGATCGCAGGGGTGATAGGCGGCTGTGTAGAGGGTGCCAAATCCCCTGTTGAATGCCAGCGAATACAGCGGGGGCTTGAGGAACGACCCGATGAACTTCTCTTTCGTTTCCGGATGCAGCGTCAACCGCTGAAGCAGAAACCGCTCCCGTTCGACTGAGGCCGTCAAACGCGCGTGGCTGGACCATTCAACGCGCTCCTGATGGTTGGTGGCGACTGCCACTCTGGTAATGATGGTGGGGCGATCTGGAGCAAGGTAGGCGGTGAAGTAATTCCTGTCGCGATCCAGAACCGTCACGTTGTAGGTCATGTGACAGGGAACCCGCGTCAGAACCTCTTTTGCCTCATCGATGGTCGAGCAAACTTGCAAAAGGTATCTGAGGATGAGGGGCACGCCAAAGCCGTCGCCAACAGCACGGCGTCCGCCAAAGGTCAGCGAAACGGTGAGGCCCGCGTCGTTGATCCCGTCGAGCAGACCGAACAGCCCATCCGAAGTGCCCATCACCTGACGCCCGTTCCAGACGGTTTTGAGAAATACCCCGTCAAATGCCGACGGGTTGTAATCGTAGTTGCGGACCAAGAGCGGTTCCTTGCCCTGCCAGATCGCCTGACTGCAACCGGCCAGATAGCGTGGCGGGCAATAGAAACTCAGGAACCGCGATTCCAGATCACCGCCCCCAGCGGCAGCGCACAACCGGTCGTAGAGTCCGACGATTTCGGGCATGTGAGTTTGCAAGGCCCGGCGGCATTCCGCATAGGTGGGGCGACCGGACAGGCCTTCGCCCGCCCACCAATTGAGATAGGCCTTTCTGTATTCGGAAAAGAGCCCGGTCAGTTTCTGGCCGGGCTGTGTTTCCTCTACGGCGCGGAATGTCAGTTTCATGCGCCCTACATAATCTTAAATGCCGGATCCTCAAAGGCCTGCGCAGAGGGCAGCGGGCGGGCGGAATAGGCGTTCTTGATTCCGTCGATCCAGCGCTTCGATTTCTCGGTCAGTTTGAAGCCTTTGGTCATCGAGCGCCCCCTGGTCACAAGGATGCCGAGATCCGCGCCCTCATAGCGGTAATCGCCCACATTCGAGATACGCAGGAAGAACGCTTCATCCTCGCTTTCGACCGCGCGGCGGTGGTAATCGAACCGATTGAACACGACCTGACCGTCCGGCAGCATCTTGTAAATGCCGGATTGGGGGGCATGGGTGACAATATCCACGGTGTCCTCGGTATGCTTGATCACCATCTGTGACCAGGAATCGATCATGTCTGGATCCGCCCAGCGGGCGTTCAATTCCTCCACGCCCAGCTTGAACGGCTTTTTCGAGAACTCGAGCAGATGGAAGATAAACAGTGGCGCATCCGCATGGGCAAAGGCCGCGTGGTTGGTCATCGAAGAGGCGCCGGTGATGCGCGGGTTCAGCTCGCCCAGCCAGATGTCGCCTGTTTTCTTGTCGATCAGGAAGTCCAGTTCGAAATAGCCGCGATAGCCTTCCTTGCGCAGCTGTTCGCCGAACTTGAAGGTCAGCTCGCGCGCCTTCTCGCGGGTTTTTGGCGGGAAGGCGGTGGAGAAGATTTCGTTGCCGCACCAGCCGCCTCGATAGGGCGTCAGTTCCTTGAACCCGACAAGCTCGGTCATCAGTGGGCCGACGATGGTGCCTTCGGCGGTGCAGCACGCTTCGATCGCCGAGCCGCGGCAGTCGATCCGCTTCATGATCTTGATTTCGCCCTGGCCGACGATCTCATGCTCGTGCTTGCGAAAATCGGCCTCGGACTTGATAAAGAATGTGGTGTGGCCTGAATCCCCGAACGCGCTTTGCAGCACCAGATCGTCGCCCAGATCCGCCTTCTTGCAGATCTTCTTGAGGTGGTCGTAGCTGTCCACCCTGGACAGTGTGTTGGGCACCGAGGGGACGCCGGCCTTGTTGCCGACACGGACGGTTTCGATCTTGTTGTCCATCTTGGTGCGCAGTTTTGCCTTGGGAAACCAGACCTCGCCGCCGATTTCCTTGGCAAGTTTCTCGGTTTTCTCGTCGAACATCAGGAACACGAATTTCGGCTTGCCGCCGCGTGATTTGACGTAGTCGATGACTTCCTTGTGCTGCAGCAGGTAGTTGTTGATATCCTCGATCGACTGGAACTCGTCATGCGGCAGTTCTGACGGAACCAGCACGTTCGGGTGACGGCCGTCGAAACAGTCCATGTAACAGATGTATTTGAAATTCTTCACCCACTCATCAAGCCCAAGAAGATTGAAATTGGTTGCTGAGACAAAATAGATCGGGTCCGAATTGGTGTGAAAGTACCGGCGGATTTCCGAAATATTGTTCAGAACTTTCTTCGGCATGTGTCTTCTCCCCTTTGAAATTATTGTTTTGGGCCGACTGTTATTTCTTGACTGATTGCAGAGCCTCTTTGGTGAACACCCGCAGGCCCAGATCGGCGCGGTAGCCATGGATTTCGCTGACATCCAGCGCCCGCATGAATGACAGGATTTCCGGGCTGATGACCTGACCCGGCACCAGTATCGGAAAGCCGGGCGGATAGGGTATGATGAAGCTTGACGACACCAGTTCCTCGCCGGATTCCAGGCGCTTCAACAGGTTGTCGTCGGTCGGGATGTAATCGCAGTTGTCCTCGTTATAGGCGAGGAAGAAGGCAGTACGGATGTCGCCTTCGGGCGTATCCTTGCCTGTGCGGAACGCGTCGTGGAAACGGCTGAAATCCGGTAGCGGCGGGACATGCTCGACCAGCGCTGCCACCCGGTTTTCGAACGAGCGCCGCTCCATCTTGGACGCGTCATCAAGCAACTCGTCCAGATCGTTTGCAATCTCGACCAGTACCTCGATCAGATAGGCGACCGAAGAACGTGTGGTGCCGATATTGGTCATGAACAGCACCGTATTGCGGGACGTCTTGTTGATCTGGATCCCGTATTTGTCCATCAGGATCTTGGTCTTGAACGTATCGCCGTCCCATCCGGTTCCGCCGACGGCCAGAGTGATGCGCGTCGGGTCCAGTACGAACTCGTCCTGGCTCCACATATTCCAGGTGTCGGCCCATCCGTGATCCGGGTCGTAATAGGCTTCCACTCCGCTTTCGCGAAACCGCTCGGGGATCATGTCGCCGGCAGTCAGGATGCGAAAATACTTGTTCAGGAGCGGATTGTCGGAGATTGCGCGGCGGATCGACATCGCGGTTTCGATCTGCTTCTGAACGAACTCGAACCCCTCCAGTTCGACCTGCCGCCGCCCGACATCCAGCGAGGCGATGATCTGGTAGTTCGGCGAGGTCGAGGTGTGGGTCATGTAGGCTTCGTGAAAGGACTGTTCGACCTCGCCCTTGAAGTCCTGATCGTTGACATGGATCATCGAGCCCTGACGGAGCGATGTCAGCGTTTTGTGGGTCGATTGGGTGGCATAGACCCGGACCCGCGCGTCGGGCGGCGGTACAAGACGCGTATCGAGCAATTGATCTTCGGTTGCGCCTTTGAGCGCTTGCTGCTGCGCTTCCCATGCGTCGGCGGTTTCCTGACTGCGCAACGTTTGTCTGAGCGTGTTGGCAACCCCCATTGCCGTGCGTTGGCGGTAGGTGGGGTCAAAGCGCGCAAAGCCAAACCAGGCCTCGTCCCAAAGAAAGATCAGGTCTTTCTTGATTGCGAGGCATTCTTCCATGACGCGTTGCACGTTATAGACCACGCCGTCAAATGTGCAGTTGGTCAGCAACACCATTCTGACCTGATCCAGCTTTCCGGCGGCCTTGAGTTGCAGGAGGGTGTGTTTGATTTCCCGCAGCGGTACCGCGCCGTACATCGAGTGCTCATGCAGCGGGTAGCTGTCCATGTAGACAACGTTGGCCCCGGCCAGAACCATGCCGTAATGGTGCGATTTGTGGCAGTCGCGGTCGACCAGCACGATGTCGCCGGGCCGGACTACCGACTGCACCACGATCTTGTTGCAGGTCGAGGTGCCGTTGGTGGCAAAGAATGTATGTTTCGCCCCGAATGCCCGCGCCGCCATGTCCTGCGCTTCCTTGATCGGGCCGCGTGGCTCGAGCAGGCTGTCGAGGCCGCCGGAGGTCGCGGAAGTTTCGGCAAGGAAGATGTTCGAGCCGTAAAACGCCCCCATGTCCTGAATCCAGTGCGAGCGGCTGATCGACTTGCCACGGCTGATCGGCATGGCATGGAACACGCCCGTGGGCTGTTTGGAATACTCTTTCAACGCGGTGAAAAAGGGCGTCTTGTAACGGCGGTCCACCCCCCGCAGGATATTGAGGTGCAGCTCCTGAAAATCTTCCTGATTGTAGAACACGCGGCGGCACCGGCCGAGGTCCAGACCGGCAATATCCTCGGCTGACCGGTCGGTGACCAGATAGGCATCCAGTTCGGGGCGAATTTTCTCGATCAGCCGGCAGGCCTCGGGACCGTATTCATGTGGCTCGATCTCGTCCACGGCTTCGCCTTCGCTGACGCGAGTCAGGTATTGGCTGAGAATCGGCAACTCATTCTTGGACTTGAGCGACAACCCCGGACGTACCACCACGGCCTGAACATTGTGGTTGAACAGAACGCCAATCAGCGCGTCTTCGAGCGAGGGTACGATCACTGGCTCGTAAATGAACTGATCTTCGACACGGCGCATGCGCTGCAGGTTCTGCCGCAGGAACCGCTCCTGAGGTTCGGACACGTCATCGACGATCAGAACCTCGAAATAGGGACGCCCCAGCGCCCGTGCTTCGGGGGCCAGCGAAGCTTCATCCTCGTAATCCTCATTGTCGATCTCGTCAGAAGACAATGGAATCGAGCGACGCCGGTAGGCGCCCGACGTCAGCGCCCTGGCGATCCGCCGGACTGATACGGACAGATCGTCAGAATTGCCATGCAGCAGAAGCCTGCGCAGGTGATCGAATGCGTGTATGCCGGGAAAGGCCCAGTATCGTTCGACCGGTGCAAGGACATCCAGCAGATGCTCTGCGGTGTTCATGAGCTTCTGGTTTTGGCGGCCCTCTTTGCGGTGTCGGACGAGGCCTTCGGCGGCCTCCCGCAATGCGCTCCACCTGTCCGCGCGCAGTTGGGTCGCGCTGTAGTAATCCCGGATCGACGGCAGCTTCTTCTTCCGCGAGTGCAAGTTCAAAACCTGCCTCCTTTTCTGTCGCGTCAGGACCTGCGCCGCCTTCCAGTCCGGTTAATCTGAACCCGTCTTTCCAGGAAAGACGGTAAAATTATGCGGCGAACGTAAGTTCTGCTCCAAATTCTCCAGGGAGCTTCTGGGGTCGGAGGTCTGAAGCCCGCGTGCTGACCCTTGTCCGGGGGTTTCCAGCGGCCCTAGTGTCTTGAGATATGCGTCTGCGCCGCTGGTGCGGTCGTAGACGGTGAATTCGGCTTCGCGATCGCGGAAGCTTTTTAATACCTGACCAAGCCCCTTGAGACCGGTTTCACGCTGACGCCGCACCTGGTCGAGGTCTATTTCGATGGGGAACATATCCTCTTGTCCCGCAGATTGGTGCAGTACGGTTGCCGAGGGGTCGACCACCAGCGAGCGCCCGACACCGCCCGCGCTGAGCCCGTTGACGTCGAAGACATAACATTGGAATTGCGCCGCCGTGGCGCGGGCAATGGACAGTTCCGCCTCCCGGTCGGTGGTGCCGGTCAGCACCGGATGCAACAGCACCTCGACACCCTGACTTGTCAGTTGCCGTGTGGTTTCGGGAAACCAGATATCATAGCAGATCGACAAGCCGAAGCGGCCTACCTCTGGAACATCGAACACACAGAATTCGGTTCCGGCGGAAATTCCGGTCTCATACGGACGGAATGGGAACATCTTGGAGTATTTGGCGACGATTTCGCCTTGGGGGTTGATCACGACGGAGGTGTTGAAGATCCGGCCGTCCTCGGCTTTTTCGAACATCGATCCGGGGATCAGCCAGATACCGAACCGATGCGCGTCTTCCTGAAACTGTGACAAGGCATCGTTCGGAAACGGCTGCGCAAAACGGTCCAGCGGGCCGTAAGGTGCCAATTCGGAAAACAGCACCATCTGCGTCCAGGGGAAACGAGCCATCAGAATTTCAATTCGGTGACGCATGGCCTCTACATTCGAGTGAAGCGCGGCGACATGCATCTGAACACCAGCAATGGCGAAAGGTGTCATATGGGGAGAAACTCCAAAATAATCTGTTAATCCCAGTCTATGACCCCTTTTTTGCATTGGCTAGAGCGTTTCTCAGATCCAATCCATCGGTGCCGCTTGGTCATTATTTGGGCTTCTGCGGGGATCGCCTTGCAAGTTCTGTTTCAAGGCTGGGTGCGCCCCCGACCGCCGGAATGATTGAATGTACTGTCTTGTGGCCTCGCCTGATGCGCCATTGCCGCAATCGTCCGCCGATAATTTTCACTGACAGTCCTGTCAAATACTGTGGTAAATTTGCCTGACGGCAGTGTATCGGAGGGAAACCACATGGGCCGGTTTGATGGCAGCGTCGTGCTGGTTACCGGCGCGGCAAGCGGGATCGGTTTGGCGACCGCTGTCGAGTTTGCGGCAGAAGGCGCGGTCCTTGTCGCTACCGACATCAACAAGGATGGCTTGGAAAAGGCGCTTGCCGACAGCGTTTCTGCAGGTCTGCCAATCGAGACGCTATGGCAGGACACCACCGACCCCGACGGCTGGGATGCCCTGATCAAGGACGTGATCAGCCGCCACGGACACCTGGATGTTCTTTTCAACAATGCCGGCGGTGGCCACATGGTCAGGATCGACGAAACGACTCTGGAACAGTGGCGACACGTCACAGCAGTCAATTTCGATGGCGTGTTCTTCGGGATGCAGGCCGCAATTCGTGCAATGAGAGACCGCGGAGGCGCAATCATAAACAACTCGTCCATCGCCGCTTTGATCGGGGAACCGCTGCTTGCCGCCTACAGCGCGACAAAGGGCGGGGTGAGGGCCGCGACCAAGGCCGCTGCCGTCGATTGCGCCCGTCGCGGTTGGCCGATCCGCATCAATTCGATTCATGCCGGCTATACCGATACGCCGTTGGTGCATTCAGCGGTTGCAAGCCTCGGTGACGATGCCGAGGCATTCGTCGCCGCAACCATCGCCAAGATACCGATGGGTCGGCTGGCCCAGCCCCGCGAGATTGCGCGTGCCGTCTTGTTCCTTGCCAGCGACGACGCCTCGTACATGACGGGTGCCGAGTTGGTCGTGGATGGCGGGTTTGTCGCCGAGTAGGCATGTCGGATCGTCCCGGGCGCCCAGAGAGCAAGATTTCGTCGTGCGAATTTGCCTCTGGCGGACGACACAGACCTGAGGAGGGCCGGAATGCGCGAGCGAATGTTCACAATTCGGCGCACCGAGCGTTTCGACGCACCGGTTGATGCCCTGTGGAACGCGGTTGCGGACACCGAAAGACTGAACATTGTCGCCGGCACGGGGTTTACTCCCTACGTCGCCGAGGACGTGATCGGATCGGACGGTCGGACCCTGAGGCGCTGTTCGAAGCGCATGGGCCCATTCGTTTTACGGTGGGAGGAACGGTTCGGTCAGTGGGTCGACAGGCGCTTTGTCGAGATGGAGCGGTTTTTCTTCAACGGCCCCTACAAGGAATTGTCGGTCAGGATCAGTTTTTCGGGGGAAGGCACAAATGCGCAGGTGGATTTCGATTACACCGCCCGATGGGACAATTTATTGGGAGAGGCCCTGTTTCGATTGGGGTTTCTTCACCTGATCACTCGGGAATTGCCAGCTGCGACGCACAAGCTGATGTTGGAGCCATCAAAAGTGGACGCAATTGCAGAGCGCCGGGCCGCAGCCGCAAAAGCCACGGCCGAGGCACCGCCAGACAGGCTCGCGACGGTCAAACAGCACCTTGAAGATGAGCAGGCACATACGCATGGGCTGACTTCGCGATTGATGAAGTACCTCGACAGTTCTGATCCTATCGAGGTTCGCCGCATGCGCCCGCTGGCATTGGCGAAGGCTTGGGGCGCGCGCCCGTCTGACGTGGTCGACCTAATGCTGGCAGCGCATCGGGCCGGTCTGCTGGCACTGCGCTGGGAGGTCATGTGTCCGCGGTGCCGTGGTGGAAAATCGCAAAGCCTGCTGCTTTCGAACGTACCGCGGGAGGTGCATTGCACCTCTTGCAACATCGACTATGAGCGCGACTTTGCCCGGAATGTCGAGTTGGTGTTCGCGCCATCGCCCTGGTATCAGGTGCCGGCGACCGAAGCATTCTGCATTCAATCCGCCGTGGCCACTTCGCACGTCAAGATTCAATGCGATGTTGGTGCGCTTGGCGAACGAACCGAACAGGTCTTTTTGCGGGACGGGCGTTACCGCATACGCACGATCGAGCCGGGGCCGATGACGGAAATAGAGATCTTCGGCGGCGTGATTCCGGAGATAGTGATCGAAGAAGACCGGTTGATACTAGGCGACCCAGCTCCGCAAGGGTTCGTTCACGCCATCAACAAATGTGAGAATCCTCGTTGCCTGGTGATCGAGACGACCGAGTGGTCCAGAAACGCGCTGTCGGTGCCAACCGTGATCGGCATGCGGGCATTTCGCGAGTTGTGCCCGGAGCAATTGCTCCGCCCTGGCGACGAGGTGGAGATCGGCTGGACCGGCATCCTGTTTACAGACCTGAAAGGCTCGACCGCCCTGTTCGAGCAGGTTGGTGACAGCCGTGCCTATGCGATGGTTCGCAACCATTTTGCCTTTCTCGAAGAACGAATTGCGCGTCATGACGGTGCGTTGGTCAAGACCATTGGTGATGCGGTGATGGCGACATTTCCGAGTGGCGAGGCGGCGCTTTGCGCGGCGCTCGACATGCAGGACGAGGTAGGAATATTCAATCGCAACCACGATCTGGCGCCAATTGAACTCAAGATCGGGGTGCACGAGGGCACATGCGTCGCCGTCACCTCAAATGGTGTATTGGATTATTTTGGCGCTGCCGTGAATTTAGCCGCGCGATTGCAGGCGCAGGCAGATGGCGGAGAGATCGTTTTGTCGATGGCGATCTCGGCTTCGGGTGAGGCACCCGCCCATCTTGCGGCTCGCAGCGCGACAGAAGATCGGGCCTTGCTGGGCGGTTTTGCGGAACCGGTGCGGTTCGTTCGGGTAAAAGGAACAGGGGCTGCAGATAGTTCGGATGCAAGAGGTTAGGCGTTGTATTGCCATACGATTTTCGCGCCAAGCTTTCGAAACGTTGTGAACGAGCAGTCAGTCAGACATCCGCGTGATTGATTTCAATCCCGTGTATCTCCGACGATTTCGCCACGCGCATAGTCAGGGCTTGGGCCTGCTGCGCGCAGGCTACAGAGGCAGCCTGTTGAAATGCCGTTTTGGCGGCGGCGTTTTCCCCACTGGCCATCAGGATTTCGCCTTGGATCCGGCGAAGTTCGGCCTCGGCCCAGCGTTCCCCGGTTGCTTCCTGCTCGCGCAGGGCGCGGTCGACCGAGCGCATTGCGGCAGTGAGATCACCAGACCTCAGCAGCGCTTTTGCCTGTTCGCTCAGGTACAGCGAGACCCAGAGCCAGCAGCCTGTCATCCGGTATTCCTCAAGAGCGACATCCAGCCGCTTGGCAGCGTCCGGCTCATCCGTCATGCAGGCGAGAACAGCATCGTGGATGGTCACGTAACTCTTCCATAGCGCCATGTCGTGATCTTCGGCCAGACGCCTCATTTCGTCGTTGATCTCACGGGCGCGTGCGACATTTTCGGTCCAGATTGCCAGGGTGACAGAATGCAGGCCTGCATAGCAGATCGTGTTTGCATGTTTGAGTTTCCGCGCACGGGCCAATGACCGATTGGCCGTGTTCCACGCCTCGGCCTCGTCCCCGCACATCCATTGTGCCAGCAGCATGTAACACCATATCTGTACGCCGGGGTCTTGTGCAAATCTGGTCGAGAATTCCACGATTTCGGCCGACTGGTACAAGGCGAAAGCCGCATTCAAGTCTTCGAGCGCCTCGGGTGACCGGCCCATGGCGATGAGGGTCGCGGCCCGCATCCGGCGCGAAATCAGCCCCGGGATGGGGTCGGTTTCATCGGCCATGTCCGTGACCAAACGCGACACCAGATCGAAAGCAAGGTGCAGATCGTTGCCGATATAAGGGGCGATCCATTTGCCATAATAGATTGCAACCTTCAGCTCGGGGTCGGAGGTTGCCCCGATACGCTCCAGCGCCCGAGAAAATGCATCGCCTGCTTCCTTGGACGCGTATCCATCCTTGGCGATGTGGACCTGCGCAAGCTGTACCAGCAAGGCCAGTTCCTTTTCCCGCCATTCGGGCTTGTCCAGAAGCCCCGAAACCAGCTCGAGCGCGGTTCGCAACTGATTGCCTGCTTCGATATAGGCTGGGCGAGCTTGTGCTTTCTTTGCGGCTTCGCCCCACAAGAGAACGGCTTTTTCCGTCAACCCTGCTTCGGTTGCGTGGTGTGCAATCAGTTCGGC
Organism: Ruegeria sp. YKSE079; assembly: GCF_059612845.1. Classification (NCBI taxonomy): domain Bacteria; kingdom Pseudomonadati; phylum Pseudomonadota; class Alphaproteobacteria; order Rhodobacterales; family Roseobacteraceae; genus Ruegeria; species Ruegeria sp. YKSE079. The sequence continues at coordinate 53,012 of NZ_JBXWRJ010000009.1, read as the reverse complement.
TGGCGCGGTCGGGTCGGTTTCGAACAGGTCGACGAGCCGGTGATGAATTTCCAGACGCCGCCGTTTCAACAGGCTTTCATACGCGACGTCACGCACCAGCGCGTGTTTGAAGACATAAGTTGCATCGGGTGGTGTTCCCCGCCGGAACACAAGCTCGCTGCGTTCGAGCTGTCCCAATGCGTCGTCCAGCATCCGGTCGTCGACGCGCGCGATCTTGGCCAGCGCCGCACGCTCGAAACTGCGGCCGATACAGGCCGCCATCTGGGCAATTTCCTTGACGGGCTGCAACCGGTCGATCCGCGCCATAAGGGAATCGTGCAGCGTTGCGGGGATAGTGACCCGGTTCAAAGGACCGGCAAGTTCGAAGCTGTGTTCGTTTTCAATCAGATCACCGGACTCAAGGATGGTCTTGGTGAGTTCCTCGATGAACAGCGGCACGCCGTCGGTCCGGTTAATGATTTCCGCGACCAGTTCGTCGGGCAGAGTCTTGCCGCCGGTGATCTTGGCCAGAACCCCTTCGATCTGGTCCGAACCCAGGCGGTTGAGCGTCAGGTTTGACATGATCGGATGACCGCCGAAGCCATGCCGGAACGTGGGACGCGCGGTGATAAGGATCATCACACGTTCGCCTGCGATGCGGTCCAGACACGCCTCGATCATCGCCAGCGTCGAAGCATCGCTCCAATGCGCGTCTTCGACGACCAGCAGGACCGGCCTTTCCCGTGCCAAGGCCTGCATTTCGCGCGAGGTTTCTTCCATGATCCGGAGCCGGAGCTGTTGCGGAGACATATCCGAGATGCTGTCAGCGGATACGGCTTCAACTTGCAAAAGCTCGGCGATGATCCCAGGATCGGCTACGCGAAGCTGTTGGTGCAGCTTGCCAATCTTGTCCTCGGTCGTGTCGGTTTCGCGCAGACCCATCGCATGGGACAGCTGCCGGATGACCGGATAGAAGCTGGAATCCGTGTGATAGGGCGAGCAGTGGTAATTGATCCGATAGTGGTCTTGCTGGCGGATCTCATCGACAACAGCCCGCGTGAGCCGCGACTTTCCGATACCCGCTTCGCCGATCAGGACAGTGACCTGCCCTTCGCCAGAGACCGCGCGATGCCAGCGTTCCATGATCAGTCCAAGCTCGTGGTTGCGGCCGATCATGGGAAGGATAGGGGCGAGGTCCTCGGCCTCGAACCGGCTTTCGAGACTGCGCTCGACCGTCACTTGCCAGGCCGAGACCGGCGCATCCAGCCCTTTGATGCTGAACTGGCCCAACGTCTCGGTCTCGAAAGTGTCTTGAATCAGATGCCGGGTTTCATCCGAGACCAGAATCTGGCCCGGTTCGGCAAGCGTTTGAAGACGTGCCGCAAGGTTGGGAGTATCGCCAACGACAGTTTCCTCCTGCGCCGAGCCTTCGCCGATAAGGTCGCCCACAACGACCATTCCGGTCGCCACGCCGGCGCGCGCCGCCATCGCCTGACCATCCGGTGCGCGCATTTCTGCGACAGAACGTACCGTCGCCAAGGCAGAACGTGTAGCGCGTTTCGCATCGTCTTCATGTGCGACCGGCCAGCCGAAATAGCACAGCACTCCATCACCCATGTACTTTGCGACGTGGCCTTCGTAGCGGGTGACGATGCCTGCCACGGTGTTCTGGTAGCGCTTGATGACATCACTCATATCTTCGGGGTCCAGCCGCGCCGACAGTGCGGTCGAGCCGACGAGGTCGATGAACAAGGTCGTCAGGTGGCGCCGTTCCGCGTCGCGCGGGACGTTCGCGGGGGAAATTACGACGGGTTGGGGATCGGTCGCATCCGCATCGAAGGCTGCGCGCAATCGTTTTCGCGCACCAAGGGACAGGCCGATCTCGCGCATATCCTCGTCGGTGAGATCGAACAGAATGTCCAGATCAATCTCGTTTTCGACCAGAGACGCTTCGAGATTCGCAAGGTTTCTTTGCGCCAGCCATTCTCCGAGTTTCGACATCCGGGTCCGCAACCCTTTCCTTTGGTTCTGCAATGCCAGTTTTTCCGATCATGTTCGATTGGGCAATGATTATTGCCCACCCACAGGCACGTTTGAGCAATGGCCCTGCCGTTTCGTCTGTGGACAGGGAAATGTAATGGCGTCTAGGTTGCCACGGGTAATCATTGGGGGAGGAACACGATGGGAGTGGATGAGACCACGTTCGAAAAGATGACCGAGGCGTACACTGCCGCGTGGAATTCGGGCGATCCACAAGCGGTTGCCGGTCACTATGCCCCGGGCAAAGGGATCACGATCAATCGAGGCGACAACCAGTTCGGACGCGAGGCGATGATTGCAATGGCGAGCGGGTTCATGGCGTCTTTTTCTGATCTGAAGCTGACGCGGGATTTCTTTCGGGTTGCGGGCGATCATGCAGTCTTTGGCTGGACGCTGGAGGGGCATCATTCGGAAACCGGCAACTATGTGAAAGCAAGTGGCTGGGAGGAATGGGAACTGGATGAGAACAGCGTCATCACCAATTCCCTGGGTTGGTTCGATGCCCTCGACTATGATCGCCAGGTTGCAGGGGAATAGTCGAAAATAATAGGAATCGACCGAAAATCCGCGATTGCATAGGCCCGGCACGCGACGCTCGGGTTCTTCGAGGTGCACCCGCCTGTCCACAGATTGTGGATGATCATGCCGCGCGGGGGGTTGTCCGTTTGCCGGCGGGAAGGTTCCGATAGGGGACTTGCTCCAGGTCACACAGGAATGCGCCGGGGGCGGCAACGGGGTATGTCGCGCTGGCGATGGGGTCGAACGCGGCACGGTAGTGCACGGTGCTTTTGACGCAGATCAGCGCATAGCCGGTCGGGTCCAGCCCCAGATGGGTGAAGTGCGCGAGATCGAGGCACTGGCTGCGCACCGAGGTCACGACCAGATCGACATCGACGCCGGTTCCGATCAGTTTCAAGGCGGCGGTCTTGCCCAAAGTGGCAATGCCGCCCCCGTACATTTTCCCTGTATACCGGCAAGTTCCGTCGCTGAGGGCGAGAACCTGAAACTCGGCCTCGACGGGGGATTGTCCAGCAAGACCGGATTTGCCGCCCAAGGCGGCACGGAGGCGAGCGCCTGTGCCTGCTGCATGGGCCGCTGCAGCCACTTCGGGGTCGTGGAACAGACCCATCAGAACGCCTCTCGCCCCGGCCCCGACCAGCGTCTTCAGCAGGCCGGTGGTGTCCGAGGTGCCGCCCGCTCCGGGATTATCCTGAACATCGGCCAGAACGATCGGCTTGTTCGGGGCCTGTCGCACCAGAGCCGCGGCCGCGTCGAGCGAAAGCATGGTGATGGCGATCTGGGGTTCGCAGGTTTCGAACAGCGTCAGGATTTCATCTGCGGCGCGGTCGGCATGCCGGGCGGTTGCGGCATAGGTCACGCAGGAGGGGCCGGTGTCGGGGATGTCGGCGGCAGTGAAGCCGAGGGCGATGTCGGCCGAAACGCCGCGACCGGTCAGCTGCGGCAGGATATCGTAGATCCGGTCAAACGGTGCGGCGCCTGTGTACTGCGCGTGCAACGGAATCAGATAGGGGATCTGGCGGAAGGATTTGAACGGCCTTTCGCCTGCCAGCAGGCGTTGCAGCATCGGCAGGCAGCGCGCGCCGGTTTCGGCCATGTCGAGATGCGGATAGGTCCGGTAGATCGCGAGGTAATCGGCGATCTCGACCATTTCGGGCGAGATGTTGGCGTGCAGGTCGAGGCTGGCGATCAGAGGGGTGTTCGGGCCCACCAAATCGCGCACGCGGCGCAGCACTTCGCCTTCGCCATCAGCGAGACTTTCTGTGACCATCGCGCCATGCAGGTCGAGATAGACCGCATCCAGCGGCCCTGACGCGCGCAGGCCATCCAGCAGCATGCCACAAATCGTTTCAAACGCGTGGTCGGTGACATGGGCCGAAGGTTCGGCGGCGCACCACAGGATCGGGGCAAGTTCCATTCCGGCGCCTTGGGCGGCGGTGGCAAAGCCCGCGATGGGCAGGTTCATGCCCCGCGTCCGCGAAACAACATGGGGGCCGTGCAGCATTTCGGGCCAGGAATCGGCCATCTGGAATTCGGCAAGGCCGGCCCTGGTCACACCAAAGCAGTTGGTTTCGTGTTGAAATCCGGCAATTGCGATGCGGGGTCTGGTCATTGGGCGCCCGTGAGTTCCGGCTCGGACGCGGTTTTGCGAAACACGGTCTGGCCCCGTCGAATGGTCTGGATGACGCGAGTGTTGTTCAGTTGATCTGGTTCGATGAGCGGATTGCGGTCGAGTATGGCGAAATCGGCGATTTTGCCCGGTTCGATCGAGCCGCGCACATCTTCCTTGAACACCTGCCAGGCGGCGTCGATGGTCTGGGCGCGCAGGGCTGACAGGACGCTTGTCTTTTGGCCGTCGCCCAGCACCCTGCCGCCGGATGTCAGCCGGTTCACTGCGCAATGGGCCAGATGGATCGGTCGCGTGGGTGTAACGGAGGCGTCGTTGTGGATGGTGTAGCGGACGCCAAATCGTTCGGCAGAGGCCGCAGGCGATATCCGATCTGCGCGGTCCGGTCCCAAGAACGTGTCGTAATGGCGGTCGCCCCAGAAATGAACATGGGCGGAGAAAAAGCTGACGGTGATCCCGAGGCGGGCCATCTGCTGCAACTGGTCGTCGCGCAGGGTCTGGCCGTGAATGATCGTGTGACGGTGATCAGCGCGCGGGTGATCGGCAAGCGCCCTTTCGACGGCGGTGATGAACATGCCCGCCCCGGCATCGCCGTTGCAATGGCAATGGATCTGAAAGCCCATGCCATGCAGTTTGGCAACCTGCGCGTCGAGATCGGCTTGCGTCGTATACGGCATGCCGCAAGGGTTTTGTGGGTCGAGAGGTGTGTGGTATGGCGCGCTCAGATACGCGGTTTGCAATTGAAAGGCCCCGTCAGCGAACAGCTTGCGCGCACCAAGGATGAAATGGGGATTACCGGGCCAGATCAGCGGCTCGGGTCCCTGGCTGAGGGCCGGTTCCAGTTCGCCGATCGGTAGCAGTTCCAGGTCGATGCCGGGATCGGTTTCGGCGGGCAGGCTGGCGAAGTGTTCTAGCAACTCACGCGAAGCCCAGGCGTTCTGGGCATAGGTGACGCCGTGGGCGAGGTATTCGTCGCGGCAAGCGGCAAAGCCCTGCCAGAACCGGTCGCGGTCGATCAGGAAGTTTGTGTCGCCCATTTCGCGCATCGCCGACAGCCCTTCGACGAGTCCGGTCAGCGTGCCGGTTTCGGGGTCGCGGCCAAAGCGCCCGCCGAGGGGGTCGGGCGTGTCGCGGTTCACGCCGTGCAGTTTCAGCGCCAGAGAGTTCGCCGCCCCGTTATGTCCGGAGGCGTGGAGAACCCACACCGGATGCGTCAGCGATACGTCGTCAAGTTCATGCCGCGTTGGCATGCGGGTTTCGGCGATGGCGGTATTGTCGAACAGAACGCCCATGACCCATTCGCCGTCCGGCGATTGCGCCGCCTTGGCACGCAGCTTGGCAAGGGCCGTAGACATGTCGGCACAATCCCCGCGCGGGGGGGAGGCCAGATCGACGCGGAAGAGTTTGATGAAGCCGGGATCGGGAAAATGCCCGTGCGGGTCAATGAAGGCCGGGATCAGGGTTTGCCCCTGCAGATCGTGTTCCAGCGTTCCAGCGGGCATCCGGGCGCGCAGGTCTGCTTCGGCTCCGACAGCGCGGATCGTTTCGCCCACGGTCAGCGCCGCCTCGGGGCTGGAATTCCCGGCGTCCATCGTAAGGATCAGGCCGTTGAAATAGAGTGTGGATGTCATCGCGGTCCCGGTTCAGTCATTTCCGTCTTGGCGTGCGCGCAGGACGTGTCCCCGCCTCTCAAGCAGGGGGCGGGAAGGATAGTCGATCAGCGTCAAGCCACCATCAACAACCAGCGTCTGGCCGGTGATGAAACTGGCGTCGTCCGATGCCAGAAAGGCCACAGCGCCGGCGATTTCAGCCCCGGTGCCCATGCCGTTGAGGAGCGACGGCGGCAAATCCCAGTTGCCGTCCATGTTGCCTGACGCGCGGGCCGTCACTTCGGTTTCGATCCAGCCGGGACTGACCGCGTTGATCCGTACAGGCGCGGCTTCGGCGGCAAAGGCGCGGGTCAGCGCCTCGACCCCGGCCTTGGCGACACCGTAAAGGCCCCAGTTGCCATACAGGGAAGAGGTGGAGGAGATGTTGACCACCGATCCACCCGAGGCGCGCAAAAGCGGCAGGCAATGGGCGGTCATCAGGTAAGCGCTGTCCTGATTGGCGCCCCGGACCCGGTTCCAGCGGGTGCCAGGACTGTCGCCCGGATCATGTTCGGTCCGCAGGCTGCCAAGGCCTGCATTGTTGACCAGAACGTCGAGCCGCGACAGCCCTGAAACAAGATCGGTCACCGCGTCTTCGTGCGATAGGTCCACAGACAGGAACCGGCAGGTCCACCCCGTCGCGACGAGCTTATCCACCGCCGCATCGCCCTTGGCCTGGTCGCGTCCGACAAGAATCAGCTTTGCGCCCTCCTGCGCGAAGCGTTGGGCGATGGCAAAACCGATGCCGGTATGGCCGCCGGTCACCAGAACCGTTTTGCTGGCGAACCGTTTCATGCCGCTTGTCCGGGCTGCAACGGGGCTAGACAACGCAGGCCGTGGCCGTTTTCGACTTCCCATACCGGGGTTTGGGTGCAGATCGCTTGCGCGAACGGGCAGCGCTCGCGAAACTCGCAACCCGAGGGTCGGTTGAGCAGGCTGGGTGGCTCGCCCTTGAGGGCGATGCGTTCGAGACGCGCGTCTGGGTCCGGTTCGGGGTTGGCGCTCAACAGGCAGCGGGTATAGGGGTGGCGCGGGTCGTGGAAGATCGCCTCGGTGGTGCCTTCCTCGACCAGACGGCCAAGATACATGATGCCCATGCGGTCCGACACGTGGCGCACCACGTTGAGATTGTGGGTGATGATCACCATCGCCAGCCCCAGCCGTTCGCGCAGGTCGTTGAGCAGGTTCAAAAGCTCGCCCTGCACCGACACGTCCAGACCGGCAGTGGGTTCGTCGGCAAGGATCAGCCGGGGTTCCAACGCCAGCGCGCGCGCGACGCCGACGCGACGCGCCTGACCGCCCGACAGCTGATAGGGGTATCGGTCGGCGAAATGGGCGGGCAGGTTCACCATTTCCAGCAGGCGTTTTGCCTCGGCATCCAGATCGCGGTCCTTCAGGCTCTGAATGCGGTAGGGTTCGGTGATAAGGCTGCCGATGGTCAGGCGCGGTGACAGGGACCCGACCGGGTCCTGGAACATCATGGCGATATCCTTGCGCAACGGGCGCAGGGCGCGTTCGGACGCGCCCCGGATTTCCTGCCCATCGAACCTGACCGAGCCTTCCTGCGCCGGGGCCAGCCCGGCAATGGCGCGGATCACGGTTGTCTTGCCCGAACCGCTTTCCCCCACAAGCGCATAAGTTTCACCCGCCTCCACTGCAAAGCTGACCCCGGCCAGAACGTTGACGGGGCCATAGCTGGTTTTTAGGTCGCGAACGTCCAACAGGCTCATGACATCGCCTCCTCGTGGTTCAGCCAGCAGGCGGCGTGATGACCCTGACGCAACTGTTCCAGAGGCGGTATCTGGGTGGCGCAGTGGGGCATCGCCTGATCGCAGCGGTCGCGGAAGATGCAGCCGTCGGGCAGGTTGGCCAGATCGGGCACCTCGCCCGGGATGGTGGGCAGGACTCGGGCGCGTTCCTTGATATGGCCCGGATCGCAGTCGATCAGCCGTCGGGTGTAGGGGTGTTTGGAATTGTGGAAGATTTCGCGCACATCGCCGCTTTCCACGACTGCACCAGCGTACATCACCACCACTCGGTCGCAGAGCTCCGCAATGACGCCAAGGTGGTGCGAGATGAACAGGATGGCACAGTTGAATTCGCGTTGCAGTTCCTGCAGGCGTTCGATGATCTGCACTTCGAGTGTGGCATCCAACGCGGTTGTCGGTTCGTCCGCGATCAGCAGGTCGGGTTCGGACATCAGCGCCATGGCGATGGCGATGCGCTGTCGCATACCGCCCGAGAATTCATGCGGGAACTGGTTCAGTCGCGCCTCGGGGTCGGGGATGCCCACCGCGCCCAGTATCCCGGCGGCGCGGGCGCGTTTTTCGGCCCTGGGCGCGTTTGATCGGTGCTGGATGTCCACCATCTGCTGGCCGATGCTGAGCACGGGGTTGTGCGTCTGCATCGGGTCCTGAAACACTATGGAGATATCCGCGCCGCGCAAATTGCGCATCTTGCGTTCGGGCAGGGCCAGAAGGTTCTGGCCCTTGAACCGCACTTCGCCCTGTCGGAACCGGGTGTTGGGTGCGGTCAGGCGCAGGATCGAGGAGATCAGGGTTGATTTGCCACAGCCGCTCTCGCCCACGATGCCCACGATCTCTCCCTCGCGGACATCGAAGGTGATGTCGCGCAGGGCTTTCAGGTCGCCGCGGGCAGTTTCGTAATCGACGCTGAGGCGGTCGATTTCCAGAAGGGTCTCGGTCATCGTTGTTTCCTCAGTTTCGGATCGACCACGTCACGCAGGGACTCGCCCAGGAAGGTGAAGCCGAGCGTGGCCAGGATGATCGGCAGGCCGCCACCCACCACCAGCCAGGGCGTCTGCCGGATCAGCGAATAGCCGTCTTTCAGCAGCGCGCCCCAGCTGGGGGTCGGCGGCTTGACGCCAAGGCCCAGGAAGGAGAGGCCAGCTTCAAGCGCGATCACGGTGGGGATGTCCATTGCGGCCAGTACGGCCAGTACACCAACGATATTGGGCAGCATGTGAACGCCCAGAATGCGGCTCATGCTGGCGCCCATCGAACGTTCGGCAAGGATGAATTCGGAGTTACGCAGGGTCAGCGTCTGGGTACGGGCCACCCGGCCATAGGTGGGGATCGAGGTGGCCATAACCACGAAAACCACGGTTTGCAGGCTGGGCCCGATCAACGCCACCACGGCCAGTGCGAACATCACTGTCGGGAAGGACCGGATGGTGTCGAAGAAAAGCATCAGGATATTGTCGAGCCATTTCGGCCCGTAGCCTGCGATCATGCCCAGTGTCAGGCCGATGGCCATGGCACCGAACACCGCCGGAAGCGCCACCTTGAGCGCGACCTGCCCACCCATGATCACGCGGGAAAACGTGTCGCGGCCCAACTGATCGGTGCCGAGAGGATGGGCCAGTGACGGCCCCTGAAGCCGCGCCTGAATGTCCATCGCAACCGGGTCATAGGGTACGATCCAGGCGGCGAAGACGGCGCAGAACACGATGGTGCCGACGATGATCAGCCCCATCAGGCCAAGCGGGTCGCGCGCGACGCCGTGGATGATCTGGCCCAGTTCGGAACGGGATTTGGTCATGTCACGCTCCTTACTTGGCCGTGCGGGCGCGGGGGTCGAGCCAGGCGTTGACCAGGTCGGCCAGTGCCGTGGACGCCACGAACAGCGCGGTTGAGATAAGCACCGACCCCATCACGATCGGATAGTTGCGGGTAGTGATCGAGTCGATTACCAGCTTGCCCAGACCGGGGCGGGCAAAGACGATCTCGGCAAAGACGGCGGAGGAGAGCAGGAAGCCCATGCCGACGCCGATCACGGTCACAACAGGCAGGATGGCGATGCGCAGCGCATAGACCAAGACCACGCGCCGTTCGTTGATGCCAAATGCACGGGCAGTACGGACGTGGTTCTCTCCCATCACCTCGAGCATCGAGGCGCGCACCAGCCGGGCGATATAGCCCACCCAACTGAGCCCGATGGCGAAGGCAGGCAGAACCAGGTGATCGAGGCGATCCCAGAAACCTTCACCCGCGCCGATGGCGGGAAACCATTGCAGATGAACCGCAAAGACCAAAAGCGACAACAGCGCCACCACAAAGGCGGGCGCGGCCACAAAACTGACCGAAACGGCGGCGGCAACGCGGTCGATCAGCGTATTGGGATGTGCCGCGGCATAGGCGCCGAGCGCGATGCCAAGGGCCGCCGACCAGGTGATCGAGGCGAAGATTAGCCAAAGTGTGTGCGGCAGTTGCTCGAACACGATATCCGTCACCGAGCGCCCGGAAAAGACGTCGATACCCAGATCGCCCTGAAGGAGGTTGCCATAGAAGATGACGAGCTGTTTCCAGATCGGCTGATCCAGCGCCAGTTCGGCGGTCAGGCGGGCCTGAAGCTCGGGCGTGGCGCGCGGCCCCAGCATGATCTGGACGGGGTCGCCGGGAACGGCGCGGATCATCAGGAACATGACGGTGACCGCCACGAACAGGATGAGCAACGCCAGCCCGAAGCGACGGGTTGCGAAATTCAGCATGGCCGCATGGCTCCTTTGGCTTGTGCGGTCGATTGCCGCTCCCGGCCACCACGAAATCGCATGGCCGGGACCGATTGGCGAAACAGGTTACGACTTGCCAAAGTACCGCAGTAGCGCCAAACCGTCGGGGCGCAGCGCCGGGGCAACGCCTGCCGAATGGATCACCGGTGTTGCCTCGTGGGTCAGGAAGCGATAGGCGCCGCTTTCCTCCATCAGATCCTGCGCACGCTGGTACATCGCCGCGCGTTTGGCGTTGTCAGTTTCCTGATAGGCCGAGTTGTGGATCTGGTCGAACTCTTCGTTCTTGAACCGCTCCCAGTTCCAGATGCCGGCCTGTTCCGTGGTGAACCAGGCGGTGGCATAATAGGGATCCGGCGTCATCGAGAAGCGGTTCAGAACCAGTTGCAGGTCTTCGTTGTCGCCGCTGGCCCAGAAGGCCCCGGATTCCAGCACGTTGACCTCAACCGTGATGCCAATCTGTGCCAGCGTGGCCTGAATGACCTGCGCGGCGGTGGTGAAGGTGGTCTTGTTCAGCGTGTCGAGTTTGAGCGTGACGTTGGTTTCACCGGATTCAGCCAACAGCTCGGCTGCTTTGGCGAAATCGGCTTGCGGCGGCACCAGAGATTTCTCGCGATGCCCGGCAAGGCCCGGTGCGATGATGCCAGTTGATGGCTCGACCGCGCCGAAATAGGCCGCCTGCAGAACGGTGGGCACGTCGATGGCATGCTGGATCGCTTGACGCAGTTTCGGATTCTGCAGTTTGGGATGATCCAGATTCATGCCCAGCCACGCATAGTAGAGCGACGGGTATTCCAGAAGGGTTCCGCCATTCGGCACACCAGCGCGATAGCGCTCGACCGAGCCCAGAGATACACGGGTGAAGTCCAGCTCGCCTGCCTCGAACGCGATCTCGGCAGTGTTCTCGTCGTCGATCGGATAGATCTCGATCGTATCCCAGACCGGCGCATCGCCCTTCCAGTCAGGATTGCGCTTGAGAACGGTCTTTTCCTTGGGCGACCAGCTGGCCCGCAGATAGGGACCGGATTCCGCCACCGGGTCGGCGCCGATGCGGCCGCCTGCGGCCTCGGTCGCCGCCTTGGAGACGATGTTGCCGGTGATATAGGGCAATGCGATGGTCCAGAGCGGGGCGAAGGGTTCGTTCAGAACGATGGTGCCTTCGCGCTCTCCGGTCACTTCGACATGGCTGAGCGGACCCATGTCGGGCTTGTTGGGGCTTTCGGTGGTGTCATCAACGATGCGTTCAAAGCTGAATTTCACATCTTCGGCAGTCATCGCGCCATGGCCGTTGGTAAAGCCGATGTCGTCGCGCAGGGCGAACTTGATATGTGTCGGGTCGACCTGTTCGATCATCGCGGCAGCGTCCAGTTGCCAGCCCCATTCGCGGCCCGGCTTGTACTGGATCAGCTTGTTGTAGATGGCGGCGTGTACCTCTTCCTCGACCACGCCAACGCTGTGCGCGGGGTCCATGTTCTGCGCGTCACCATAGGAGCGCACGCGCAAGACACCGTCAGCGGCGGCAAAGGCCCGTTGTGCCCATCCCATTGGCAAGGCCGTGGCCGCACCCAGCGCTGTCGCGCCTTTCAGAAATCCACGACGGCCCACTGCCGCCTTGGTCCATTCGATCTTCATGGTATCCTCCCTTGGATCAGATCTTGGGTCAAAGAAGCCCGCGTGGAACGGTTTCGGACCATTCCTTTGTCAGGACTTCGGAGTCGTTCGCGCCTTCGGTGGCGCGCAGTTTCCGGCGCAGGTGAAACATGTCGCCGTCACAGGTCATGCAGCTTTCGGTCTCGATGGCAACTTGCCAGTCGCCGCGTTCAAAGGTAAAACGCCACTCTGCCTTGAACTCGGCCGAGGCGGGGTCGTCGGGGTGTATGCCGTAGTGCATAGTAACATGACTGCCGACGATCAGCCCGTGATAAGGGTCGCGTGCCTTGCCGTAATCGTCGAAGGTGTCCAGAACCACCCGCCCCTCCTTGGTGACGTGGCGGTTCGACGTGCCGGATGGCGGGCGCAACTGCTCGGCTGCGAGCACCGGGAACGCCTGCGCAGTAGTGGGATTGGCGGGCTCGATTTCCTGCATGACTTGCCGCACGGGCAGGTGCAGGGTGCAGTTTTGCAGATGCAGCGACACGCGGGTCGTCCGTGGTGAAGGCCAGACGATCGGCCAGTAGGACGTTGACAGCGACAGTCGCAGGATGTGGCCCTCCCGCAGGTGGTGGGCGCATTCGTTCAACTCGACCTCGGCCTCGTAAATCCGACCGGGCACCAGTGGCTCGGGCGTTTCGTGGCTGTTGTAATGGCACAGGTTGAGCGGACGATAGGTAATCCGCTGTGACACGCCCTGGGGCGAGACATCACACAGCCGTGCCACCAGCTGCGCCACGGGCTTGTCGACGGAAAATGCGAACTTCAGGCACGGTCGACCCAGCAGTTCCAGCGGGGCGTCTAGCGGCGCGGTATCAAAGCAGGTCGACAAGGCATCGTCAGGGGTCTGATCTTCTGCCAGTTCGTTGTCGATTCGCATGCCGGGGCAGAAATATCCCGCCGCTTGTCCAGTGTGGGCGGGAGAAGCAACATCAACCGTGCCTGCTGTAGGGACGTCGGCAAAGCCGCCGGGGGCAAGGTGCAGGACGCGATCCTTCACGTTTGGCGAGGGCCAGATCGCCTCGGCGATCCAGCGGCCCGTGCGCGGCTTGTTTTCCTTGGTCGGGTTGAAATGTTCCTGCATGAAGGTGCGGTAGTCTGGCAGGTCTTCGGCGCCGTTCTGTTCCCGCTTCAGCCAGCGGTCGAACCAGCCAATCACCTCGGAATGGAAATCCGCCGGGTCGAGCTTGGAGATATGGGGATAGCGATGCTCCCACGGGCCGATGATGGCTTTGGCGGGCACGGTCAGATTGGCCGCAAGAGCGGGCGGTGCGTTCACGTAGGCGTCGGCCCAACCGGTGATGGCGAGGGTCGGGGCTTGAATGGCGGACCAGTCCTCGCATACCGAACCGTGTATCCAGAACGCGTCGCGGGTGGGGTGGCGCAACCAGTCAACTGAAGAAAAAGGCACGTTTTCGAGCCGCGCGATCCAGTCCTCGCGCCAGTCAGGGCGAAGGTCCGGGTCTGCTGGTCGGGTGAGATAGGCGAACATCTGACTGCCCCAATTGGCATTGTCACTCAGCAAACAACCACCCATGAAATGGATGTCATCGGCATAGCGGTCCACTGTCGAGGCCACGCTGACCACCGCCTTGAGCGGTTCGGGGTGGCGAAAGGCCAATTGCAGCCCGTTGAAGCCACCCCAAGAAATGCCAATCATGCCGATATTGCCGTCGCACCAATCCTGCGCCGCGATCCAGGCCAGTACCGCTTCGCCGTCGCTGAGTTCCTGTTCGGAATACTCATCGTCAAACCGGCCTTGGCTGTCGCCGGTTCCGGCTATGTCGACCCGTACACAGGCATATCCGGCCTCGGCAAATACCCGGTGAGTGGTCTCGTCCCGGGGCGCGGTGCCGTCGCGTTTGCGATAGGGCAGATATTCGAGGATCGCAGGCGCAGGGGCCGCATCGGGCAGCCAGAGCCGGGCGGCCAGCCGGCGACCGTCAGGCAGGGTGATCCAGGTATTTTCGGTGACACTGATCGACATGTTGGCCTTTGGATTCGGAAACTTGATGTGCAAGAAGATGACGTGTTCTCGAAAGAAAGAAATTGTGCGATTTTGCGCGATGTGATGCATATTGAAGTGAAATAGCGTCAGGTAGCGAAAGAATTTGCAGCATGTCAGAAAGTTTTTCCCGAAATCTTCGCCAGCTTTGCGCCGAGCATGGCAGCATCTCGCAGATCTGCCGCGACATCGGGCTGAACCGTCAGCAGTTCAACCGCTATCTGAACGGGTCGAGCATGCCTTCGGCGCACAACCTCCGCCGTATCGCCCGCCACTTTGACATGACCGAGGCACAGCTATTTGCCGCCGCACCGGAGTTTGAAGTGCTTTTGACGCAATCGTCGCCCGGTCAGGTGGCCTCGCCGTCCAAGACGTTTCTGGAACCATTCCGCGATCAGCAAAAGAATCTCAAACGCTATCTGGGATTCTATCACTCGTTCTTTCGTACCCCGTCCTGGGATGGGGTAATCTTTTGCTCCTTGATCCGGCTGAGCGAACGGGATGGGCTGATCACTATCCGGTCGCATGAAAACGCCACCTCGCCCGACAAAAGCATACGGCAGCTTTCACGCTATGAAGGGCTTGTCACTCTGAGGGGGAACCGGATTTTTGTGACCGAACACGAAAGGGCGCGCGAGGGCAGTGTTGCGCAGACGATACTTTATTCGGCGCACCGGCAGCAACTCAAATACCTGCGCGGTATGACTATGGGGGTCGCGTGGCGCCCCTATCCACGGCCCTATGCGGCCAAAACGATCTGGAAACGGCTACCCGAAAGGGTAACCGCGCGCGAGGCGCTTGCGGCCTGCGGGGTTTATTCCGTTTCAAGCTCGTGGATCGACCCGACGGTTCGCACCTATCTCGATTCCTCGGACAAGGATATGCCTGACCTGCCAGATAGTGTGCTGGTCTGACGGCCCGGTTCCGGTCCGGCGATCCCCGGCAAACTCATCAAGCTTTCGCGTGGGATGGCTCAATAGCACCCTCAGCACAAAGAAAGAAACCTAAAAACTTGCTCCCGAAAAGAGTTTAATCAAAGAACCGCATTCTAGGAGACTAACCTATCATCAATCCATCGAGATGACAGTCTCGTCCCGCAGTTTTCGGTTTTCGGTATCGCGGCGAAAGTGCGGCATTGAAGCGGATTTCGAAGCTGGCTGGTAATGCCTGGTTTGCATATCTTGGCTGCAACCGCCAAGTATTGCTGCGGCGGCAATTGCCGCAGTTGCACATATCCGGATTGCCTGCAAAGCAGCCCGTTTTTAACAACACCCCAAGCGATTATAACTTGCCCAAGTGGCTGGAAAAAGCCTCGACCACGCGCTCATACACATCGCGCTTGAAGGGTACGATTTCGGCGATCAGCTGGTCGGGTTTTTGCCATTTCCAGCGGGTAAATTCAGGGTGGTCGGTTTCGATGTTGATCTGATCGTCAGCGCCGGTGAAGCGCAACAGGAACCATTTCTGTTCCTGCCCGCGATAGCGGCCTTTCCAGATATGGGGCACGATGTCATGGGGCAGGTCATAGGGCAGCCAGCCCTTGGTTTCGGCGATGATTTCGACCAGATCAGCTGTGACCCCGGTTTCTTCCCACAGCTCGCGCAGGGCTGCGACGCGGGGATCTTCGCCCTTGTCCACACCGCCCTGCGGCATTTGCCAGGCGTCCGCGTGGCGGTCGTTGCGCTGTCCCACGAAGATCTTGCCCTCGGCATTCATCAGCATCAGCCCGACGCAGGGGCGATAGGGCAGTTTGGCGATTTCTTCGGGGGTCATGCGCGGCCTCATCGGGTTGTTCCGCCCACCTCTAGCAATCACCGACGCCAAGGCAAAGAGGGTGACGTGGGGTTTCGCGTGACAAAGTTGACGCGAACGTCAATCTAGCGGGCAAATTCAGGAGGGAGAGTTCCGCCATGACTGCGTACCCGAATATGCTAGCCCCGCTGGATCTGGGCTTTACCACGTTGAAAAACCGCGTGCTGATGGGCTCGATGCATACGGGGCTTGAGGAGACCGGCGACTGGAACCGGGTGGCCGAGTTTTACGCCAACCGGGCGCGGGGCGGCGTGGCCTTGATGGTGACGGGTGGGATTGGTCCGAACCCTGAAGGCTCGGTCCTGCCGGGGGCCTCGATGATGGTGAGCGACAAGGACGTGGCGCACCATTCCATCGTGACGCAGCGCGTACATGACGCGGGCGGCAAGATCGCGATGCAGATCCTGCATGCGGGGCGTTATGCCTATGGGCCGAAATGCGTGGCGCCCAGCCCGGTGAAATCGCCGATTTCTCCGTTCCCGCCGCATGAGCTGGACGAGGAAGGGATCGAGAAGCAGATCGGTGACATCGTCAACGCCGCCGTGCTGGCGCGGAAGGCGGGCTATGACGGGGTCGAGATCATGGGATCCGAAGGCTATTTCCTCAACCAGTTCCTCGTCACCCACACCAACAAGCGCACCGACCGCTGGGGCGGGTCCTATGAGAACCGGATGCGCCTGCCGATCGAGGTGGTGCGCCGCACGCGCGAGGCGGTGGGCACCGATTTCATCATCATCTACCGGCTGTCGATGATCGATCTGGTACCCAACGGATCGACCCATGACGAGGTGGTGCAACTGGCGCAGGAGATCGAAAAGGCCGGGGCCACGATCATCAACACCGGCATTGGCTGGCACGAGGCGCGGATCCCTACCATTGCCACCAGCGTGCCGCGCGCGGCCTTTGCCTGGGTGACCAAGAAGCTGATGGGCAAGGTGGGGATACCAGTGATCACATCGAACCGGATCAACACCCCCGAGGTGGCCGAAGAGGTTCTGTCGACCGGTTGCGCCGACATGGTCTCGCTGGCCCGCCCGATGCTGGCGGATGCGGATTTCGTGGCCAAGGCGATTGCGGGTGAGGCCGCGAAGATCGCGCCTTGCATTGCCTGCAATCAGGCCTGTCTGGATCACACGTTCAGCGGCAAGCTGACCTCGTGCCTCGTGAACCCGCGCGCCTGTCATGAGACAGAGCTGGTGATTGAACCGGCCAAAACGCGCAAATCCATTGCCATTGTGGGGGCAGGCCCTGCCGGTCTGTCGACCGCAATGATCGCGGCCCAGCGCGGCCACGATGTTACCTTGTTCGACCGCGCTGATGAGGTCGGCGGGCAGCTGAACATGGCCAAGCAGGTGCCGGGGAAAGAAGAATTCTGGGGCCTTGTCGACTGGTACCGCACCATGATGGATGATCTGGGCGTGACCGTCGAACTGAACCGCGAGGTAGGCGCAGATGACCTGACCGGCTTTGACGAGGTGGTCATCGCCACCGGTGTCAGCCCGCGTGATCCGCAGATACCGGGGCAGGATCGGGACAACGTGCTGAGTTACATCGACGTACTGCGCGGCAAGGCCGTGGTTGGCAAGTCTGCTGCCGTGATCGGGGCCGGTGGTATCGGTTTTGATGTGTCCGAGTTCCTGCTGGAAGAGGGTCACAGCGCCACGACCGACCTGCCCTTGTGGATGAAGGAATGGGGCGTGACGGACCCGGCTGAACACCGTGCGGGGTTGGCGCCCGATGGGCCGCAACCCAGCGCGCCCGCGCGTCAGGTCACCTTGTTGCAGCGCAAGAAACAGGCGCATGGAAAGGGTCTTGGCAAAACCACCGGCTGGATTCACCGGGCAACACTGAAGATGAAGAACGTCAATTTCGTGGGCGGCGTGAATTATGAGCGCATCGACGATGACGGTCTGCATGTCAGCTTTGGCGAAGAGCGCGCGGACCCGACGGTGATTGCGGCCGACACCATAGTGCTGTGTGCCGGTCAGGTGTCCGAACGGTCACTGGCGGACGCGCTGATCGAGCAGGGTATCACCCCACATGTGATCGGGGGTGCGGATGTCGCCGCCGAGTTGGATGCCAAGCGCGCGATCAATCAGGGCACGCGGCTGGCGGCTACATTCTAGCAACTGTAATTCTCAAGATTTTCGCAGATCGTTTTCGGGACGCGGAAAAGCCAAACAAGGTCATCATCACAGCAGTCGCTAGAAAGCTGGTCACAATCGTGAACGCACTCCTCAAATCTCAGCAAAACCGGTCGGCTCAGGCCGCTTGGGAAATACAGTTGCTAGAAACGCTTTAAGGCCGGTCGCTGTTGAAGATAGAGACGGCGACCTTCCAGGTACCATCGGGCTGGCGTTTCAGGACGTTGACGAACTTGCCCTCTTCGGGCGGGGTTGCACCGATGACGGCGTAGGTTCCGATCTGATAGGCCATGTCGCCCTCGACACCGTATTCGATCAGCGCATTGGTATGGGTGCCACCGTCGGAGACTTCCATCCGCGAGCGGTAGACTTCCTCGAACGCGGCGCGGCCGCGGATCATGGGCTGACCGGGCGCCAGCAGGACGACATCCTCGGTAAAGAACGCGGCGCAGGCCGCGGCGTCACCCCGGTTGAAGGCGTCGTTATACGCCGCGTCGAAGTCTTCGAGTAACTTTTTCATGTCCATGGTCAAAACCCTCAATCACCAATCCCGGCGCGTGGGCGCAATAGCTGCGGCACCGCTTTACAGCCCCATCGTAACACGAAACGCGCGGCCACCAGGCCGGCTGTATGCGATTGCCGAAGGGCGCAACGGCAACAGGCCGGGGGATACCCGGCCTGACGCATTGACGAGGGCCGCAGCGCGGTGCGAAGACAGGCGCTGCCGCCTGCCGGATCAGCGGTTCAGATCGACGGGGATCTCGACCTCGATCTCGCCGGCGTTTTCAAAGATCAGCGTGACCGGGATCGTTGCGCCCTGCTCGAAGGGAGCCTTGATCCCCATGAACATCACATGGTCGCCGCCGCGCTGCAGATTGTGGGCCTCGTTCGCGGGAATGACGAAACCTTCTTCGACATGGACCATCTGGGCCACGCCTTCGGAGTTGATCTGGTGAGTGTGCAGCTCGACGCGGCCGGCCACGCCCGATTTCGCGTCAATCAGACGGTCATCGGCATCAGACTGGTTCGTGATGGTCATGAATGCGGCCCCGGCCTTGGCATTCTTGCCTGACGAGCGGGCATAGGCGTCTTCGATCACGATCGCGCCGTCGGCCAGCGCGGCACCGGCCAGGGTCAGGGTTGCAACTGCGGTAAGCAGGGTGGATTTGAGCGACATGGCGCCTCTCCCATTGTCTTGATTGTCTGTATTGCGAGTTGAATGCGAAAATCAGACAACAAGTGGAGGCGCGCGCGCGGCGGCGTGCAGATGCGGTACAGGAGCGTTCAGATCTATTGCGTAAAGGGCTGCGGGCCGGTCGTGATCCGGTGCGGCGGGCAGCGGTGACTGGTCCAGCAGAACCGCCCCCAACAGGGTCAGGGCATAGTCGGGGCAGTAATGCGGCGGTTTCGTCGGCTGGCCCTGTTCGTCCATGTAGACCATGACCGGGCCAGTGCCGGTGCACAGTTCCATCTGGCCCATAGCGGCGCTCATCCCGCGCGAAACGGCAAGGCTTTGGCCAGTGAGGACCAGCAGCAGCGACAACACAAGCGCCAGATATGGGCGGAACGGATGGTTCATTTGAGTCATTGCATACGCCTTGCGGACGCGGTGCTTCAAGCGCATTGCGCGACCCTGCGACAGCAGGGCGCTGGGGCCCCTGGCGGACGCGGGGTCAACCACTGATATAGCGTTCCAGTTGTTCGATCACGAATTGCTGGTCGCTGATGATGCTTTTGACCAGATCGCCCATCGACACGATGCCCACAAGTTGCCCCTGATCCATCACCGGCAAATGGCGCACGCGCAGGCCGGTCATGACCGCCATCGCCTCCTGCACGGTCTGGTCGGGCGGCGCGTAGGAGACCCGGGTCGCCATGACATCGCCCACCCGTGTTTTCGGAGAGGAGCGGCCTTTGAGGAACACTTCGCGCGCATAGTGGCGTTCGGTGAAAATCCCCATCACCTTGCCGCCCTGCACTACCACGATTGCACCGACATCGGCGTTGGCCATTTTCTGGATGGCATCCAGAACCGTCGCGGTCGGATGAATTGTCAGAACCTTCTGACTTTTGGAATTGAGCAATTGCTGAAGTGTCGGCATGGTCCTCTACCTCGCTCAGTAGATGGTGACCTGATGAAAAATCATTGCCACAAACCGTAAAAAAAACAATGATTCAGATCAATTAATGACCATTCTTTTCAATCTTTTGTACACGCAATA
The DNA here is from genome assembly GCF_059612845.1 of Ruegeria sp. YKSE079. Classification (NCBI taxonomy): domain Bacteria; kingdom Pseudomonadati; phylum Pseudomonadota; class Alphaproteobacteria; order Rhodobacterales; family Roseobacteraceae; genus Ruegeria; species Ruegeria sp. YKSE079. The sequence goes on along the minus strand of NZ_JBXWRJ010000009.1, from coordinate 32,837 downwards.
AAAGACCGGAACTCCGCCACAGGAGATGGGCCTACTCCAGACCTTTCCAGAATTTCCGCCGATACTCGGTTTCGGTGGTTGTCTCACCGCTTGCCGCCGCTTTCTTGCGGTCCGGTTCCGGCAGCAGCTCCTGCAGGTAATCGACGCGTTTCCAGTCAGGGACGGGCGTTTCGACGCCGGGCCGTGGCACGAAATCCGAAGCCTGTTGACGCTGGTAGCGGTGGATATAGCGGGGGCAGTTTGTAAAGATGTTTTCCAGATCGACCCGCACCACCATAAGCGCCCCGGGATAGGTGTCGAACAAGGGCGATGACGTCGACCCTTGTGCCCGCCCGTGCAGGCGCAGGCGGCGGGGCTGCTCGAAATCGATGAACAGCATGCCGACTCTGGCGGTATCGGCGATGTTTCCGGCCGAATAGAACATACCGTTGCCGTCATAGATCGGAAAACACAGAGTGCGGTCGTCGAGGATGCGTACGAAGCCGGGTGCGCCGCCCTTGTATGAAACCGAGGGAAAACCGGCGTGGTCGATGGTGGACAGGAAAAAGAAGTCGCTGGCCGTGATGAACCTGCGGTCCATCGGGGCCAGTGCCGAGCGCATGACCCTGTCGTGCAGCGCATCGGCCAGTCTTCGGGTTTCGAACTTGTCCTGCAGATGCCGGTGGGCGCTGGAATAGAACTCTGCCATGAGCGGTCTCCCTTTGGAGGCGCATCCTAGCAGATTTGCAGTTGTCCGTCGCGCGGACAGCACACAAGCAAAAACCCCGTACCGGCACAGTACGGGGTTTCAAAATCCGACTTTCGAAAGCGATCAGGCCGAGGCTTGGGCCTTGGCGATCTCTTTTTTGACTTTCAGCGCGTTGGCGGACAGGTCTTCGTCCTTGGCCTTGGCCAGGAACGCGTCCAGACCACCGCGATGATCAACCGAGCGCAGAGCGGAAGCCGAGATGCGCAGCTTGACGCCACGGCCCAGGGTTTCCGACTGCAGCGTAACATCGTTAAGGTTGGGTAGAAAACGACGCTTGGTTTTATTGTTGGCGTGGCTGACATTGTTGCCAGTCATCGGGCCTTTTCCGGTCAGTTCGCAACGGCGCGACATGGTTACATCCTTTGTTTCTGGTGGCAGGGCATCCGGCCTTCTGCCAAATCACAAGGGGCGCAACCCGAAGTCGCGCCCGAAAACTGGTTGGATGCGTTTAGGAGGAATCGCCGGAAGGGTCAAGATGGCGGATGCGGAATCTTTCAAGAAGCTTGCGAAGTTTGCAAGGTTCGGCGGAATGGCCCGTGCCGGGCCATGCCTAAGGCTTGAGCATCTGGAAAAAGATGAAGTGGGGGTCAGGCCCCCGAGAGCGTTGCCAGCATGCGTTCGGCGGCGGCGGCCGGGCTGAGCGTCCCTTGCGCCACTTCGTTGTTGAGCCGTGCCATGTTGGCCCGGGCCTCGGCGGTGTCGAGGCGCGCAAGCAGGGCATGGCGCACTTCCTGATCGAACCAGTAGCGGGCCTGTGCGGAGCGATTGGCATCCCAGTGGCTGTTTTCCTTGCGCCAGTCGACCAGCGCCTGCATTTCAACCCATGCCTCGGCCAGCCCCTGTTCTTCGACCGCCGAGACCATCAGAGCCTTGGGAAAACCGGCCGGATCCTGCGGGCGTTTGCGCAGCAGCCGCAGCGCGCCGGCATAATCGGCGCAGGTTCGGATCGCGGTTTCCCTAAGGGCACCGTCTGCCTTGTTGACGAGAATCAAGTCGGCCATTTCCATGATGCCGCGCTTGACGCCCTGCAACTCGTCGCCACCGGCGGGCGCCAGCAGCAGCAGGAACAGGTCGGACATTTCCGAAACCACGGTTTCGGACTGGCCGACGCCCACGGTTTCGATCAGGATCACATCAAAGCTTGCCGCCTCGCAGAGCGCCACCGCCTCGCGCGTGCGGCGGGCGACGCCGCCCAGGTGGGTCTGGCTGGGGGATGGTCGGATAAACGCATTCCGCTCGCGGCTGAGGCGCTCCATCCGGGTCTTGTCGCCGAGGATCGAGCCGCCGGATCGGGCCGAGCTGGGATCGACTGCAAGCACGGCAACGCGCAGCCCCTGCCCGGTCAGCAGCATGCCGAAGGATTCGATGAAGGTGGATTTGCCCACCCCCGGCGTGCCGGACAGACCGATGCGCAGGGCCTGACGACCGGCGGGGGCAAGATATTCGAGCAGTTCGGTCGCCTGTGCGCGGTGGTCGGGGCGCTTGCTTTCGACCAGGGTGATCGCGCGCGCCAGCGCCCGGCGGTCGCCGGTCAGTACCTTGTCGCCAAGCTCTGCGATGTTCATGCGCGCCCCCTTCCCGGAATTTTGCCCTTGATGACGTAGCGGGACGGGGTTTGTCCAGTGTCGGAAGCGGCGGGATTTGCCGCAGGCGAACTGGACGCCGGTCTGTGCTTTGGCGATAAGGCGGCATGGACCAATTGCCGATAGATGATGCCCTGCCCGATCTGATTGCCGCGCTGAAAGCGCGCGGGCGGGCGGTGTTGCAGGCTCCGCCGGGGGCAGGCAAGACCACAAAAGTGCCACTGGCGATGCTGGAGGCAGGGCTGTGCGAGGGCCGCATCGTGATGCTGGAACCGCGCAGGCTGGCGGCGCGGGCCGCCGCCGAGCGCATGGCCGAGACGCTGGGGGAACGCGCGGGCGAGACCGTGGGGTATCGCGTTCGGGGCGATGCCAGGGTGTCCGGGGCGACGCGGATCGAGGTCGTGACCGAAGGCATCCTGACCCGGATGCTGCAATCCGAACCGGACCTGCCCGGCGTGAGCGCGGTGATCTTTGACGAGTTTCACGAACGCTCCCTGAATGCCGATCTGGGACTGGCGCTGTGTCTGGAAGTGGCGGGCGCGCTGCGGGACGACCTGATCCTGCTGGCGATGTCGGCAACCTTGGATGCCGAACCGGTGGCGGTGCTGATGGATGCGCCGTTGGTCAGTTCCGAGGGGCGGAGTTATCCGGTGGAGACACGCTGGCTGGAGCGTCCGCTGGGGCCGCAGGCGCGGCGTCTGGACGCGCTGGCCGATCTGGTCGTCCGGGCCGAGCGGGAGACACGCGGGACAGGCGGCGGGATGCTGGTGTTTCTGCCAGGCGAGGGCGAGATCCGTCGGACCGAGGCGGCGCTGGCGAAACGATTGCCCGAAAGTTGCGTGCTGCGCCCCCTGTTCGGCGCGATGCCCTTTGCCGCGCAGCGGGCGGCGATTGCGCCGGTGTCGGCGGGGCGCAAGGTGGTACTGGCGACCTCGATCGCGGAAACCTCGCTGACCATTCCCGACATCCGGGTGGTGATCGATATGGGCCAGGCCCGGCGGGCGCGGTTCGATCCGGGCGCGGGACTGTCACGGCTGGTGACCGAGCGGGTGACGCGGGCAGAGGCGACCCAGCGGGCGGGTCGCGCGGGCCGGGTGGCCGAAGGTGTGTGTTACCGGCTGTGGTCCAGGGGCGAGGACGGGGCGCTGGCCGCCTTTCCACCTGCCGAGATCGAGGCGGCGGACCTGACCGGACTGGCGCTGGAGCTGGCGCTATGGGGGGCCGAGCCGACAGAATTGGCCTTTCTGACGCAGCCGCCCAATGAGGTGATGGCCGAGGCGCGGGCGTTGCTTGCGATGCTGGGCGCGCTGGATGGCAAGGGACGGATCACCGATCACGGGCGGGCGCTGGCCGCCCTGCCCCTGCACCCGCGTCTGGGGCATATGCTGGTGACGGCGGGGGGCGAGGCAGCACCTTTGGCGGCGCTGATGGCCGAACGTGATCCGCTGAAGGGCGCGCCGGTGGATCTGAGCCTGCGGCTGGAGGCATTGCGGGATGCAAAGACGTTTCAGCGCAACCGGCCCTATGCGCTGCACATGAGTGTGCTGGAGCGAGTGCGGGCCGAGGCGAAGCGGCTGCGCGGGCAGACGAAATCCTCTGACGAGCGGATGAGCGTCGCGGCCATGGCGGCGCTGGCCTATCCCGACCGTATCGGGCAGCGGCGCAAGGGGGGCACACCCAGGTTCGTTCTGTCGGGCGGCAAAGGCGCCGTGTTGGAGGCCGGAGACGGGCTGGCAGGGGTGCCGTATCTTGTGGCAATCGATACCGATGGCAATCCGCGCGAAGCCCGGGTTCGGCTGGCCGCCCAGATCTCGGAACGGGACATCCGGGAGCTGTTTGGTGAGCAGATTGTCTGGGTGGACGTCTGCGAATGGTCAAGGCGCGACCGCAGGGTGGTGGCGCGGCAACAGGAGCGCTTCGGCGCGATCACGCTGGAGGACCGGGTCTGGAAAGACGCGCCCGACGCGGCGGTGGCGGCGGCGATGCTGGACGGGGTGCGCGATCTGGGCTTGCGGCTGGAAGGCGCGGCCGCGCGTCTCGCCGCGCGGGTGGAACTGGTGCGGGAAAACGGTGCCGATCTGCCGGATTTTTCCGAACAGGGGCTGCTGGCAAGTCTGGAGGAGTGGTTGTTGCCGATGCTGTCCGGCGTGCGCAGCGCCGAAGAATGGAAGCGGTTCGACCTGCTGCCCGCGCTCAGGACCGCACTGAGCTGGGAGCAGTTGCAGGATCTGGACCGCCGCGCGCCGGGGTCCTTTACCACGCCGCTGGGGCGGAAAGTGCCGATCGACTATGGTGGCGCGGTGCCGGAGATTTCGGTGCGGTTGCAGGAGTTGTTCGGGGTCACGCAGCACCCGGTGATCGGGGGCGAGCCTTTGAAGATCACGCTTTTGTCGCCGGCGCGGCGACCGATCCAGATTACCCGCGATCTGCCGGGATTCTGGGCCGGGTCCTATGCGGACGTGCGCAAGGACATGCGAGCGCAATACCCCAAACATCCCTGGCCGGAGGACCCCACAGCAGCCGACCCGACATTGCGGGCAAAGCCGCGGTCATAGGTGGCTCTGCCCCCGGCGCGGCGAGCCGCGCCTCCCCCGGAGTATCCTCAAAAAGATGAAGTGCGGATCATGTCGGCGGCTTTCTCGGCGATCATGATGACCGGGGAGGCGGTATTGCCGCTGACGATTTTCGGCATGATCGAGGCGTCGATCACGCGCAGACCCGAAAGGCCGTGGACGCGCAGATCTGGTGCGGTGACGGCCATCGGGTCGGCGCCCATCCTGCAGGTTCCGACCGGGTGGAAAATCGTGGTGGCGATGTTTCCGGCCTCGCGCAGAAGGTCGGCATCGGTGGCGATTTCCGGACCCGGCAGGAATTCCTGTGGGCAGTAAGGTTGCAGCGCCCGCGCGGTCATGATCCGGCGCGTCTGTTTGACGGCGGCGACAGCGACCTGTTTGTCGCGCTCGGCGCTGAGGTAGTTGAGGCGGATATGCGGCTGCGGGTCGGGCTGGCTGGTGGTGATGTGGCTGTGGCCCACGCTTTCGGGGCGCAGATTGCAGACCGAGACAGTGATGGCCGGAAACGGGTGCAGAGGGTCGCCGAGCCTGTCCGTGGAGAGCGGCTGGACATGGTATTCGAGATCGGGCGTGGCGAGCGCGGGGTCGGATTTGGTGAAGAGGCCGAACTGGCTAGGCGCCATGCTGAGCGGGCCGGAGCGGGAAAGTGCGTATTTCAGGCCGATACCGATGCGACCCAGCACAGAGTTGGCCGTTTCGTTCAGGGTTTGAGTGCCCGAGACCTTGAACACGGTGCGGATCTGCAGGTGGTCCTGCAGGTTCTCACCCACTCCCGGCAGGTCAAGAATGGGCGTGATACCCAGGGCAGAAAGGCGGTCGGGCTGGCCGATGCCGGACAACTCCAACAGCTTGGGCGAGTTGATGGCACCCGCGGCGAGCAGCACCTCGGCCCGGGCAGTAACGGTCAGGAGGCGGCCTTTGTAGCGAAAGACGACGCCGGTGACGCGGCGGCCATCCAGGATCAGCCGGTCGGTTGTCGCATGGGTCAGCACCCGCAGGTTGGGGCGTTTTAACGCCGGGCGCAGGAAGGCCTTGGTGGTGTTCCAGCGGACCCCGTTTTTCTGGTTCACCTCGAAGAAACCCGAGCCTTCGTTGTTGCCGGAATTGAAATCCGGGGTGGGGCCGTAGCCGAATTCCTGCGCACCCTCCTGAAAGGCGCGCAGGATGTCCCAGCTGACGCGCTGGGTGGTCACCTTCCACTCGCCCCCTGCCCCGTGGAGATTGGTCTCGCCCTTGTGGTGATCCTCGGATTTGCGGAAATAGGGCAGCACGTCGTCCCAGCCCCAACCCGTATTGCCCATCTGCCGCCAGCCGTCGTAATCGGCGGCCTGCCCGCGCATGTAGATCATGCCGTTGATCGAGGTGCAGCCGCCCAGAACCTTGCCGCGTGGATAGACCAGCGAGCGACCGTTCAGCCCTGGTTCCTCGGCTGTCTTCATCATCCAGTCGACGCGGGGATTGCCGATGCAATAGAGGTAACCCACGGGGATATGCACCCAGTGATAGAGGTCGTTGCCGCCCGCTTCGAGCAACAACACCCGAGTATCGGGATTTTCGCTCAGGCGGTTGGCGAGCACGCAGCCGGCGGTACCTCCACCGACGATCACATAGTCATAGTCCCCTGTCAGCTGTTCGGTCATGGTGCTCTCTCCTTACCCGCCAGCTTGCCGATTGGGGCGGGGGATGCAATGGGGGTGTTCGGGCATTTTCCGGTAACCTTCGCAGACAGCCGTGGTCACGATTAAAGACGCGTGCGGTTTGTGCTATGCTTACGGACATGCTCAACTTGACCTCGGTCCAATCGGTGGAGGTGAACGGCACCGTTCTTGCTGCCTTGGAAAAAGGTGGCGGCGACCCGTTGGTGCTTGTGCATGGCAGCGCGTCGGATTTGCGAACATGGTCCCATCAGATCGATGTTTTTCCGCAACGCTTTCGCACCATCGCCTATAGCCGCCGCTTTCACGCGCCCAACGCGCCAATACCGTCAGATGCGCCCGATCCCATTCAAGCCCATGTCGATGATCTTGCCGCTCTGTTCAGAGCAATGGATGCCGGGCCTGCGCATGTCGTCGGGCATTCCTGGGGCGCGCTTGTTTCACTTTTGGCCGCCGAGCAAGTACCAGCGCTGTTTCGCAGTCTCATCCTGATTGAACCGCCAGCGATTTCGATGCACGTGAGCATTCCGCCGACGGCAAATCAATTGATCCGGCTTCTGGTTTCGGAGCCCCGGCTTGCCTTCGCAATCATGAAATTCGGTGCACGAACCGTGGGCCCTTCGGAAAAGGCTTTTCGCAGGGGGGAGGACAAGCTGGCTGTTGAAATCTTTGCCCGAGGGGTGCTGGGCGAGCGGTATTTCGAAGCCTTGTCGGAGGAACGTTTTGCGCAGGTCTGGGACAATCGGGGGCCTGACCGCGCACTGGCCCTGTATCAGGGGTTCCCTGATCTGTGTGGAAAGACATTCCAGAATGTCCGTGTTCCCGTGCTTCTGATTGGCGGCACCGACAGCCCACCGCTTTTCAAGCTGCTTCTTGACGGGCTGTTCCATTGCCTTTCGGATGCGCGGATCAAAATGATCGAGAACGCATCGCACATCGTTCATGAGGACGCGCCCGAGGCTTTGAATGCATTTATTTTGGAGTTCCTTGACGAAGTCGGACAAGGGCCTATCGCGCCCGCTTGAGAGGGAGATGGAATGGACGTGTTTTCCGACGCGGAATTCTCAGGAAGGTTTTGTTCCCGAGACGACAAAACTCGGCATTGGGATAGCGACCGCTCCGTCGCGTTCAAACTTGAGAATGCCCTCGGTGACGTCGGATTCGATTGCCTTCACGGCTTGGGGTGTTTGCTGGTCCATGATGATGGGCGTTCGAACGCTGAATTGCAGGAACTCGGACCAGAAGCCGCTTGATTGACCATGGTAACAACTTGGAACGTCGATGACTTGTATATCTTCAAAACCTGTGACCATCAGTGCTTTTGCGCACAGATCGCGGTCGGAATAGGCGAATGCGTCTGGTGACGGCGGGACTTCGCTCATGTCCGCGTGCCGCAAGACCGCTCCGAAAACCGTGGCGAACAATGCGGAGTCTTTCGGCGAGCACCACTGGCTGAAGGCGTAGCGCCCGCCCGGTCGGATGACACGGAAGGCTTCGGAAAATGCTTTCGTTGGGTCCGTGAAGTGAAAGACGCCAAAGTTGCAGATTGCGGCGTCATAGCTTTCGTCTTGTGCATCGAGCGCAAGCGCGTCTCCCTCCCGGAAAGGCACGTGTGGAAAGCGTCGGGCTGCGGTTCGGACCATGGAAGGCGCAAAATCAACGCCTTCGGCATGCGCCCCGATTGCGTCGGCGGCGCCCGCGGCGAAACCCGGCCCGGTGCAGATGTCGAGCACTTTCAGACCGACGCGCGCGCGAATGGCGCTGAGCAGGGCGGGGATTGCCTGGGTCGTGACACGCGCGGTCAGGGTTTCGTAATTCTCGGCCCGCTTGTCCCAGCCGTCCAATTCCTGTTTGCGAAATTCCTCGAATGCCATGGCCCCCTCCGGTTTACTGCCAAAGCATAACACGAAAATTGCGCGAAAGGCCGGTAACGCCAAAGAAACCAACCGGCCGCTCAACGTTTTAGAGTGCGCCGTTTGTTTTGCGGCCACAAAGCATGTACTCTGGATTGACTTGGCGCTGCTTCCTTCAGGAGGTGCACAATGTTAGTCAGGCGTTTCGTTATCTTTCTGGTCCTGCTTCTGAGCGCGTTACCGTCTCAATCGCGGGCAGAAACACCGCTGGGGTCCACGATTTCCGAGGAAGTCTTTCTGTATTTGAAGGTTAGTTCCGAGGCGGCTCAGAGTTTGTTGCCTGAGGGCTGGACGCTGGCCCCCTGGACAAAAGGCGCTTGGGCGGGGGCCAACCTGCTGATTATCCTGGGTGAAACGCATTCCGATCTGAATCCCGAAGGAAAGCCGCGGCGGGATACCGGCTATCTCAACATGCGGCTGTTTACATGGGGTCGCAACGAAGCGGTCAAGTGGCGTATCTTCAACGCGGGCCGGTTTGCCACCGACGATCTGACCCCAAGTTCGACCACCCGCGTTAGCATGGTCAACATGCGCCGTTCGGTATCGCGGGTTACTGAAAGTCGTGGTCATGCTGCGGTCACCGACCATTGGGAAATCGACGCCGAAAGCGGGACGCTCAGGCTAGAAATGTCATACTCGGGGCTGGCACCGCGATATTCGACGCAGCAAGGGAAGGTGGTTGATCCGGATGCCCCGGAAGGAGACCCGGTCGGTTTTCGGATCAAGCAGATTTCCTATATGATACAGGGGCTGAACCACCCTAACAGTGTCACGTCCGTTGATCTGGAAAATTCGATCCCGGATCTGTTGCCGCTTTTGGATGGGGACGAAGAAATCCTCGCTACCTGGATATTGCCGGTGAAATTCACCGAGCGTTTTGGGCCCTGAGCCTGCTGGCGGAGCAAAGGAAACTCTCATCGTCGTGTGCATCATAGCAGAACCGGTGTTAAGATCGACTTGCCCCACATGTGCGGGAGTAGAAAGTTATGAACATTTGCGAAGCACGATCGCAGGCTGAGATCAACCACGCGGCAAGTCTCATGCGAGGTTTGTATGAAGCGAACAAAGTTCTCTACCACGACGACCTGGAAACCATCGAAGAGTACTACCGGGGGTCGTGGTTTTTTCAGCGCTCACCACAACTTCCGGCTGTGTACCTTCCGCCGCAAGGAAATGTCCTTGTTGCTTATTTGGGCAGCAAACCGGCGGGAACGGTGGCGACCTATCGAATGGATGGTGAAAACTGTGAGCTGAAATCGATGTTCGTTGCTCCTGCTTTCAGAAAAAGCGGCGTTGCACATGCCCTTTGCGAGGCGGTGATCAAGCTGGCCAGAGAACAAGGATATCTCAACGTCAGGCTAACAACCGGGGAGCGTCAATTGCCAGCCCGACGCCTGTATGAACGGCTGGGGTTCAGGATGGTTGCGCCCTGGGACGTCAATCCGCCCGAAGGCTACGATTACTTTGAGTTGGGCATCGGTTAGGGTTGTGATCTGATCGGGTCGATCTCTGCAACCTGACCGGAGCGGCTTGGGGTAGACTTTCTTTCGACGGTGCTGAACTCTTCAGTTTATCCCGCCTATCCCCACTCGCCATGCGTTTCCCCCGGGCGATCGGTGCGCTCGAACCCGTGATGGCCGAAGAAATCGCGTTGTGCCTGGATCAGGTTGGCGGTGCCGGTGGCCTGGCGGATGCTGTCGTACCAGCCGAGCGCGGAGGAGAGCGCGGGAACCGGCAGGCCCGAGGTGATTGACTGCGCCACGATAGCCCGGAGGCCTTGCAACGCGGGGGCGAGAAGGTCCGGTACGGCCGGGGCGAGGAAGGCTGGGCGTTCGGGCCTTTCACGCAGGGCCGGGGCGAGGTCGTCGAGCAGGGATGAGCGGATTATGCAGCCCGCGCGCCAGATCTCGGCGATGCGGGCAAGATCCAGCGACCAGCCGTATTCGGCCGAGGCGGCGCGAAGGATGTCGAAGCCCTGAAGATGTGCCAGAAGGCGGCCTGCAAAAAGAGCCTGCGTCAGCAAATCTGGATGGGGAGTCGACACTGTGCAATCTGCGGGCGGCAACTGCGCGGCGGCGGCCAGCCGGGCGGGTTTGGCGGACGACCAAGCGCGGGCGCCGACGGCGGCCTCGATAACCGAGGCGGACTGGCCCAGTTTCAGCGCCTCGATCACGGTCCAGCGCCCGGTGCCCTTCTGGCCGGCCCGATCGCGGATCATGTCGACCATCGGTCGGCCCGAGAGCGGATCGGTGGCTAGCAGGACGCGGGCGGTGGCCTCGACCAGGAACGAGGCAAGCGGGCCGGTTTCCCAACGCCGGAACAGCGCGCCGATGCGCGGTGCCTCCCACCCTGCCCCATCGCGCAGGAGGCCGTAGATTTCTGCAATCATCTGCATGTCGGCATATTCGATGCCGTTGTGCACAGTCTTGACGAAATGCCCCGCGCCGTCAGGGCCAAGATGCGCGACGCAAGGATCTCCGTCGAACTTGGCGGCAATCGGTTCCAGCAACGGTCGCAGGTGGTGCCAGCTGTGATCCGAGCCGCCCACCATCATCGAAGGGCCGTGGCGCGCGCCCTCTTCTCCGCCGGAAACGCCCATGCCGACGAAGTGCAGCCCCGTTCCCGCAAACTCTGCCGAGCGGCGGCGGCTGTCGTTGAAATCGGCGTTGCCAGCATCGATCAGGGTATCGCCGGGCGACAGAAGCGGGCGGATAGCATCGATCATGGCATCAACCGGCGCGCCCGACGGGATCATCAGCAGAATCAGGCGCGGGGTTTCGAGCTGCGCGACAAACTTTGCCAGGGTTGGGGCCGTGCTGATCCTGTCGGCCAATGGCCCGGCCCGGGTCACGAATGGATCGATCCAGTCCACCTCGCGATTTGTGACGCAGATGGGGATGCCATTTTCGGCAAAGTTCAGGGCCAATGCGCTGCCCATCGTTCCCAGACCGTAGACCCCGATCCTTGCCTTGCCCATGCCTGTCCCCGTGCTGTTTGACCGGCGCAGAATGCGATATGGCGGAAACCGGCGCAACCCGGTGACGGTTGTGAATAAATTCTGCGCCTCCCGTTGAATCCGACCGCGAAACCTTTATTTAAAGCGGCATCGATTTATCAGCGCGAACACGAAATCGGTCCGATGAACAAACGGTTACGGAAAGCTTGGGAAGAGGTTGTGCGACCTCTGGTCCGGCGCCCTGACGGGGTGCAGGTTGCGGCGCTGTGCACGCGGCCCACCAAGCGCGGCGACGAGGTTCTGCTGATCACCAGCCGGGGATCGGGCCGCTGGATCGTGCCCAAGGGCTGGCCCATCGACGGGCTGGACGGGCCGGAAAGCGCACTTCGCGAGGCGTGGGAAGAGGCCGGCGTGCGCAAGGCGAATGTCTGGCAAGACCCGGTGGGACGGTATTCCTATGACAAGGTGCTGGATGACGGGTCGTCGCAGACCGTCCGGACCAGCGTCTACCGGTTGCTGGTCGACAGCCTGTCAGACGATTACCCCGAGGCGCATGAGCGCAAGCGGAAATGGATGTCTCCGGCAGATGCTGCCAACCGGGTGAACGAACCCGAACTGCAGGCCATTCTGCGTCAATTGTAGCGCATTCACGAAGGTTTTTTGACGTTTCTCTTGCGGGTCGGGGGGCAAGCGACTAGTCGCGGGCGCGACGTGACACCTGCTGCCGAAAGATCATGACCGATTCACCGACACCAACCCGCTGGAAATCCCTCGATAAGGACCTCAAGCGCATCTCGCGTGTGGAGGCGGCCACGAGCTATGTCTCGCGTCCGCTGGTTGCACCGGGCATATCGCTGGCCTTCATCGTGCTTGCAGGTCTGGTGGCGTCAGTTTTTTTTGGCGGTGTCAGTGGCAACGTCATTGTCATCGCTGCGGCGGCGTTCGGGGCCTATATGGCCATCAACATCGGCGCAAATGACGTGGCCAACAACATGGGGCCTGCGGTGGGCGCCAATGCCCTGACCATGGGCGGGGCCATCGCCATTGCAGCAATCGCCGAAAGCGCGGGCGCCTTGCTGGCGGGCGGTGACGTGGTGTCGACCATTTCCAAGGGCATTATCGATCCGGCATCGGTCGAGGATACCCAGGTCTTTATCTGGGCGATGATGGCGGCGCTGATATCCTCGGCCCTGTGGGTGAACCTGGCCACATGGGTTGGTGCACCGGTATCGACCACGCATTCGGTCGTGGGCGGCGTGATGGGGGCCGGCGTCGCAGCGGCGGGCCTGTCGGCGGTCAGCTGGTCGACGATGGGCACGATCGCGGCAAGCTGGGTGATCTCGCCAGTGCTGGGCGGTGCGATCGCGGCACTGTTTCTGGCGCTTATCAAGCACAAGATCCAGTATCAAGACGACAAGATCGCCGCCGCGCGCCGCTGGGTCCCGATACTCGTGGCGGTCATGGCGGGCGCTTTCTCCTCTTACCTTGCGGTCAAGGGACTGAAAAAGATCGTCAAGATCGATCTGGAATACGCCCTGTTGATCGGTCTTGTCGCCGCGGTTGCGTCCTGGGCCATCACCGTGCCGCTGGTGCGGCGCAAATCCGAGGGCATGGAGAACCGCACCAAGTCGGTCAAGACGCTGTTCGGCCTACCGTTGGTCATTTCGGCGGCGCTGTTGAGCTTTGCCCATGGTGCCAATGACGTCGCCAATGCGGTCGGTCCGCTGGCGGCCATCGTGCACGCGACCGAGTTCGGCAGCTTTTCCGCCAAGGTATCGATCCCGAGCTGGGTGATGGTGATCGGGGCGTTCGGCATCTCGTTCGGCCTGTTCCTGTTCGGCCCCAAGCTGATCCGCATGGTTGGCAGCCAGATCACCAAGCTGAACCCGATGCGCGCCTATTGCGTGGCATTGTCCGCCGCCATCACGGTAATTGTCGCAAGCTGGCTGGGCCTGCCAGTCAGTTCCACCCATATCGCGGTGGGCGGTGTCTTTGGCGTAGGATTCTATCGCGAATGGCATTCCGATCGCCGGCGGCGGAACTCGGCCAGCCAGACACCGGCCGAGTTGCGTCTGGCGCGTGAAGAACGCCAGCGCCGCAAGCTGGTGCGGCGGTCGCATTTCATGACCATCGTTGCCGCTTGGGTGATCACTGTGCCTGCCGCCGCACTCATGTCGGCGGTGATCTTCCTGATCCTGAACACGCTGGTTTGATCTGAGTCGTCTGTTGGCAGTTCAGTTCAGCGTGTTCTTGTGGATCACTCCGTCTTTCATGATGATCCTGAGGTTCTCGTGGTTCGTCACCGCGCTCAGGTCCTCGAGTGGGTTGCCATCCACAAGCAGTAGATCGGCATATCCACCTTCGGCGACTGTGCCCAGGGTGCCTTCCTGATAGGGATTGCGCATATCGCCGCTGAAGGCGAACAGTTCCCCGGCCGTGCTGGTCGCCATGCGCAGAATTTCCACCGGCTTGTACCAGGGTAGAAGGCGTTCCATCATTTTTGCCTGCTCCTCGAACATTTCGGCAGGGACAAAGAACAAATCGGTACCGTAGGTCACCTTGAGGTTCGGAATTTCCTTGGCCCATTGATAAACATTGGCGGTACCCTCGCAGACCTGAGCCAGCTTGGCGTTCGAGAAATCGTCCAACTGCGGTTCGTTGCAGACGGTAAAGGGCTGGGTGCTGAGGAACACGCCCTCTTCCGCCATGCGCTGCAAGATTTCCTTGGTCAGAAGCTGGCCGTGGCCGACATCCTTGACACCTGCGTTGATCGCCCGCTCGATGGCGCTGGGGTGATAGGCGTGTACGGTGACATAGGTGCCCCAATCGGCAGCTGTATCGACAGCGGCCTTGATTTCCTCAAACGTGAACTGGTTACCCAACAGAGGGTCCGCCGGCGAGCTGTAGCCGCCACCGGCCATCACCTTGATGTGCGAAGCCCCAAATTTCAGGTTCTCGCGCACCGCCGCAAGTACTGCAGGCACCCCATCGACCAGGAAGCCGTGACCCTGCTCGTAGGGGGCTGCCAGATCGCCGCCAAAGCTGGGGTTCGCCTGATTTGGAAAGCGGAAATCGCCGTGTCCGGCAGTTTGGCTGATCGCACCACCGGCCGGATAAATCCGCGGCCCCGGAACCAGCCCCTCGTCGATTTTTTTTCAGCCCGAATGTGTTTCCGCCCATGTCCCGGATCGAGGTGAAGCCGCGCATCAGCATAGCTTCGGCGTCGATGGTCGAGTGAATGTAGTTGTAGCCTTCGAGGCCAACCAGGAAATTCACCTGGCTGAGCGAGCCGAAGGCAATGTGGGTATGTGTATCGGACAAGCCCGGCATCAGCGTGCGCCCCCCGCCGTCGATCACCGTGGCCCCGGCGGCATCGATTGCTTCGGTCGAAAACTTTCTGATCAGGTTTCCTTCGACAAGCACGTTGGCATTTTCAATCCTGGTGTCGCTGACCCCGTCAAACACATGTACATTCGTGAAAAGAACTTGTCCGGCATCCTCTTGCGCGGATGCCAGCGATGCGGTCGCTGCTGCAATAACTGAAAGAACCAAGCATTTCATTAGCATCTCCTGTTGGTAGAGAATTTGCGCCATCAAACGAGACGTTTCGTTCACTGTGCTACGTTGGCTGGTATTTGTATTGACATTTCGCGCCACCTGAAGTGGCAAACCATTCCGACAAGTCAATGCGTGTAGAGGCCTTGCCATGCGCCCGGGGCGATACCCATTGTCCTGCTGAATGCACGGGTGAAGCTTGATTGTTCTGAGTAGCCCAAGGCCGTACTGATCTCGGCCAGCGACAGGCTGCGGTCGCGCAACATATCCATCGCCAACCGGGTTCTTTCCTGCGTTAACAATGCCGAAAACGTCAGGCCGTTTCCCTTGAGCTTGCGTTGCAGGGTGCGCGGACTGACTTCGAGGATTGCCGAAAACTCTGCCAAGTTTTGGACTTGCCCGTCAAGAAGATAGGGCCTCAGCACTTCGCCCAATGTTCGCGACGGCTGCGATTTCGCCGTCTCATACAAATGCCCCGGACCCGGTGGGGTCGAGGTGATTGCAGCAAATCTGCGCGAAAGTAGCGCCCCGGGAAACCTGACCTCGAGTTGAGGACAACCGCATGACACCCGGGTTCCCGGCAATAGTCTGTCGATTTCCGCAGGGCTGGCCCATGTTGACATCACGGCCACGGAGTCAGGCGCGAAATCCGGGCCAAGTACACTGCGCATGATCTGAACGATGATCCACACACAGTTCCAGTCCGAATAGTTCAACCACGTCGAATTTGGCCGCGGATCCGCCACCGTTATGATGACGACCGCTGTCTGGTTCCGGATCTGAATTGCGCCGCATCTGGTGGGGTTGACGATGTTCAGGGCGACAAAAAAACGCAACAGCGCCTGCCAGACGGATAGCGCCCCGGCGACCCAGCTTTTGAAGGGGTCTTCGAAAGCTTCGAACTTTTGTTCGGACGAGGCGTAAAAACCCAGGTTTGCGAATCCCTCACGCCTTCCGAGATCGTGCAGAACTCGGTAAGTACGTGGTGAATACAATCTGACGTCGGGACGCTCAAGCGCGAGTGTCGGCAAACCGTTTCGGGCGAAGGCGTGTTCGACATTCAACCCGGCCCGGGACAAAGCCCGAATATGGGGAATAATCCTTGCGGACCGTGTCGATTGCATAATCATCGTAAACGCAACTCTGAATACGAAAAAGGCATACTTCGTCGTTGTCTGATCGCAGCCGACCTTGTCGTACGGCACGATTGGCAGGCCGGATCGACCAATTTTGCATTAAGATGTCCGTATTTGCCAGTATTTTGGCACGGGACGAACCGACGGCCCATAGGACACCCAGATCACCCACACCTATAACCGAAATGCCAAGGCATTTGAGTGCTGGATTTCAATTCACCGCCGCAATCCACGCAGAGTCGAGACCGGGGTTGCGGTTGCCCGATCGTGAGGCGTCGCGGATCAGCGTGGCGACCCTGTTGCAGATCGGGGTCGGGACGGAATGCACTTCGCCCAGCCGGATGATCTCGCCCTGCAGGCTGTCGATTTCGGTTGGGCGCCCCGCCTTGAGGTCATATGCCATCGACGTGCGCGCGCTGGGGTCGATGGTCAGCATCTGCGCGGCGATCCGGGTAAAGACCGGCGTGGGCAGGCGCAGGATATGAGGCACCATCCAGGCAGGCACCGGCGTGTGCGAAGCCACCTCGATGCGGGCGGCTTTCAGCACGCCCAGCGCCTCGGCCATCTGGTCGGCCATCAGCCGCCGCCACTCCCGGTCCAGCAACTGTTCGCGCAGGGTCAGCCCGGACAGGGCGTTGAGCGCGTTGTTGAGGTTGATCACCAGCTTGCCCCATTGCACCGCTTCGATCCGAGTGGTCTCGACAATCGGCAGGTATGGCACCGACAACTTCCAGGCCAAATCGCCCGGACCGCCCTTTATCATGATATCGCCCGATGTCGCCCGATGCCAGGTCGCCGGGCCGGTGGGGACCACGTTGAACGGCACCATCGCGGGGCGGATATCCCGTTTGGGCAAATGCGCGCGGAGCATCCGGGCATTTGCAAGACCGTTCTGGAAGGACAGCACCGGGGTGATGGCCAGCGCGTATTGGCCGATCAGGTCCGCCATCTCTTGGGTTGCGCCGCTTTTCACGGTGACGATAACGGCATCGGCCAGCGCCATGCAGGCGGGATCCGTCGTCAGGGTAAGACGGTCGACCGGGACGGTCAGCTTGAGTCCCGAGAAATCGGTGACCGTGAGACCGTGCTCTTCGATCCGGTCGAGAATGCGCGAACGGCCCAGCAGCGTGACGTCATGGCCACTTGCCGCCAGCAATCCGCCGCAAAAACAGCCGATGCTGCCCGCGCCCGCGATGGTTATGTGCATGCCCCCGTGTCCCCCTTTCCCCGGCGCTATCATTGGGTGAATCCGGCGCCAAGGCAACGGGGCTATTGCGAGCGGCGCTGGCGGCGGTCTTTTAGGCGGGTGTGGGCTTCGGGTGTACCATCATGGAAGGTGCCGAACCAGAGGTCCCATGGCATTTCCAGATTGCCATAGTTCACCTCAAAGTAGCGGTGGTGCATCTGGTGGTGGAAGGTACCCAGCGCCAAAGTTTTGCGATCGCGCACCAACAGGCTTTCGAAACCGGTATGCGAACTGGCTGCCGTCAGGCCCTGATGGAACAGGTGGAACAGGACGTGCATGGGGTGCGACGGTACGATCAGGTGGATCACAACGGAGGAGAAAAAGAATAGTGCCTCGACAGGGTGCATGGACAGACCGGACCACGGACCAACATTGACGTTGCGATGATGCAGAGCATGCGCCAGCCGATAGAGCGGCCCCCAATGCAACACCCTATGAATCCAGTAGAAGTGGAACGAAATCCAGACCGGTGTCAGCAGCAGGATCAACACGAAGAGAAAGGGGTGGTCTGACGGCATGAACACCGGCAGCCAGCCGCGCGCCATGCCATGCAATATTGCCACTTCCCAGAGCGTCCAGCAGCCGACACCGCTAGTCAGGCTCCAGAACATGTTGTCATGTATCTGATTGGAAAAGCTGAACTGCCGCCCCTTGTCCGACAGCGGGCGCGGGTCGAATTTCAGGCGGTCACCCTGCAGTTTGCGACCGAAGAAGAACAGGTGCAGCCCGCCAGCAACCAGCAGCATCAGCCCGATGTTGCGCAGCCAGATGAGCGCAATCCAATCCGGTGACAGGGTGACCATACGGTCAAGCGAAGGCGTCAGCCAGATCCAGCTGATCATGGCCAGCGCCAGCACGATCACGTTCTCGGCGACGCCAAGCCACCGCGCGGTAACCCAGCGCACCATGCGGCGCGGGTCAGGCGGCCATGAAAAGAATGGAGAAACCAGAATTGGCGTTTCCGGAATGTGAGCCCATCCGGGCAACTGCGGTTTGGTCATCGGAGGCTCCGTACGGATGCAGCACACCGTGACAGCTTTGACTTCCCATGAAAAACAGAAAATATTGGAGAATAAGAACAGAAAAATCGAATTGGGCCTGGATATGGATGAATTGCGCCTGTCGTTGCGCATGCTGCGGTCTTTCATGGTTGCGGTCGAAACCGGATCAATCGCCGGCGCGGCAGAGGTATTGAATCTGGCACCATCGGCAGTTGCCGCTGCGCTGGACCGGGTTGAGGCCGAGTTCGGCACAACGCTGGTCCGGCGCGCACGGGCCCGGGGCATAGCGCCAACCCCGGCTGGTCAGGCGCTGGCTGCGCGGGTGCGTGGGCTGATTGAGAGCTATGGCGACGTCATGCACGAAGGGTACGCGTTGGGTCATGCGCTACAGGGCAAATTGCATATCGGTTATTATGCCCCCACCGCGCCCGCGTTTCTGCCAGCCATTCTGAACCCACTGCTGGCAAGGCACCCGAATATCACGCTTGATTTGCGTGAATGCGACAACATCACCGCGCAAACCGGTTTGCTGGAGGGCAGGCTGGATATCAGCATCTTTGCCGGAGACGAGTTGCTGGCCGGTGTGGAAACGCGTCCGCTGCTGGATTTGCCGCCCTACGTGCTGCTGCCCGAGGGCCATGCCCTGGCCGCAGACGCAGAGATCGATCCGCAAGCTTTGACGGGACAGCCGATGGTGGTGTTGGATCTGCCGCTTGCAGGCCCTTATGTGCGTGGTTTGCTACGGCGGGCCGGGATAGAGCCGCACATCGCTGCCACGGCCAGCACGCTGGAAATGGTGCGGGCGCTGGTCGGGGCCGGGTTGGGTATCGCCGTATTGAACATGCGCCCCAAAACGATGCTGAGCTATGCAGGGGATCCGCTGGTTGCGCGACCGCTGGGCGGCGGTCTGCCCGGTTTGCATCTGGTTTCGGGGAGGGCCGAAGGTCCTCCGCGCAAGGTGGTTCAGGTAATAGAGACGGCGCTGCACGACTGGTTCGCAGGGCCGGAGGCGCAGGCATTGGTTATGCCCGGCGCGACGGCCGGGCAATCCCCGATCACTGCTCCAGACACCAGCGCATGATGGCCTTTTGCGCGTGCAGGCGATTCTCGGCCTCATCGAAGATGACCGAGTTCGGCCCGTCCATGACCTCGGAGGTTGCTTCTTCCTCACGATGTGCGGGCAGGCAGTGCATGAACAGCGCGTCAGGTTTGGCATGTGACATGAGTTCCGCGTTGACCTGATAAGGGCGCAGCATGTTGTGACGACGTTCCTTGGCGGATTGACTGTCATGCATCGAAACCCAGGTGTCGGCAACCACCAGATCAGCGCCCTCGACCGCTTTGTGCGGGTCCCGTTCGATGACGACTCTGGAACCCTTCTGGCGGGCAAAACCCATGAACTCTTCTTCAGGGTCAAGCTGGGCCGGGCCGCTGAAGGTCAGATCGAAGCCGAATTGACCGGCGGCGTGCAGGAACGAGGCGCAGACATTGTTGCCATCGCCGGTCCAGACCACTTTCTTGCCCGCGATGGGGCCGCGGTGTTCCTCGAACGTCAAAACATCGGCCATGATCTGGCAGGGATGGGTGCGATCGGTCAGGCCGTTGATGACGGGCACGTCGGAATATTCGGCCATCTCGGTCAGGATGGTCTCATCAAAGGTGCGGATCATGATCATGTCGACATAGCGCGACAGCACACGGGCCGTATCGGCAATGGTTTCGCCGTGACCCAGCTGCATGTCCTTACCTGACAGCACCATGGTCTGGCCGCCCATCTGGCGCACGCCAACGTCAAAGGACACGCGCGTCCGGGTGGAGGGCTTTTCGAAGATCAGCGCGACCATGCGGTCTTTTAGCGGCTGTTCGTCATCAGGGGCGGCCTTGGGACGGCCCAGACGCGCCTGTTTCATCGCGCCCGCCTGATCGATCATGGACCGCAACGCGGTGGCATCGGTTTTGTGGATGTCGAGAAAATGGTTCATATCGCTTCGCTTTTGGCTGGTCGGGCGGTGGGGGCCTTGCCCCCACACCCCCGGAGTATTTGGGAAAAGATGAAGCTCAGGCAGTTGCGAGCTGTGTTTCGATCTGATTGGCGGCCTTTTCGAGGCGGATCATGGCCTGGGCGATGTCATCCTCGGTCAGGGTCAGGGGCGGCAGCAGGCGGATGACGTTGTCGGCGGCGGGGACGGTGATGACCAGATTGTCATAGCCCGCATTGACCACATCTATATTTGGCGCCTTGCATTTCAGGCCGAGCATCAGGCCCGATCCGCGCACCTCTTCGAAGACCTCGGGGTGATCGGCGACCAGGCCTTCGAGTTTCTGGCGCAACAGGCCGGCCTTGCGGTTGACACCTTCGAGAAAGGCGGGTGTGGCGACCTGATCGATCACCGCACAGCCCACGGCGCAGCCCAGCGGGTTGCCGCCATAGGTGGAGCCATGCGTGCCTGCGGTCATACCGGACGCCGCATCTTCGGTTGCCAGCACAGCGCCGAGGGGGAAACCACCGCCGATGCCTTTGGCGACCATCATGATATCCGGGGTGATCCCGGCCCATTCATGGGCGAAGAGCCTGCCGGTCCGACCGACGCCGCATTGCACCTCGTCCAGGATCAGCAGCAGACCGTGTTCGTCGCAAATGGCACGCAGGGCCTTGAGTTCGGCATCGGGTACGGGGCGGATGCCACCCTCGCCCTGAATCGGTTCGATCAGGATGGCTGCGGTATTTTCCGTGATGGCGTCGGTGACACCGTCGAGATCGCCAAAGGTGACGTGGACAAAGCCCGGCAAAAGCGGGCCAAAGCCTTTGGTCATCTTCTCGGACCCGGCCGCTGCGATGCCCGCCGACGACCGGCCATGGAAGGAACCATCGAAGGTGATGATCTCAACCCGTTCGGGCTGGTCTTTGTCATAGAAATACTTGCGGGCCATTTTCACGGCCAGTTCACAGGCTTCGGTACCGGAATTCGTAAAGAATGCCGTATCCGCAAAGGTGTGTTCGACCAGCTTGTCTGCCAGTGCCTGCTGTTGCGGGATGTTGTAGAGGTTCGAGACATGCCACAGCGCATGGGCCTGTTCCGTCAGGGCGGCCACCAGCGCCGGATGGGCGTGGCCCAGCGCGTTCACCGCGATCCCTGCGCCGAGGTCCAGAAAACGTCGGCCATCCGCCTCGGTCAGCCAGGCGCCTTCGCCCTTTACAAATGACAAGGGCGCGCGGTTATAGGTCGGCAGAACGGACGGGATCATTGGATCATCCTTTTCGGGTCGTTTGAGCCTCGTGAGTGATACACGAAGGCCCGGTTCGTCAACAGATTTGGTGAGATTTGTGCCAATTTGGCAGGCACATGGGATCAAACAGGCCGATTACGCAGAGAGGCGTCGGCGTCGGAGCAGCTGGATATGTGCGCGTTTGATCATGGCCGCTCTATAGACGTGAAAAGACAGCCTGAAAACCCTATTATTGCCGCAGGGTCAAAATTGCCGCCGGATCATCCCGCCGAGCGCCAGCGGTCGAGCTTGCCCATGCCGCGAGTGAAAGCCCAGGCAAGGATGCGGGGCATGCCTTTGGCGACAAGGGCATCGACGCAATGAGACTGAAACTCTTCCAGCGATGCGTCGGGATGGCGGAACGCACCGTTTTCGTAACACAGCGAGCAGTAACGCGTGCTTCGCCCGCCGTCAGCTTCGGACCCGCCGCCCTGGGGATCTTTTGACAGCGGCATGCCGCAACTTTGGCATTTGGGACCCATGGTGCTTGTCCTTGCAGATAATGACTGTCTGACATAGGATCAAAACCATGGAGTTAAGTCAACGGTTTTGAAACATGCGGATCGGGGAACTTGCGCGGCGCAGCGGGCTGAGCCGCGACACGCTGAGGTTTTATGAACGCCAAGGGCTGATCCGGTCAGATCCGGGGCCGGACAACACCAACAGCTATCGCGACTATCCCGAAGACGCGCTGATCACCCTGGAGCAAGTTGCCGATGCACAGGCGGCAGGCATCAGCATTGCGGAACTGGTCATGTTGCTGGGGCAGTTGGAAGCCGCCGATCCCGACAGCTTTGACGGCGAGGCGTTTCTGCAGGACCGGATTGACGAGGTCGAAGCGCGGATTGTGCGGGCGGAGCGTTTTTTGGACAGCCTCAAACAAGCCAAGGCGGCGCTGGCGGCCCCACCGGTTTTGCGCTGAGCGCTGAATTGCGTCTTGCCAAGGCCCCTTTTTTGGCGCACCGCTTTCGCCCATGTTCACCCCGAAGGCGCAAAATCCTGCTTTGGCCGCAGGGCTGATCTTTGTCGCGACCGCCTTTATCGCGGCGACGACGCTGTTGGCCAAGGCCTTGGGGACGGATACACTCGGGCCTCCCTTGCACGCGATGCAGATCAGTCACGGGCGGTTTCTGTTCGCTTTTCTGGTTATCGTTATGGCGGTGGCGGCGTTCCGCCCACACCTGACGCGGCCCCATTGGAGGCTGCATCTGGGCCGGACGAGTTTCGGCTGGGCCGGTGTGACGCTGATGTTTGCTTCGGTCGCCTATATTCCGATGGCGGACGCCACCGCGATTTCCTTTCTCAACCCGGTATTCGGCATGGTGCTGGCAATCCCACTTTTGGGCGAGCGGGTTGGCCCGTGGCGCTGGCTGGCGGCAGGTGTCGCGCTTATCGGGGCACTGGTTCTGCTGCGCCCTACGCCGGCGAGTTTTCAGCCTGCGGCTCTGCTAGCGCTGACGGCAGCGGCAGTGATTGGAATGGAGCTGATTTTCATCAAAAAGCTGGCGGGGCGCGAGATCGCCTTGCAGGTTCTGCTGATCAACAACGCGATGGGCCTGACCATTGCGTCGGTGGCCGTGCTATTCGTCTGGCACGAACCCACGCCCGCCCAATGGGCGGCGCTGGCGGGCGTTGGCGTTTTGATGGCTTGTGCGCAATTCTGTTTCGTCAATGGTATGGCGCGTGCCGATGCCTCTTTCGTGGCGCCGATCAGCTATGCCACGCTGATCTTTGCTGCGTGTTATGACTTTGCTGCCTTTTCTGTCGTTCCCGATCTGGTCACGGTCACGGGGGCCGCGATCATCCTGACAAGCGCGCTTATCCTGGTCTGGCGAGAAGCGAGACGCCGCTAAGCTTATGTTCCACGCAACCCAGTAAAATTCCCGAAATCCGGGTCCATGCGCGACGCCCATGTCGCAATTGTTGATGAAGCAATGGTGCAATCCGGCAATTTTGGCGCTTGTTGGTTAGAAAGATTGCCGCATGCACGAAAGACGCATTCCCGAGTGGGTTCGCCACGCTCCTGCCCCATCCGTTCGCGATTTCGGCATCCTTGCCGGTCTCGAAGCGGTTGTGCGCGGCATTCTGATCTCGGTCTTTCCCCTGGTGCTGTACCGGGCGCTGCAGGATGCGGCACAGGTCTCGTTTCTGTATTTCCTGGTTGGCATCGCCTCGCTGTCCGCAGGTCTGATGGTACCTTTTGCCATCCGTTTCATCCCGCGCCGCTGGGCCTATACGGGCGGTACGCTACTCTATGTCACCGGGGCCGGTCTTGCCATTCAGGGCACGCCTGAAACCGTCATGGCGGCGCTGGCCTGCAATACGGTGGCCGCAGTTGTCACCTTCATCTGCTTCAACGCCTATGTGCTGGACTATATCGATCGGATCGAGCTGGGAAGATGCGAAACGAGCCGAATGTTCTATAGCGCTTTGGGCTGGACAGCCGGGCCGATGGCCGGGGTGCTATTGATGGAGGTCTGGCCACCTGCCCCGTTTGTCATAAGCGGTACGGCAGCGATCCTGATGCTGGCGGTGTTTTGGTGGCTGAGGCTGGGCAACGGCAAGCTGATCGCAAAAGCGCGCGGTCCGGCACGAAATCCACTGGCCTTTCTGCCGCGCTTTTTCGCGCAGCCGCGGCTGGTTGCCGGGTACATGTTTGCCATGATTCGGTCCTGCGGCTGGTGGATTTATGTGGTCTATCTGCCAATCTTTGCCATCGAAAACGGGTTAGGTGAGCAGCTGGGCGGCATCCTGTTGTCGCTGACCAACGCCATGCTGTTTGCAGCGCCGCTGATCCTGCGCTGGGTGCAGGGGCGGTCGCTGCGCAGCGCGGTCCGTATCGGGTTTCTGGCCTGCGCGGCCTGTTTCGCCGGGGCGGGCGTGTTGTCGGGCTGGCCCGTCGTGTCGGTAGCCAGTTTGGTCCTCGGCTCGGTCTGGTTGATCGTGCTGGATATCTGTGCCGGACTGCCATTCCTGCTGGCAGTCAAACCGTCCGAGCGCACCGAGATGTCGGCGATCTATTCCAGTTATCGCGATGTCTCGGGCATTCTGACACCTGGCGTTGCCTCGGTGGTCTTGCTGGTAGCACCGGTTGCGGGCGTTTTTGCCGCCGGTGGTCTTGCGCTGTTCGGCGCCTGGCAGGTCGCGGCGCGCCTGCATCCCAGGCTTGGACGACCGCGCATAGCGTTGCTGCCGGGTACGCTGGCCGAGCCGGAAACCGCCTAGGATTTGAGCCGGTATCCGGTTCTGATCATCTGCCATGTCACGCAACAAACCGCGACAGTCGCCAGCGTGCAGATCACCAGACCCACAAAAGGAGAGCTGTCGGAAACGCCGATCATCCCGAAGCGCAGCCCGTCAATAAGGTAAAAAACCGGATTGGCATGGGACAGCCGGTTCAGTACCGGCGGCAGCGCTTCGACCGAGTAGAAGGTGCCGGACAAGAAGGCCAGCGGCGTAACGATGAAGTTGGTGATCGCCGCCATCTGGTCGAACTTGTTGGCAAAGATCCCGGCAAATAGGCCAAGTGCACCCATGAAGGCGCCGCCGAGGATGACAAAGGCAAGGGCGACGAGCGGATGGTACGGAATCATTCCCAGCACCAGCGCCAATGCGATGCTGACGGCCAGCGCAATCAGGACGCCGCGGGCAACGCCCCCGGCAAGATAGCCCAGCAGAATTTCCAGCGGCGAGAGCGGCGGCATCAGCGTGTCGACGATATTGCCCTGCACCTTGGCTATCACCATTGACGACGAGGTGTTGGCAAAGGCGTTCTGGATCACCGTCATCATCATGATGCCTGGAGCCAGGAAGGTCAGGAATGGCACTCCCATCACATCGGGGCGCCCGGGCCCGATTGCGATGTTGAAGATCAGCAGGAACAGCCCGGCGGTCACCAGTGGCGCCAGCAAGGTCTGGGTCCAAACCGCGAGAAATCGCTGCACTTCGCGCTGCGCCAGCGTATAGAGACCCATCCAGTTGCAGCGGCCAAAGCGTGGTGCGCCCCGATCGACGAAATTCTGCATCATCCGCCCCTCATCCGATTCGAAGACAGCTTGTAACTCGGCGCACAGTGATTAGAATAGGGGCCTATGACGAATTCCGAAGGCGGCCGCGATCAAGGGGGCCGCTTTCCCGCTTTTGAAAGGCAACCCATGTCCTGGACTGACGAGCGTGTAGAGCTGCTCAAGAAAATGTGGGGCGAAGGCCAGTCGGCCAGCCAGATCGCCAAGGAATTAGGTGGGGTCACCCGCAACGCGGTAATCGGCAAGGTGCATCGTCTGGGCCTGTCGAACCGCACTACGGGCGCAGCTGCGGCCAAACCGGAACCCAAGGAAAAACCGACCCCCGCCCCGAAAGCCGAAGCAAAACCGAAACCCGCCCCCAAGACCGAACCGGCGCGCCCAGCCCCGGCGCCTGCGGTCGAGACCAAACCGGCCACACCGCCGCGCCGCCAGATCATCCCGGCGGGCCAACCGCTGCCGCCGCAACCTTCGGCCAATGAAATCAGCCCCGAAGCACTGGCCAAGGTCAACGAGATCGAGAAAAAGGCCAAGAAGCTGACACTGATGGAATTGACCGAGCGGACTTGCAAATGGCCCGTCGGCGATCCGGCGACCGAGGATTTCTGGTTCTGCGGCCTGCCTGTGGAACAGGGAAAACCCTATTGCGAGGCGCATGTGGGCGTGGCCTTTCAGCCAATGAGCGCCCGCCGCGACCGGCGGCGCTGAAACCTTTCCACAACCAGACAATGAACTACTCCGGTTTTCGGCGTGGTTTTGTTGCAGGGCATTACTGAACAGGAAGGTTGCTTGAACGCGTCGCGCCCCTTTTGGGGAAATCAGGGGCGCTGCCCCTCTTGCCCTGCGGGCAATTCACCCCCGGGGTATTTGGGACTAGAATGAAACAGACGCAGCCTGACTGAGTTGCAGACATAAAAAGCCCGGGCAGTACGCCCGGGCGTACACTCGTTACTCACATTCAGCCGATTTACTTGGTCGGAGCGCTGGAGGTGAAATTCGGGATCACGTTGGTCGATGCGGCATCGGGCTCGATGCCCGGCCAGTTCCCCTGAGCCAGATTGATGTTGCCGGGGATATCCTCTTCCCAGAAACCGACAACGTTCTTGGTGATGTTGAGATAAAGCTTGTCATCCACGATGCGCCACAGGTTCGGGTTGCCCGGAACCTTGCCGCCGCGCGACACGCCATAGGCGCAATGGCCGTCGTATTGCGGCGCGAAATGTTCTGGATTTGAAAGAAACTTTTCGCGATTCTCCTCGGAGACGAATGCCCAGGTGGCGCCGTTGTATTCGGCGGTGAAGGCGGCGTTGCCCTTGACGCCTTCGGGCTGCGCCTGACCGACGGCCGATTGCGACAGATCGCGATAGGCGACGACATCATAGCCGGACGCGGCGTAGCCGGTTCCGTCAACATATTGCGGGCCGGCATAGGCAGGAATGGCAAAGGCGGCCGTGGCGGCCAGCGCAGCAAGAAGACGTTTCATCAAATCGGTCCTTTCGGTTTTCCAATGCGCCGTGTGGCGGCGTCGGTTGATCTGCGAGGACAATATGCATTTCGGGCCGGGAACGAAGAGGGCCTCGCGGCTCTGTGACGGGCAAAGAAGTTTCGTGAGCTGAAATCGGGATATGTTACAGCTTTTTTATTCCACCTCTGGGGGTAGACATAGAAAAATGAAATATTAACTGAGCAAGAGGCACCCGGTGGCACGAACAACTCGAAGAGGCGCAGAATGAGCGATCTAACCAGCTATACTCCCCCGAAGATCTGGGTGTGGGACCGGGAAAACGGCGGGCAATTCGCCAATATCAACCGTCCCATAGCCGGCGCGACCCATGACCAGGACCTGCCGGTAGGCAAACATCCGATACAGCTTTACTCGCTGGCCACGCCGAACGGGGTGAAGGTGACGGTCATGCTTGAAGAGCTTCTGGAGCAGGGGCACGAAGGCGCCGAGTACGATGCGTGGCTGATCCAGATCGGGGACGGCGACCAGTTCAGTTCGGGCTTTGTCGAGATCAATCCGAATTCAAAGATCCCTGCGCTCGTCGACCGGTCCGGGGATGAACCGGTGCGGGTATTCGAGAGCGGTTCGATCCTGTTTCATCTGGCCGAAAAGTTCGGGGCTTTCCTGCCTGCAAGCGGCCCGGCGCGCACCGAGGTGATGAACTGGCTGTTCTGGCAGATGGGCAGCGCGCCCTATCTGGGCGGCGGCTTTGGTCATTTCTACGCCTATGCGCCGGAGAAATGGGAATATCCGATCAACCGCTTTGCCATGGAGGTCAAACGGCAGTTGGATGTGCTGGATCGGGAGTTGGCGAACAAGACCTATATCGCTGGTGAAGACTATTCGATTGCGGACATGGCGATCTGGCCCTGGTACGGACAACTGGTGCTGGGCCGAAACTATGGCGCGGCCGAATTTCTGGATGCGGAAAGCTATGAGAACGTGATGCGCTGGTCCAGGCAGATCGACGCCCGCCCGGCGGTGAGCCGGGGCCGCATGGTCAACAAGACATCAGGCGAGCCGAAGTTCCAGTTGCGCGAGCGGCACGCGGCGTCGGATTTCGAAACCCGCACGCAGGACAAGCTGGAGGACGCGGCGGAATAACCGCCCGACTGCTGCTTGAAGCGCCATGTTGTGATGGTGCGCCGGGCGTCACTTGAGGATCGGCGGCTTGGACGGGTCGCTGCCCGGTGTCGGGCGCAGAGGCTGCGGCGTCTCGGGCTGAGGCAGATCAAAACACAATCCCGTCTTCGCCAGCTTTTCAACGGCGCTGTCAGAGGCGGAGAAGAACCCGACATCCATTGTCCCAGCCTCGATGCCGGAAAAGGTCAAAGCCTCGGAGGCGGCCTTGGCCAAAGCCCCCTCCGCGCCATCTACAGCACCGACAAAGGCCAGAAGGTGCCCGCGGGTGCCAGTTTCGTCTTCGGTCCCGACCAGATACGCGCGTTGGACCAACCCGGCCGCAGTCGCAAGCTTGACGTCGAGCGCCTGGATCAGGACATCCGGCAAGCCCTTCGGGGCGAGAAACCGAGTGATTCGCGCCGATACCTCGTCGGGTTCGTGGCCGAGCGCATCGCTGAGCCACGCCAGCGCTTCGGCCGGGATCAGGATCGAGGATGGGGCAACTTCGAGGTTCAGACCCAGACCGATACCCTGCCCCGCCAGCATCGACGACAGCACCCGTCCCGACAATGCCGCATAGGGGGCGGGACGCCCGGCGAATTGCGCCAGCCTGTCCTCGCGGTCGAAAGCCAGCACGAAGCGGCCATCCGCCACGTCGAAAAGCTCGGGCGAGATGTTTTCACCCTGCGCCTCTTTGGTCAGCATCAGAAACAGTTCGCTGTCGGCCAACCTTTCATAGAAGCGCAAACGGGCGGCGTCGCTGTCGGGGGTGGCCTCGATTGCCGCATGAGCGACGTCCAGGGCAGTTGTTTCAGTCATTCAGAACCTCCTGCACCCGGGCGCGCAGCACCGGCAGCAGCTCTGCCTCGAACCACGGGTGTTTCCTGAGCCATGCCGTATTGCGCCAGGACGGGTGAGGCAAGGCAAAGACCCGCGGCGCATGGTCTCGCCAATTGCGAACGGTCTCGGTGACGGGGGCGCGGGCACGCAGGTGGTATTTGTGGGCGTGGCCGCCAACCAGAACGGTCAGAGGCATCTCTCCCAACTCGTCGATGACACGGTCGTGCCAGGTGCGGCGACAGATCGGCGGTGGCGGCAGGTCTGCATTGCGGGCATCGTACCCGGGAAAGCAGAACGCCATCGGAACCACGGCAACGCGGGACAGGTCGTAAAAGATATCCTCGTTCAGCCCAAGCCAGTCGCGCAGCCGGTCACCAGAGGGATCGGTGAAGGGGCGGCCCGACGCATGGACCCGTGCGCCCGGAGCCTGCCCCGCGATCAGGATGCGCGCACCGGGACGGAACCAGACAACCGGGCGCGGCAGATGCGCGGTTGCCGTTGCCGCGAACTTGTCGGCACACAGGCGACAGGCGCTGATTTCCCGGGCCACGGTCGATGTCATTGCAGTGTCTCCCCGATCGGGGCGACTTGTGCCGTCTGGCCCCGTAATGCTAGAGGCAGGTCAATGCCCGACCGCACAATTGGCCGGACGCATCAATCCCACGTTGATCATTTGTTTCACATTTCGACATAATGTGGCCAAGATAAAAGTGTACCCGGCATGCGGCCTGTACTGGCAGGGTCCGCGCCCACCGACAAAAACAGAGGCCACCCAGCGGCAGACGCACGATGCTAGAATTCGAGAATGTCAGCAAATCCTTCTGGACGGGCACCCAGCGTAAGGTGATCCTCGACCGCGTTTCCTTTCGGGTCGAGCTGGGAAAATCGCTGGGCATTCTGGCCCCCAATGGTACAGGCAAGACGACGCTGATCAACATGATGGCGGGGCTGGAAAAACCGGACGAGGGCATTATCCGCCGCGAATGCAACATCTCGTTCCCGCTCGGATTCATGGGCGGCGTAATCGGACGCATCTCGGCCATGGAGAACGCCCGCTATATCGCCAGGCTGTATGGAATGGACCCGGATTATGTCGAGGCTTATTGCCGGTGGCTGTGCGATCTGGGAGAGTATTTTGACCAGCCACTTGGCACTTATTCCTCGGGCATGCGGTCACGGTTCACATTTGCGTTGATGCTGGCATTGGATTTCGACATGTATTTGATCGATGAGGGGATGCCCGCAACAACGGATGTGGAGTTCAACAAGAAAGCAGGGTCGATCCTGCAGGAACGGTTGCGCACGACAACCATCGTGATCGTGTCGCACAGCCCGCAGATTCTCGAGAAATTTGCGCATCAGGCTGCCGTCCTGATGGACGGTAAGCTTTATCACTTTGAAACCTTGGAAGAGGCAACGCAGCTTTATGACTACCAAACCCAAGGCTAGGAAATATCGCATCCGGCGCGATCAGGCATCCGGCGCAGGTGAGGACGGACACGAAACCGGTCAGCTTTCACCAGCCGAGCGGATTCGCCGTGCATTGGGCCAGCACGAACCCGAGACGCAGGTGGGTGAAGAACTGGAGGCCATCAAGCGCGAGGGGCTGACCGGGCGACAGTTGCGCGTAGCAAGGCGTCTGGCGCAAAAGCACAAACTGCCCGCAACATCGGATTATGACGCGGTGCGTTTGCTGCGGCAGAAAGGGATCGACCCGACTAGCCGAACCAACGTGCTGGATCTGGTGGTTACGCAAACCCAGTCCGACGATGAACAACCACGCGACCGGATACAGCTGCCGCAAACCATCCGCGAGCGGCGCGAGACCCTGCCCTCGACCGAACTCAGCCCGTCGCAACGTCGCGAGATGGAGATCGGCAAGATTCAGCGCGATATTGCTCGGCGTCGCCGCAGAAAGATGTTCGGCCTTATGGCCCGTCTGGCGATGTTCGTCATATTGCCCACCGCGCTGGTCGGAACCTATTTCTATCGCTACGCCACGCCGATGTATTCGACCAAGTCCGAATTTGTCATCCTGCAAGCCGACGGAGCACTGGGCAGCGTTGGCAGCCTGTTTGCAGGCACCCAGTTCGCCACCAGCCAGGATTCGATCTCGGTCCAGTCATTCCTGGAATCGAAAGAAGCAATGCTGCTTTTGGATCGCGACGTCGGGTTCAAGTCACAGTTCCAGCAACCCTGGATCGACGAGATACAACGCCTGCCTGGCGATGCCAGCAACGAGGCGGCCTACAAGATCTACAAGCGATCAGTGAAACTTGGCTATGACCCGACCGAGGGTGTCATCCGGATGGAAGTGATCGCCCCTGATCCGCTGGTGGCCACGGAGTATTCCGAAAAACTGATCTCGTATGCCGAAGAACGGGTGAACGACCTGTCCGAACAGAAGCGCGAGGACCAGATGAAGGACGCGCGCGACAGTTTCGAAATGGCGCAGGCGGAACGTCGAAACGCGCAGGAGGCACTGGTCCAATTGCAGCAGGAAGGTGCGATACTGGATCCGGCCAGCGTGATTGCCAGCCTGCGCGCGCGGATCGACCAGGTCGAGGTGCAGTTGCAGGACAAGGAGCTTGAACTGGCCGCATTGCTGGACAACGCCCGCCCGAACAAGGCCAAAGTCGACGGTGCCCAGGCTGATATCCAAAGACTGGAAGCGGTGCTGGCATCGCTCAATGCCGAGATGCTCGACGCCTCGAACGGCGAGAACTCGCTGGCACAGCTTAACGTTCGCATTCAGATGGCACAGGCCGACCTGGCGTCACGGGATCTGATTCTGCAAACAGCATTGCAGCAAATGGAAACCACCCGGATCGAGGCCAACCGTCAGGTGCGCTATCTGACGGTGTTCGTAAACCCCGTGCCCAGCGATGATCCCAGCTATCCACGCAAGTTCGAAAATACGATTTTGGCATTTCTGGTTTTTGCTGGTATCTACCTCATGATCTCGCTTACCGCGTCGATCCTTCGTGAACAGGTATCCTCGTAAGACTCATGAAACATGTAAAAATCGCCGATCTGACAGTGGGCAACGACCTTCCGCTCACCATCATCGCGGGCCCGTGCCAGCTTGAAACCGCCGATCACGCGCAGATGATCGCAGGGCAGATGAAAGAAGCCTGCGACGCCGCTGGCGCGCAGTACGTTTTCAAAGCCAGCTATGACAAGGCGAACCGGACCTCGCTGTCTGGAAAACGCGGCATGGGCATTGATGCGGGGTTGCAGGTTCTGGATGGTATCCGCAAGACGATGGGCATACCGGTCCTGACCGATGTTCATACCGAAGCGCAGTGTGCCATCGCCGCCGAGGCGGTAGACGTCCTGCAGATCCCAGCGTTTTTGTGCCGCCAGACGGATATGCTGCTGGCTGCGGGTAATACGGGCGCAGTGGTCAATGTAAAAAAGGGTCAGTTTCTTGCGCCGTGGGAGATGCCGAATATAGTCGAAAAGATCGAAAGCACTGGCAATACCAACATCCTGCTGACCGAACGTGGCACTTCGTTCGGCTATAACACGCTGGTGGCTGATATGCGCTCCCTGCCACAAATGGCCCAGACCGGGTATCCGGTGGTGATGGATGCGACCCATTCGGTGCAACAACCCGGCGGGCGCGGCGGTTCGTCCGGCGGCCAACGTGAGTTTGCGCCTGTGATGGCGCGGGCGGCGGTATCGCTGGGAATCGGCGCAGTGTTCATCGAAAC